>NZ_JBHXIB010000110.1:0-1083 GCF_042723975.1 Amycolatopsis sp. NPDC058340 | reverse complement strand
GGTTGTGTGGTGTTTCAGAGCTGTAGAGTGGATGCGTAACATCTTTGTGGGCAAGTCCTCGGCCTATTAGTACCAGTCAACTCGACAACACATTACTGTGCTTCCATTTCTGGCCTATCAACCCAATGGTCTGTTGGGGGCCTTAACCCACAAAGGGGTGGGATACCTCATCTTGGAACAGGCTTCCCGCTTAGATGCCTTCAGCGGTTATCCCTTCCGAACGTGGCCAACCAGCCATGCCACTGGCGTGACAACTGGCATACCAGAGGTTCGTCCGTCCCGGTCCTCTCGTACTAGGGACAGCCTTCCTCAAGTATCCTACGCGCGCGGCGGATAGGGACCGAACTGTCTCACGACGTTCTAAACCCAGCTCGCGTGCCGCTTTAATGGGCGAACAGCCCAACCCTTGGGACCTACTCCGGCCCCAGGATGCGACGAGCCGACATCGAGGTGCCAAACCATGCCGTCGATATGGACTCTTGGGCAAGATCAGCCTGTTATCCCCGGGGTACCTTTTATCCGTTGAGCGACACCCCTTCCACCAGGTGGTGCCGGATCACTAGTCCCGACTTTCGTCCCTGCTCGACATGTCTGTCTCACAGTCAAGCTCCCTTGTGCACTTGCACTCAACACCTGATTGCCAACCAGGCTGAGGGAACCTTTGGGCGCCTCCGTTACTCTTTAGGAGGCAACCGCCCCAGTTAAACTACCCATCAGGCACTGTCCCTGAACCAGATCATGGTCCGAGGTTCAGATTCCCAATCCGACCAGAGTGGTATTTCAACAACGACTCCACCAACACTAGCGTGCCAGCTTCACAGTCTCCCACCTATCCTACACAAGCCGAACCGAAAACCAATACCAAACTATAGTAAAGGTCCCGGGGTCTTTCCGTCCTGCCGCGCGTAACGAGCATCTTTACTCGTAGTGCAATTTCGCCGGGCCTGTGGTTGAGACAGCCGGAAAGTCGTTACGCCATTCGTGCAGGTCGGAACTTACCCGACAAGGAATTTCGCTACCTTAGGATGGTTATAGTTACCACCGCCGTTTACTGGCGCTTAAATTCTCAGCTTCACCCCCAAA
>NZ_JBHXIB010000109.1:0-1089 GCF_042723975.1 Amycolatopsis sp. NPDC058340 | reverse complement strand
GTATTCGCGGAGCAGGCCGCGGCTGATGATGGTCTTCTGGATTTCGCTGGTGCCTTCGCCGATGAGCAGGAACGGGGCCTCGCGCATGAGGCGTTCGATCTCGTATTCCTTGGAGTAGCCGTAGCCGCCGTGGATGCGGAACGAGTCCTGGGTGACTTCGGCGCAGTATTCGCTGGCGATCAGCTTCGCCATGCCTGCCTCGACGTCGTTGCGGGCGCCGGAGTCCTTGAGGCGGGCGGCGTTGACCATCATCAGGTGCGCGGCCTCGACCTTGGTGGCCATCTCGGCGAGTTTGAACGCGATCGCCTGGTGTTCGGCGATGGCCTTGCCGAAGGTCTTGCGCTGCTGGGCGTACTCGACGGCGAGCTCGAACGCGCGGATCGCGATACCGCAGGCGCGGGCGGCGACGTTGACGCGGCCGACCTCGACACCGTCCATCATGTACGCGAAGCCCTTGCCCGGCGCTTCGCCGAGGACCTTGTCGGCGCCGATCTTGTAGCCGTCGAACACCGCCTCGGTGGTGTCGACGCCCTTGTAGCCCATCTTGTCGATCTTGCCGGGGATGGTGAGGCCGGGCGCGACCTCGCCGAAGCCCTCGGGCTTCTCGACCAGGAACGTGGTGAGGTTCTGGTGGGCCTTCTCCGCGCCTTCGTCGGTCTTGACCAGCAGCGCGATCAGGTTGGAGCTGCCGCCGTTGGTCAGCCACATCTTCGACCCGTCGATGACGTAACCGTCGTCGGTCCTGCGGGCGCGGGTCTTGATCGCGGCGACGTCGGAGCCGAGGTCCGGCTCGGACATCGAGAACGAGCCGCGGACCTCGCCGGTCGCCATGCGCGGCAGGAAGTGCTGCTTCTGCTCCGGCGTCCCGTGCTGCTTGATCATGTGCGCCACGATGAAATGCGTGTTGATGACACCGGAGACGCTCATCCAGCCGCGTGCGATCTCCTCGACCACGAGCGCGTAGGTCAGCAGCGATTCGCCGAGGCCGCCGTACTCCTCCGGGATGGTGAGCCCGAACAGGCCCATCTCCTTCATCCCCTCGACGATGTCGGCGGGATAGGTGTCGGAATGCTCCAGCTCCTGCGCGCG
>NZ_JBHXIB010000108.1:0-1125 GCF_042723975.1 Amycolatopsis sp. NPDC058340 | reverse complement strand
CGCTACTACACCGCCCTAATCGGACTCGCTTTCGCTACGGCTTCCCCACACGGGTTAACCTCGCAACACACCGCAAACTCGCAGGCTCATTCTTCAAAAGGCACGCAGTCACGACTGCATGTGCAAGCACACACAGCGACGCTCCCACGGCTTGTAGGCACACGGTTTCAGGTACTATTTCACTCCGCTCCCGCGGTACTTTTCACCATTCCCTCACGGTACTATCCGCTATCGGTCACCAGGGAATATTTAGGCTTAGCGGGTGGTCCCGCCAGATTCACACGGGATTTCTCGGGCCCCGTGCTACTTGGGTGTCTCTCAAACGAGCCGTAGATGTTTCAGCTACGGGGGTCTTACCCTCTACGCCGGACCTTTCGCATGTCCTTCGCCTACATCAACGGTTTCTGACTCGCCGACCGGCCGGCAGACCGATCAAGATAATTCCCACAACCCCGCATGCGCAACCCCTGCCGGGTATCACACGCATACGGTTTGGCCTCATCCGGTTTCGCTCGCCACTACTCCCGGAATCACGGTTGTTTTCTCTTCCTGCGGGTACTGAGATGTTTCACTTCCCCGCGTTCCCTCCACACTGCCTATGTGTTCAGCAGCGGGTGACAGCCCATGACGACTGCCGGGTTTCCCCATTCGGACACCCCCGGATCAAAGCCTGGTTGACGGCTCCCCGGGGACTATCGTGGCCTCCCACGTCCTTCATCGGTTCCTGGTGCCAAGGCATCCACCGTGCGCCCTTAAAAACTTGGCCACAGATGCTCGCGTCCACTGTGCAGTTCTCAAACAACGACCAACCACCCATCACCCCGGGACAACATCCCGAGTGCACTGGGGCCGGCACTGAAGGCGACCTCACGGCCGTACCCTCAGACACCCAACAGCGTGCCCGACACCCTCGCCCCTCGTGACCTGCGTTCCACGCTCCGAAGAGCAGTACTAGCAGCCACCGGCCCGTTCCTGAACCGAGTAGTCAACGTTCCACCCATGAGCAACCAGCATCAGACGTTCGCTGATGAACTGGCCTCTGACCTCACCCCGAAGGGATCGGTAAGAAGTGCTCCTTAGAAAGGAGGTGATCCAGCCGCACCTTCCGGTACGGCTACCTTGTTA
>NZ_JBHXIB010000107.1:0-1297 GCF_042723975.1 Amycolatopsis sp. NPDC058340 | reverse complement strand
GCGAAAGAAGCTTCTATGTCAAGTCTGCTTTGAGTGCTTGGTAGATGGTGTTGGTGAGGTGTCGTTTGAGTGCTCGGAGTGCGGCTTTGGTGGTGGCGTGGGGGTGGTTTGTGGTCCAGGTGTCGTGGTAGTGGCGGGCTGGTGGGTGGTGGGCGAGTTGGGTGATGGCGATGCGGTGGATGCAGGTGTTGAGTTGTCGGTTGCCGCCGCGGTTGAGGCGGTAGTGGGGTTTGTTGCTGGTCCAGACGGGGATGGGTGCGGTGCCGGTGTGCATGGCGTAGGCGGCTGGTGAGCGGAATCGGGTGATGCCGGCGGTTTCGCCGATGATTTTCGCGGCGGTGATCGTGCCGACGCCGGTGATGGACAGGAGTGTGGGGGCCAGGGGCTGGACTCGGTCGGTGAGCTGGTGTTCGAGCTGGGTGATTTGCTGGCCGAGGGTGGTGATCTCGGTGAGGAGGTCGAGGGCGAGGTCGCGGCGGACGCTGGGGTCGAGGGCGGTGATCGCGCTGGTGAGGGTGGCGAGTGTGCGTGGCCTGGTCAGGTCGTGGTGGTTCTGGTCGAGGTCGGGATCGAGGTCGTGCAGGTGCCAGCGCAGCTGGTTGATGCTGGCGGTGCGGCGGTTGACCAGGTTCTCGCGTCGGTCGGTCAGCAGCCGCAGGTCCAGGGCTTGCTGGTCCAGGTGCGCGGTCGGCAGGCTGGGTTCGCGCAGGGCTGCGCGGGCGACGGCGAGGGCGTCGATCGGGTCGGACTTGCCGCGGGTGCGGGCCGAGGCCCGGCAGGCGGCCATCAGCTTCGGGGGCACCCATTTCACGGGGGCGCCGGTGCCGATCAGGGCGTGGACCAGCCGCCCGGCGACACCGCGGCCGTCCTCGACCGCCCAGACCAGCTCGGTCCCGAACCGGGCGGCCCAGGCCCGCAGGCGGAGGAGTCCGTCGTTGTCGGAGCGGACGGTCTTGCAGGCCAGTTTCCGTCCGGCCTGATCGACAGCGACCGCGGTGTGACTGGACTTGTGCGGATCTATCCCGATGACCACCATGGACACGCGCGTGTTCCTTCCCTAGCCGGAGAACGGGTGCACCTTTCCGGGCCGGGCTGGTCGGACACACCTCAGTCGAGGTTGACGCGTCTAGTCCACGCTTCTATCAAGTCAGGCCAGCCAGGCCCGGACCTTGATCACGCTGGACAGTTCTTTCACAAGCCAGCAAGGCAGTGGCTTTCAGAGTCACCACGCGACCAAGACCGGACCCTAACCACTCACACGAGCAGCACAACCACCCTGACACTGAGTGGCTTTCGC
>NZ_JBHXIB010000105.1:0-1748 GCF_042723975.1 Amycolatopsis sp. NPDC058340 | reverse complement strand
AGCCCGTGCCGCCCGCCCAGCAGGTGCCACCCCCGGCTCCGGCCCCGGCGCCTGCCCCCGCCGAGCCGCCCGCGCCCGCGCCGGTGATCCCGGGGCCTCCGGTGATGACGGCGTCGACCCCGCCCGGCGGTGTCCAGCTCAGGCCCGGCGAAGCGGCCGACCTGCCGATCACCGTGCGCAACGACGGCGGTTCGAAATCCGAGCCCGTGGCGGTCTCGCTGAATCTGCCCAAGGGCGTGCGGGCCGTCAACGCCGCCGGAGGCGGTGGCGCGATGGGCGCCGGCGGTTTCCGGCAGCAGGCACCCGGTCCGATCACGGTGAGCTGCCCCGGCGGCACCGGCACGGTGACCTGCCGGACCGGTACCGGCCTCGAACCCGGACAGTCCGCGGTGCTGAAGTTCCGGCTGCGCGCCGACGCGACGGCCGAGGACGGCAGCGTGGTCACCGGTTCGGTGACGGCGGGCGCGCAGATCAAGGTGTCGATCGAGGTGAAGGTCAAGGTTCCGTCGCCGCAGGACGCGCTCACCCTGCGCGCCGACGCCGACTGGATTTCGTCGTTCCCCTGGTTCCCCAATCCGCGGATGAGCATCCACGTGAAGAACACCGGCGAGTCGACGAAGCCGGTGACGATCACTCTCGACCACCGCATTCTCTACTGGTCGAGCTTCTCCGGCATCCGATGCACTCCGACCGGCGAAGGCGCGTCGTGCACTTCGCGCGGCTCGCTGGCTCCGGGGCGTGAGGCACACCTGACGGTGCGGCTGAAGGGCCGCCCGGCGAATGGGATGCCTGTGACGGTGAACGCCACCCTCGGCGCCGCCAAGGCGAAGCCGGTCGCCGTCTACCTCGACTGCTGGCGCCACCACTGTGACGGCAACGCGCTGCTTCCGCCGACTACGGTGCCTTCGCTGCCTTCGGTCACTTCGAAGCCTTCGGATCCTCCGGACACGACGAAGCCTGGACGGCCAGGGTGGCCTGTCCCTCCGAAGAAGCCTTCGCCCTCCGCGACGTCTTCGGAGCCCGCGCAGCAAGAACCGGCCCAGCCGGAGACGACCACGACCACCAGCGCGCCGCCGCGGCCCGGCAAGTCCAAGCCGTCCACCCAGCCCAACGGAGTGGTCGACCGCGTTTTCCAGTAGCGTCGCCCGCATGCTCGGGAAGCATCGCGAACTGCTGCGGTTCGTCCTGGTCGGGGGCGCGAGTTTCGTCATCACGATGACGATCACCTACGGGCTGAAGTTCACCGTGCTGACCGACAAACCGGTGACCGCGCTGATCATCGGCGTCCTGGTGGCGACCGTTTTCTCGTACGTCGCGAACCGCGAATGGTCCTTTCGCTCCCGCGGCGGCCGTGAGCGCGCGCACGAAGCGGCGCTGTTCTTCCTGCTCAGCGCGATCGCGCTCGGCCTCAACGCGCTGCCGCAGCTGGTTTCGCGGTACGTGTTCGAGCTGGAGCAGCCGCATGTCTCGCTGCTGACCCAGGAGGTCGCCGACTTCGTCAGCGGCGTGCTCGTCGGGACTCTGCTCGGCACGGCGTTCCGGTGGTGGTCGTTCAAGAAGTGGGTCTTCCCGGAGGCCGAGGCGCGGCCGCGGCTGCTGGAGGGTGGCGGACGGGAGATTTCCGGCATTCCCGACGAGCCGGCCGCCTGACCCGCCAAGTGGTAGCAAAGGTCCCTTGCTCCCTCGGTGACGTGGGGGGGGGGTGGGGGGGTGGGGGTTTGAAAGCCGAAGCCCAATGCGACCCCACG
>NZ_JBHXIB010000104.1:0-2222 GCF_042723975.1 Amycolatopsis sp. NPDC058340 | reverse complement strand
CCTGAGTGGATCCTGAGTACGGCGGAACACGTGAAATTCCGTCGGAATCCGGGAGGACCATCTCCCAAGGCTAAATACTCCCTAGTGACCGATAGTGAACCAGTACCGTGAGGGAAAGGTGAAAAGCACCCCGGAAGGGGAGTGAAAGAGATCCTGAAACCGTGTGCCTACAAATAGTCAGAGCCCGTTAACGGGTGATGGCGTGCCTTTTGTAGAATGAACCGGCGAGTTACGATCCCGTGCAAGGTTAAGCTGAAGAGGCGGAGCCGCAGCGAAAGCGAGTCTGAATAGGGCGAATTGAGTACGTGGTCGTAGACCCGAAACCAGGTGATCTACCCATGTCCAGGGTGAAGTTCAGGTAACACTGAATGGAGGCCCGAACCCACGCACGTTGAAAAGTGCGGGGATGAGGTGTGGGTAGCGGAGAAATTCCAATCGAACCTGGAGATAGCTGGTTCTCTCCGAAATAGCTTTAGGGCTAGCCTCAAGGTAAGAGTCTTGGAGGTAGAGCACTGATTGGACTAGGGGCCCCTACCGGGTTACCGAATTCAGTCAAACTCCGAATGCCGATGACTTATCCTTGGGAGTCAGACTGCGAGTGATAAGATCCGTAGTCGAAAGGGAAACAGCCCAGACCGCCAGCTAAGGTCCCAAAGTATACGTTAAGTGGAAAAGGATGTGGAGTTGCTTAGACAACCAGGATGTTGGCTTAGAAGCAGCCACCATTTAAAGAGTGCGTAATAGCTCACTGGTCGAGTGACTCTGCGCCGAAAATGTACCGGGGCTAAACGTATCACCGAAGCTGCGGACTGTTCTTCGAACAGTGGTAGGAGAGCGTTCTAAGGGCTGTGAAGCCAGACCGGAAGGACTGGTGGAGCGCTTAGAAGTGAGAATGCCGGTATGAGTAGCGAAAGACGGGTGAGAATCCCGTCCACCGAATGCCTAAGGTTTCCTGAGGAAGGCTCGTCCGCTCAGGGTTAGTCGGGACCTAAGCCGAGGCCGAAAGGCGTAGGCGATGGACAACAGGTTGATATTCCTGTACCACCTATACATCGTTTGAACGATGGGGGGACGCAGAAGGATAGGGTCAGCGCGCTGTTGGATATGCGCGTCCAAGCAGTTAGGCCGGAAACGAGGCAAATCCCGTTTCCATTAAGGCGGAGCTGTGATGGCGAGGGAAATATAGTACCGAAGTTCCTGATTCCACGCTGCCAAGAAAAGCCTCTAGTGAGATGTAAGGTGCCCGTACCGCAAACCGACACAGGTAGGCGAGAAGAGAATTCTAAGGCGCGCGGAAGAACTCTCGTTAAGGAACTCGGCAAAATGACCCCGTAACTTCGGGAGAAGGGGTGCTCTGTTAGGGTGCAAGCCCGAGAGAGCCGCAGTGAATAGGCCCAGGCGACTGTTTAGCAAAAACACAGGTCTCTGCGAAGCCGTAAGGCGAAGTATAGGGGGTGACGCCTGCCCGGTGCTGGAAGGTTAAGAGGAGGGGTTATCCCTTACGGGAGAAGCTCTGAATTGAAGCCCCAGTAAACGGCGGCCGTAACTATAACGGTCCTAAGGTAGCGAAATTCCTTGTCGGGTAAGTTCCGACCCGCACGAAAGGCGTAACGATTTGGGCACTGTCTCAACCCTGGATCCGGTGAAATTTTAATACCTGTGAAGATGCAGGTTACCCGCGACAGGACGGAAAGACCCCGTGGAGCTTTACTGCAGCCTGATATTGAATGTTGGTACAGCTTGTACAGGATAGGTAGGAGCCTTGGAAACCGGAGCGCCAGCTTCGGTGGAGGCATCGGTGGGATACTACCCTGGCTGTATTGACCTTCTAACCCGCCGCCCTTATCGGGCGGGGAGACAGTGTCAGGTGGGCAGTTTGACTGGGGCGGTCGCCTCCTAAAGAGTAACGGAGGCGCCCAAAGGTTCCCTCAGAATGGTTGGAAATCATTCGTAGAGTGTAAAGGCATAAGGGAGCTTGACTGCGAGACCTACAAGTCGAGCAGGGACGAAAGTCGGGCTTAGTGATCCGGTGGTTCCGCATGGAAGGGCCATCGCTCAACGGATAAAAGCTACCCCGGGGATAACAGGCTTATCTCCCCCAAGAGTCCACATCGACGGGGAGGTTTGGCACCTCGATGTCGGCTCATCGCATCCTGGGGCTGTAGTCGGTCCCAAGGGTTGGGCTGTTCGCCCATTAAAGCGGTACGCGAGCTGGGTTTAGA
>NZ_JBHXIB010000103.1:0-4265 GCF_042723975.1 Amycolatopsis sp. NPDC058340 | reverse complement strand
GTGCATTCTGTTGCGTTTCCCTAATGCGGCGAAGTACTCGCCGCCCCGTATCCACTGACCGCGCGTTATGGCCCCCTTCCCTCGGCTCAACCGAGGGAAGGGGGCCTTCACGCGCGTTGTGAGCAGCCCCACCACGGGGCGTTCACAGAGTGAGACGAAGTTACTCGATCGGGCGAAATGCCTAATCTCGATCGCTGAACCCGGAGCGCCAGGCCGCCCATGAGGCGGCCTGGCGTGTTTGTATCGCGCCTTGCGCGCCGAACCCACGGAAGAAGCGATGAGATCCACGCTGTCGAAAATCGTCGCCATCGTCACCGCCGGAGCGGCCACCCTCGCCCTCGCCGCCTGTGGCTCCGGTGACGCGAGCACGACCGGCCAGAAGCTGCGGGTCGGCACCCTGACCGACGCGCCGCCGTCCATCTACCTGGAGAACGGCACCTTCACCGGCTACGACAACGAACTGCTGCGCGACATCGCGAAACGCGAGGGCTTCGAGGTCGAGTTCGTCGGCACCGAGTTCGCCGGCCTGCTCGCCGCCGTCGCCACCAACAAGTTCGACATCGGCAGCTCCACGATCTCCACCACCGAGGCCCGCAAGAAGACCGTCGCCTTCACCAACGGCTACAGCACCGGGTTCACCACGATCCTCACCAAGAAGGGCGCGTCCCTCAAGGACGTCGCAGCCTTCAACGGCAAGCGGCTCGGCGTCGTGCAGGCGTCGGTGCAGGACGACTTCGCCAGCGGCAAGGTGCCGGGCGCCAACGTCGTCCGTTTCCCCGACTACAACGCCGGTTTCGCGCAGCTGAAGGCGGGCAGCCTCGACGGCTGGGTCGTGCCGAAGGACATCGGGCAGAAGTACATCGACCAGAACCCGGACGTGCCGCTGGAGTTCGGCTACACCGTCGAGACCAAGGACACGCCGTCCGCGTTCGCCGTCCGCAAGGACAACAAGGAACTGCTGAAGAAGCTCAACGACGGCCTCGCGAAGGCCGTGGCGGACGGCACCGTCGCCCGCCTGCACGCCCGGTTCTTCAAGACCGAGCCGCTGCCCAAGGAACTCGAACAGGGCGGCCCCGGCCTGCCCGTGCAGAACGCGGGGGTCTGAAAACCATGAAGAAAGCCTTCCTCGCCACGCTGGCCGCGGGCCTCGTCGCCGTGCTCGCCGCCTGCGGTGGTGGCGAGTCCGCCACCGAGAAGACCCTGCGCGTCGGGACGCTGAGCGACGCGCCGCCGAACATCTACGTCGAGAACGGCAACTACACCGGCTTCGACAACGAACTGCTGAAGGCCATCGCCGCCAAGCAGAACCTGAAGCTCGAATTCGCGTCGACCGACTTCTCCTCGCTGCTGGGCCAGGTCGCGAACAACCAGTTCGACATCGGCAGCTCGGCCATCGCGCAGACCGACGAGCGCAAGAAGAACGTCGACTTCTCCAGCCCGTACAACTTCGAGGTCATGAGCATCCAGACCAAGGACGGCTCGCCGATCACCGAGGAGAAGGGCCTGTCCGGCAAGCGGGTCGCGGTCATCCAGGCCACCGTCGGCGACAAGTGGCTCACCTCGACGGTGCCCGACGCGCAGGCCGTGCGCTTCCCGGGGTACGCCCCGGCGCTGGCCGCGCTCAAGAGCGGAGCCGTCGACGCCTACATCCTCGACCAGGCGATCGCCGAGACGAACGTCAAGGAGAGCGCCGACACGAAGCTCAAGGTCGTCAAATCCTTCACCACCGACGTGCCCCACGGCTTCGCGGTGAAGAAGGGCAACAGCGAGCTGCTCACCAAGATCAACGAGGGCCTCAAACAGGTCATCGCCGACGGCACCTGGGTCAAGCTGCACGAGAAGTTCCTGCCGACGGCCCCGGTCCCGGACCAGTTCAAGGCGTGAGGATCACGATGAAAAGGAAGTCACTCGCCGCCGTCGTTGGTGCTCTTACTGCAGCCTCTCTCGTGACCGTGCTGGCGGCGTGCGGCGGCGGTGAAGACGCCGGCGCGAAAACCTTGCGCGTCGGCACCCTCAGCGACTCGAAACCCAACGCCTATCAGGAAAACGGCGTGTTCACCGGGTTCGACAACGAGCTGCTGAAGGCCATCGCCGCGCACCAGAACCTGAAACTCGAGTTCGTCTCCACGGAGTTCTCGGCGCTGCTCGGCCAGGTCGCCACCGGGAAGTTCGACATCGGCAGCTCGGGGATCTCGCAGACCGACGAACGCCGCAAGACCGTCGACTTCTCGACGCCGTACAACTACCAGTCGCTCGGCATCGAGACCCGCGAAGGCGTCGCGATCACCGACGAGAAATCCTTGGCGGGCAAGCGGATCGGTGTCGTCCAGGGCACGGTTTCGGACAGCTGGCTGACCGCCAACGCGCCCACCGCGCAGGCGGTGAAGTTCCCGCAGGACGCCGCCGCCCTCGCCGCGCTGAAATCGGGCGCCATCGACGGCGCGATCTTCGACCAGGCGACCGCCGAGGACTACGCGGCGAAGAACCCGGACGCGAAACTCAAGGTGGTCAAGGCGATCACCACGACGATCCCGCACGGTTTCGCGGTCAAGAAGGGCAACACCGAATTGGCGGGCAAGATCAACGCCGGGCTCAAGGCGGTCATCGCCGACGGGACCTGGGAAAGGGTGCACCAGCGGTTCGAACCGAACGCGCCGGTGCCCGCGGAGTTCAAGGCCGGGCAGAAGTAAGTGGACGATTTCCTCAACACCTTCCTGAACTGGGAGTACATCTGGGAGGTCTTCCCCGACCTCCTCGGGACCGGCCTGCTGAACACACTGATCCTGTCGGTGTTCTCGGCGCTGATCGGCACCGTGCTCGGCATGCTGCTGGCCACGATGGGCCTGTCCAGCAAGGCGTGGCTGCGCTGGCCCGCCCGGGTGTACACCGACATCTTCCGCGGCCTGCCCGCGATCCTGACCATCCTGGTGATCGGGCAGGGCGGCGGGATCCTCATCCCGTCGCTGTCGCGGAATCCGTACCCGCTGGGCATTCTGGCGCTGAGCCTGATCGCCGCCGCGTACATCGGCGAGATCTTCCGCGCCGGTATCCAGAGTGTCGAAAAAGGACAGATGGAGGCCAGCCGCGCGCTGGGCATGAGCTACACCAAGGCGATGACGCTCGTCGTCATCCCGCAGGGTGTGCGGCGGGTGCTGCCCGCGCTGGTGAACCAGTTCATCGCGCTGGTCAAGGACTCCAGCCTGGTGTACTTCCTCGGTTTCCTCGCCGAGCAGCGCGACCTGTTCCGCATCGGGCAGGATCTCGCGGCGAACACCGG
The DNA here is from genome assembly GCF_042723975.1 of Amycolatopsis sp. NPDC058340. Lineage (NCBI taxonomy): Bacteria > Bacillati > Actinomycetota > Actinomycetes > Pseudonocardiales > Pseudonocardiaceae > Amycolatopsis > Amycolatopsis sp. NPDC058340. The sequence continues at coordinate 988 of NZ_JBHXIB010000103.1, read as the reverse complement.
GAACCTGTCGCCGCTGGTCGCCGCCGGTGCCGTCTACCTGGTGATCACCGTGCCGCTGACGCATCTGGTCAACTACATCGACAAGAAGCTGCGCACCGGGCGGAAGGTCCGCGTCGACGACGAGGGCGGCGAACCGGAACTCCTGAACGCCGGAAAGGTGCCGATGTCATGACAACCGCCGTCCGTTCTTCCAGCGTCGAACTCCGCGACATCCATGTCTCCTTCGGCACCCTCGAAGTGCTGAAGGGTGTGAACCTCAAGGTCGAGAAGGGCCGCACGACCTGCATCATCGGGCCGTCCGGCTCCGGCAAGTCGACGCTGCTGCGCTGCGTGAACCGGCTACAGGAACCCGATTCGGGCGACCTGCTGCTGGGCGGCGAGAGCGTCATCTCGTCCGATCCGGACGCGCTGCGGCAGCGGGTCGGGATGGTGTTCCAGCACTTCAACCTGTTCGGGCACCGCAGCGTGCTGGACAACATCACCCTGCCGCTGCGCAGTGTGCGCAAACTCGGCAAGGAGGAGGCGGCGGAGATCGCGCACGCCCGCCTCGCCGAGGTCGGCCTCGCCGACAAGGCGCCGTACCGGCCGAGCGCGCTCTCCGGCGGGCAGCAGCAGCGGGTCGCGATCGCGCGGGCGCTCGCCATGGAGCCCGAGGTCATGCTGTTCGACGAGGCGACCAGCGCGCTCGACCCGGAGCTGGTCAAGGGCGTCCTCACCCTGATGGCGGGGCTGGCCGAGCGCGGGCTGACGCTGCTCGTGGTCACCCACGAGATGGGTTTCGCGCGCAGCGTCGCCGACGAGGTCGCGTTCATGGACGCCGGGAAGATCGTCGAACAGGGCGCTCCGGAGGCGATCTTCGACGCTCCGCGGAGCGAGCGGCTTCAGCGGTTCCTTTCGCAGGTGCTCTAGGGAGCCGACGAGCAAGGGCTGCGGTGGCGTGGTGGGGCACGTCTCGTGAGTGGCAAGGACGGTTAGAACCGTCCTTGCC
>NZ_JBHXIB010000102.1:0-4741 GCF_042723975.1 Amycolatopsis sp. NPDC058340 | reverse complement strand
GTGGCAAGGACGGTTAGAACCGTCCTTGCCACTCACGAGGCCGGGGGCTCAGCCCAGCGGGTACATCCAGCCTTCCGGAGCCTCCCGGGTGCCCTCCTGGATCCCGGTCAGGGCGCCGCGCAGCTTCATCGTCAGCTCGCCGGGCTGCCCGCCCGCGACGGAGAACTCGCCGCCCGCGTGCTTCACGTGCCCGACCGGCGTGATGACCGCCGCCGTCCCGCAGGCGAACACCTCGGTCAGCTCGCCGGAAGCCGCCGCCTTCTCCCATTCGTCGGTGGAGACGCGCCGCTCCTCGACCTGGTGCCCGAACGACTTCGCCAGCTCCAGCAGCGACTTGCGGGTCACGCCCGGGAGCAGCGAACCGGTCAGTTCCGGCGTCACGACACGGGCCTCGTCGCCGGAGCCGAAGACGAAGAACAGGTTCATCCCGCCCATCTCCTCGACCCAGCGCCGCTCGACCGCGTCGAGCCACACGACCTGGTCGCAGCCCTTCTCCACGGCCTGGGCCTGCGCGACGAAGGAGGCCGCGTAGTTGCCCGCGCACTTCGCCTCGCCGGTACCGCCGGGGACGGCGCGCACGTACTCGGTCGAGAGCCACACGCTCACCGGCTTGACGCCACCGGAGAAGTACGAGCCGGCGGGCGAGCCGATCAGCGCGTAGAGGTACTCGTTCGCGGGCCGGTTGACGCCGAGCCCGGCCTCGGTGGAGATCATGAACGGCCGCAGGTACAGCGACTCGCCCGGCTTCGTCGGCACCCAGCGGCTGTCGACCGCGATGAGCTCGCGGATCGAGTCGAGGAAGGTCTCCACCGGCAGCTGCGGCATGGCGAGGCGCTCGGCCGAGTTACGGAAGCGGATCGCGTTCGCGTCGGGACGGAACGCCGCGATCGTGCCGTCGGGCTGGCGGTACGCTTTGAGGCCTTCGAAGATCGCCTGGCCGTAGTGCAGCACGGAGGTGGCCGGGTCGAGCGCGAAGGGCGCGTACGGCCCGACGGTCGCGTCGTGCCAGCCCTTCTCGGCGCTCCATTTCACGGTCACCATGTGGTCGGTGAAGTGCAACCCGAAACCGGGTGCGGCCAATACGTCCGCGACGCGTTCCGGGCTCGCGGGGCTCGGGTGCGGGAGGTGGCTGAACTGCGTCGAGGTCGTCATGCCTAAAACGATAACGCTTGGTCGGACCCACGTTAGTCGGACGTCCGCATATCTTTACCTCGCTCGATCTGTCCGTCGCGACGAACACGCGAGGGGTCGCGCCCCTAGGATGGCGGCGTGACGTACAACCAGATGCAGCCCGCTCACCCGGCCCAGCCCGCCACCCCCGGCGCGGGGGCCGACGTCAAGACCTTCGTGACGGCCGTGCTGCTCACCTTCGGCACCGGCGTGCTGATGATGGACGGCTGGGCCCTGCTCGACAGCGGCTTCGGCGCGTTCCTCGGCCTTGTCGCCGGCGGTTTCGGCATCTTCTGGTGGAAGAGCATCCACGGCAAGGTGTTCCCGCGCGAGCTGTCCACCAAATCGGTGGTCATCCTCACCGTGATCAACGTCGTGCTGGTGCTGCTCCTGCTTCTGCAGGTGAGCTAGAGCAACCCCTCGGGGAGGCCGGGGGCGGGCCAGTCCGGGTCGGGCCGGAAGTCGGTCCACGTCCCGTCGAAGGGGAACCGCCCGGCGTCCGCGAGTGCCCCGATCCGCTCGCCCTCGGCGCGCAGGCGTTCGAGCTGACCGGCGGTGATGCGGCCGGCGAGGACGGCCTCCTCGGCCTCGTCCTCGTCCTTCCATTGCCAGCGTCCGCCTGGCTCGACGGCGACGTCGAGGATGCCGTCGATCCGGTCGGGCCCGGACGGCGTGCGCCCCAGCGGGACCTCGAGGTTGACGTACCAGTTCAGGAACTGCCCGTCGGCGTCGAAGAACCACCAGACCGACGACCATTCGTCGTCGGCGATGCGGCGTAGCGTCGATGTGTCGCGCCAGAAATCGGCCACGCGCACCCTCGGCACCCGGAAGCGCTCCTCCAGTGGCGCCTCGCGGAAGAGCCGCCCGTCGGCCAGCCTGCTGCCGACGATCGGGGTGTCCGCGGGCAGCCAGCCGAGCAGCACGGTGCCGTCGTCGGTGATGACGCGCAGCGGGTGATGCTGGCCGATCGAGCCGTCCGGTCGCAGGAAGCGTTCGACGACCGTGTCGCCCGGGGTCCAGAGAGGATCACGCACGCCTTGCACGGTACCCACGGGCGCGGACCCGCAGAACCGGTTCGGCGAGCGTTCCCACTCCCGCGAGCGCGAGGGCCACGACCGGCCCAGCGAAGGCCGCGGCGACGGCCACGATCAGTCCACAAGCGAGTGTCGTCTTCGGACGTTCCGGGGAAAGCCGTTCCCTGCCGTCGGTGAAGGCGTCCACCGCGACGGGCACGGTCGCCACGGCGGCCACCACGGTCAGCACCGGCAGCAGCGAGACCGCGTCGGCGGCGGCGAGGAGCTCACGGAACGAGGTCGCCGAAAGCCCCAGCCGGATCGGTCCGAGCTGGTAGAGGGCGACGGCCGTGATCGCGACGGCCACGGCCCCCACCGCGGCGGCGCGGCCCGCGCCGGGGCGGCGGGGCAGCAGGAACGGCAGCAGTACCAGCACGGCGAGGCCGAGACCGGGTACGGACGGCGGGTCCGGCGCGATGAACTGCGCCAACGGCGGGATGCCGACGCAGATCGCGATCAAGGACGCGGCGGCGGCCAGCAGCAGCCCGGTCACCCAGCGGGCGGCGTAGTCGCCGAGGCGGACTCCGGCCAGGTCGGCGGCCGCCACCACGACGGCGAACACCGCGGCGGCGGCTCCCGGCGCGGACGGGAAGAGGTACTGCCCGAACGTCGTCGCGAAGACCAGGACCAGGCCGAACCGGGAAACGGAGCCCGCGATCCGTTCGGGCCGGGTGTCGCCCAGTGGCGGCAGCGACGCCTCGACCGCGACGGCGAGCACGGCCGCGACCACGGCGGCCACGAGTACCCAGTAGCCCGCTCCGGAGGTGCCCACCGCCAGCGCGATGAGCAGACCGCCAGCCAGTCGCACTCCGTCTCCCTTCCAGTCCGTCCAGTTACCCGGTCGGCCCCGCTGTTCCCCCAGGTCCCACTGTCATTAGCATGGCTCACGATCCAACCGGGCGGCCGCCCGGTACCACCGCGAACGCGCGAGGAGCCAGAAGTGACCGTGCCGAAGCTTGCCCTGACCGAGAACGCCGAAGCGGCGCTTGCCAAGACGCGCGCCGACGTCGTCGTCATCGGCACCCTGCAGGGTGAAGACGGCCTGGCGCTCGCCGCCGGTTCCTCCGTCGCCGACGCCGCCTTCGACGGCAAGCTCGCCGAAGTCCTCGGCACTCTCGGCGCGTCCGGCAAGGCCGACGAGGTCGTCAAGGTACCGACGCTGGGCAAGCTGTCCGCCGGTGTCGTGCTCGCCGTCGGCCTCGGCAAGGCGGGCGCGGACGGCGTCACCGCCGAGCAGGTCCGCCGGGGCGCCGGTGCCGCCGCGCGGGCGCTGAGCGGGACCGACCGCGCGTTCGTCACGCTGTCGGCGATCGATCTGCAGGCCGCCGTCGAGGGCACCGTGCTCGGCGCCTACAACTTCACCGAGTACCGCTCCGAGAAGGGCGACGGCCCGGTCGCCAAGGTCGACTTCGTGAGCCCCGAAGAGGGCACCGCCAAGGACCACAAGGCGACGCTGAAGGCCGCCGGCCTGATCGCCGAGTCGGTCATCATCGCCCGCGACCTGATCAACACCCCGCCGAACGACCTCTTCCCGGCCTCCTTCGCCGACCGCGCGAAGACCCTGGCCGAGGCGAACAACCTCGACTTCGAGGTCCTCGACGAGAAGGCGTTGAAGCGCAAGGGCTTCGGCGGCATCCTCGGCGTCGGCGGCGGTTCGTCGCGGCAGCCGCGCCTGCTGCGCGTCGCCTACAAGCCCGCGAAGGCGTCGAAGAAGGTCGCGCTGGTCGGCAAGGGCATCACCTTCGACTCGGGCGGCATCTCGATCAAGCCCGCCGCGAACATGGACCACATGACCTCGGACATGTCGGGCGCGGCCGCCGTGCTCGCCTCCGTGGTGCTGGCCGCGAAGCTGAAGTACCCGCTCGAGGTCGTCGCGCACATCCCGCTGGCGGAGAACCTGCCCTCGGCCACCTCGTACCGGCCGGGCGACGTGCTCAGCATGTACGGCGGCAAGACCGTCGAGGTGCTCAACACCGACGCCGAAGGCCGTCTCGTGCTGGCCGACGCGATCGTGCGCGCGGGCGAGGAGAACCCCGACTACCTGATCGAGACCTCGACGCTGACCGGCGCGCAGGTCGTCGCGCTCGGCAACCGCACCGCGGGTGTCATGGGCTCGGACGAGTTCCGCGACCGGATCGCTTCGATCGCGCAGGCCACCGGCGAGGGCGGCTGGGCGATGCCGCTGCCGGAGGAACTGCGCGCCGACCTCGACTCGCGGCTCGCCGACCTGGCCAACGTCACCGGGCACCGCTGGGGCGGCATGCTCGCGGCGGGCATCTTCCTGCGCGAGTTCGTCACCGAAGGCCTGCCCTGGGCGCACATCGACATCGCGGGCCCGTCGTTCAACACCGCCGGCCCGTGGGGCTACACCGGCAAGGGCGGCACCGGCGTCCCGGTCCGCACCATCGCCGCCGTGCTCGCGGACATCGCCGCGAACGGCTGATCCTTTTCGCGCGTGAAGGCCCCCTTCCCTCGGCTGAGCCGAGGGAAGGGGGCCT
>NZ_JBHXIB010000101.1:0-5000 GCF_042723975.1 Amycolatopsis sp. NPDC058340 | reverse complement strand
CGCGTGAAGGCACCCTTCCCTCGGCTCAGCCGAGGGAAGGGGGCCTTCACGCGCTGATCAGGCCAGGTACTCCGCGGCGGCCCGGAGGCTGACGTAAGACCCGCTGAACGTGTCGATCCGCGGCCCGTCGGTCTCCGGGCCGGGAACGCCGGTCTCGACCCGGATGTAGTCCACAGAGGACTCTCGCAGCCAGCCGAGGAACTCGCGGACCTCGGGGTGCCGGTGTGCCTCGCGCGTCACCACCACGAGGTCACGGGCGCCGTGGACGGCCTCGATCGCGGTCGCGATCCCGTCCGCGCCGACCTTGAGCGCACGGGTACCGGGCACGAGTCCGGTCAGGTGCGAGCCGAGCCCCCACGGCATCGGTCCGGCCGCGATGATCGGCTCGGTCTCGATGTCGATCACCAGCGGCGGGCCGTCCAGCTTCGGCGAACCCTGGATCCGCAACGCCTTGCGCGCCGCCTCCAGGCCGAGCCGGTGATCCACCGGGGAGATCGGCGTCGACACCGGGGGAGTGCCGAGAGCGGCGACTCGTTCCGACGCCTCCGCCAGCCGCTCCAGCGGCAGCTCACCGGATTCGACGGCGGCCGCGATGACCGCCGCGATCCGGTCCAGCTCGTCGTCTTCGAACGACACCCCGCCGAGGCACAGCGCGTCGGCGCCGGCGATCAGCGCCCGCACCGACGCCCGGCCGACGCCCTCGGTCTTGCCGAGTTCGCCCGCGACGGCGCCCATGTCGAGCGCGTCGGTGATGACGGCGCCGGTGAAGCCGAGCTCGCCGCGCAGGACGTCGGTGAGCGCCTTCGGGTTGAGCGTCGCGGGCAGCTCACCCCAAGCGGGGACGACGAGGTGCCCGGTCATCACCGCGCGCACCCCCGCCGCGATCGCCGCCTTGAACGGGACGAGTTCGATCTCGTGCAGTTCCGCCTCGGTCCGGGGCAGCACCGGCAGCGCGTGGTGCGAATCGTCCGTCGCCGCCCCGTGCCCGGGGAAATGCTTGGCCGACGCGGCCACGCCGTACTTCTGCAGGCCGGTGATGTACGCCGCGACATGCGGCGACGCCTTCACCGGATCCGAACCGAACGCCCGGACCCCGATCGAGGGATCTTCGGCCGCCAGGGTCAGATCCGCGCACGGGGCGAAGTTGATCGTCACCCCGCACGCGGCGAGCCGTTCGCCGAGCGCCGCCGCGACCGAGGTCGTCAGCTCGACGTCGTCCGCGGCGCCGAGTGCGAGCGGTCCCGGCACGAACGAGCCGGTGGCGACGTCGAGCCGCGTGACGTCACCGCCCTCCTCGTCGATGCCGATGAGCACGTCGGGCCGTTCCGCCCGCAGCTGCGCGCTCAGCGCGGCCACCTGCTCGTCGTCGACCACGTTGCGGCCGAACAGGATCGTGCCGCCGAGGCCGTCCGCCACCTTGCGGCGCAGCCAATCCGGCGCGGTGGTGCCGTCGAAGCCCGGTACGAGCACGGATGCGGCGAGCTTTTCCGGTGAAGACAAGGATTATCCCTTCACTGCGCCTGCGGTCAGGTTGGACACGAGCTTGCGCTGGACGATGATGAAGAACACCAGCGCGGGCACGGCGTAGATGACCGACGCCGCCATGATGCCGCCCCAGTCCACGGAGAACGCCGTCCGGAACGACGACAGCCACACCGGCAGCGTCTGCTTGTTCTGGTCGCGCATGAACACGAACGCGAACAGGAATTCGTTCCACGCGGTGATGAAGCTGAACACCGAGGTGGTCACCAGTCCGGGCGCGAGCAACGGCAGCGTCACCCGGCGGAAGGCGCCCGCCCGGCTGCAACCGTCGATCATCGCGGCTTCTTCGAGGTCGTACGGGATGCCGTTGACGAAGCCGTAAAGCATCCAGCACGTGAAGGGCAGCGTCGCCGCGAAGTACACCAGCAGCAGCGAAGGCAGCTGGTTCAGCAGCCCGGCGTCGCGCATCAGCAGGTACATCGGGATCAGCAGCGCTTCGAACGGTGCCAGCTGGGCGACGAGCACCAGCAGCAGGAACCCCTTACGTCCGCGGAAACGCATGCGGGACAAGGGAACCGCGGCCAGCACACCGGCGACGAGAGAGCACAGCACCGCGCCGAGCGTGACGATCAGGCTGTTGGCGAGGTACGTGGTGAAGCCGGGTTTCGTCAGCGCCGAGACGAAGTTCTCGAACGTCACCGAAAGCGGGACGAGGTCGTAGTCCGGGGACAGGACCTGGCCCGGTGTCTTCAGCGAAGAGGTGAACATCCAGTACGTCGGGAAGACGAACAGCAGCGCCACGACCACGCCGAGCGTGCCGAGACCGATCCGCTGGGACAGGGATTTCCTCATGAGAGGTCGGCCTCCTTCGTGCGCACCAGCAGCTGGACGTACCGGGCGGTGAGCAGGATCAGCACGAGCATCATCAGCAGCGCGGCGGTCGCCGCCAGGCCGAAGTGGTTGCCCGCGAGGCCCTTGAGGTACATGTAGACCGGCAGCGTCGTGCTGGCGCCGTCCGGCCCGCCTTGACGGATCGCCCACACCTGGGCGAACAGCTTGAAGTCCCACAGCACGGACAGGAACGTGACCATGGTCAGGATCGGCCGGATCGCCGGCCAGCTGACCGCCCAGAACGCCTGCCAGGCGTTCGCGCCGTCGATGCCCGCGGCTTCGTACTGCTCCTTCGGGACGCCGAGGAGCCCGGCGTAGAGCGTGAACGCCACGAACGGCACGGCCTGCCAGACCACCAGGATCCCGATGACCGTCAGCGTGCTCGGCCCGGTGGAGAACCAGGAATGCCCGATGAAACTCTCGAAACCGAGTTTCGCGAGCGTCTTGTTCAAAATGCCGTACTGCTGATCGAAGATCCACTGGAACACCGTGGTCGTCGCGACCACCGGGGTCGCCCACGCGAGGATCAGCGCGACCTGCACGATCACCCGGACCACCGGGTTGAGATGCCGCATCAGCACCGCCATGAGCAGCGCGAGCAGCAGGGTGAGGAGCACTACCGACGCGGTGAACACCAGCGTGCGGACGGTGATCTCCCAGAATTCCGAGTCGGACAGGATCTCGGAGAAGTTCTCGAATCCGACCCAGACCATCTCCCCGGAGACCAGCTCACGGAGGTCGAGCTTGCGGAGACTGATCCCGATCAGCTGCAGCGTCGGCCAGCCCAGCAGGACCAGGATCGCCACCAGCGCGGGAAGGATCAGCAGGTACGGCGCCGTCCGCTCGCCGAGGCGGAGACGCCGGTTGGATTTCGGCGGTTTGCTGCGCGGCGATGCCGGCGGGGTGGCCCCCGCCGGCATCGTCACATCTTTCGTCGTGGTCATCCGCCGATGAGCTTGTCGAGCGCTGCGTTGGCGTCGGCGGTCGCCTGGTCGAGCGTCTTCGTTCCGGTCAGGTAGGCGGTCAGCATGTCCTTGATCGGGTTCTGACCGGACTCGACGTCACCCCACTTGGGGCTGGTCGGCACGGCGCGGCCGTTCTTGGAAGCCTCGGCCATGACCTTGGTGAGCGGGTTCGCGTCGAGCGCGGACACGTCGGTCGAGGTACCGGGGACGTAACCGGCCTTGGCCAGCTCGGTCTGGTACTTCGGGGTGGAGAACAGCTTGACGTAGTCCTTCGCCGCGGCCGCGTTCTTGCTGTTGGCCGGGATGACCAGGTTCGAGCCGCCGAGGAAGACCGGGGCCGACTTGTCGGCGGTCTTGCCGGGGATCGGGAAGGCGCCCGACTTCTCCTTGATCTTCGGGTCGGTCTTCGCCGCGGTGTCGACCTCACCCGGGACACCGATCATCATCGCGACCTTGCCCGCGCCGTAGATACCCGCCTGCTGCGGGGTGGCCTCGTCGGCGTCCTTCGGGGCCTTGGTGCCCGAAGCGTCGGTGAGCTGCTTGTAGAACTCGAGCCCGGCCTTGGCCTGCGGGGAGTCCAGGGTCGCCTTGAAGGATTTGCCGTTGGCCTGTGCGATGTCGCCGCCCTCGTCCCAGATGTAGGACAGCAGCTCGTACCAGTTCTGGCCGGGGTGGTAGACGGCCTGGAACTCGGGGTCGCTGCCGAACTTGGCCTTGAGCTTGGTGATCGCGTCGAGCCACTCCGCGCGCGTCTTCGGCGTCGCGGTGATGCCCGCCTGCTCGAACATGTCCTTGCGGTAGATGACCTCACGGTTGGCCGCGTAGAACGGGACGCCGTAGGTCTTGCCGTCGAACTCGCCCGAAGCCTTGAGGCCCTGCAGCCACTGCGCGCCGTTGAAGTCGTTCACGCTGGAGGTGAGGTCGGCGAGCACGCCCTGGTTGGCGAACGCGGGGGTCTGGGTGTTGCCCAGCTCGATCACGTCCGGCGGGTTGTCACTGGCCAGCGCGGTGGTCAGCTTCTGCTGGATGCCGTTCCACTGCTGGATCTCGTACTTGACCTTGACGCCGGGGTGCGCGTCTTCGAATTCCTTGTGGAGCGAGTTCGTCAGTGCTTCCGGGGCGGTGCCCGTCATGAGCCAGACCGTGAGCGAGCCGTTCGAGGCCGCAGCGCTCGAATTCGTGCTGTCGCCACTGCCGGAACCGGCGCAGCCCGCCGTCGCGAGGGTGATGGCGGCGGCGCCCGCAGCCATCTTGAGCCAGCGCTTCACTCGTGCCGTCCTTTCGATGCCCGGCCACCATGCCGAGCTCCCACAAAATGGTGTAGACCAATGTGGGCAGAGTGGTACGTACCACTCCGACTGTCAAGCGGGTGGCCGGTTCGTTGTAAACGAGCCGCAATCTTTCACCTTGAGTGAGCGATCGATCACGCTGATGATCGAATTTCGGCGTGCTCGTCAGGGCCTCGCGAGGCAGGCTGACATGCGGTTTTTCTTTGTCTGTTCCGGTGATCGGTGCATTCGGCGGGCATGAGCTGGGCCGTTCGGAGGAAGGCGGGCTCGCGTGCGCCGAGCCGAGACTTCCGCCCGCCCCGGGGGCGGGGGGGGGGGGGGGCGGGGAGCGCGAAAAAAACTGGTACAATTAATATAGCATAAAAGTGGGCGC
>NZ_JBHXIB010000100.1:0-7106 GCF_042723975.1 Amycolatopsis sp. NPDC058340 | reverse complement strand
GTCGTGGGATCTTTTATTTTTATAATAGACCCCCCTTCTTATGGGCGTCAACCCCCCCTTCCCCCGGCTCAGCCGGGGGAAGGGGGCCTTCACGCGCTTGAGGACCGGCTAGCTGACGACGGTCCAGGTGTCCTTGCCGCGCAGCAGCCCCTGCAGATCGGGCTTGCGGGCCGCCTGTGCCTCCGCGACCTGGGCACGTGCCTGGTCGTCGTAGGTTGGCCGCTCGACCTGCCGCAGGATGCCGGTCGGCACGTGGTTCAGGTTCTGGTCGCCGATCCGCGAAAGCGCGAACGCGTACGACGTGTCCTCGATCGCCGGATCGTGCACGACGAGGTTCTCCTCGCCGATGTTCGCGACCTTCCCGACCTCCAGGCCCGCCCAGCCGCTCCGCGTGACCCCGTATTCGCCCTGCGGCCCGAACTTGATCGGCTCGCCCGCCTTCAGCGGGATGAGCCGGGTCGCGGCCTCGTCCTTGTCCTTGAGGACGTCGAAGGCGCCGTCGTTGAAGATCGGGCAGTTCTGGTAGATCTCCACCAGCGCCGACCCGCGGTGTTTCGCGGCGGCTTCCAGCACCTCGGTCAGGCCCTTGCGGTCCGAGTCGAGCGCGCGGCCCACGAACGACGCCTCGGCGCCGATCGCCAGCGAAAGCGGGTTGAACGGGGTGTCGACCGAGCCCATCGGGGTGGACTTCGTGACCATGCCCGGCCCGGACGTCGGCGAGTACTGGCCCTTGGTGAGGCCGTAGATCCGGTTGTTGAACAGCAGGATCTTGATGTTCACGTTGCGCCGCAACGCGTGGATCAGGTGGTTGCCGCCGATGGACAGCGCGTCGCCGTCACCGGTGACGACCCACACCGAAAGATCCGGCCGCGCGGTCGCGAGCCCGGTCGCGATCGACGGCGCCCGGCCGTGGATCGAGTGCATGCCGTAGGTGTTCAGGTAGTACGGGAACCGGGACGAACACCCGATACCCGAGATGAACACGATGTTCTCGCGCTTGAGGCCGAGGGTCGGCAGGAACGACTGCACGGCGTTGAGCACGACGTAGTCACCGCAGCCGGGACACCAGCGGACCTCCTGGTCCGACTTGTAGTCCTTCGCCTTCTGCGGTTCGGTCTCGGTCGGCACAAGGTCCAAGCCGCCGAGGGTGGGGATCCCCAGGTCGATCGCGGTCACTTCGCCCCCTCCGTACTGGTGATGATCTCCGTGAAGACGCCTTGCAGCTCTTCGGCCTTGAAGGGCAGCCCGGCGACCTTCGTGTACGACTTCACGTCGACGAGATACTTGGCCCTCAAGAGCATCGAAAGCTGGCCGAGGTTCATTTCCGGGACGACGACGGTGTCGTACGAACGGAGCACGTCACCGAGGTTGCCGGGGAACGGGTTGAGATGGCGCAGATGCGCCTGCGCGATCGGCATGCCGTCCTTGCGGACGCGGCGGCACGCGGCGCCGATCGGCCCGTAGGACGAGCCCCAGCCGAGCGCCAGCACCCGTGCCTTGCCGCCGCTCGGATCGTCGACGACGAGGTCCGGGACGTCGACACCGTCGATCTTGGCCTGGCGCAGCCGGACCATCTTGTCGTGGTTGTCCGGGTCGTAGGAGATGTGGCCGGTCTTGTCGGCCTTCTCCAGCCCGCCGATGCGATGCTGCAGGCCGGCGGCGCCCGGCAGCGCCCACTGGCGGGCGAGGGTCTCGGGGTCGCGTACATACGGCCAGAATTCCCCGGAACCGTCCTCGGCATTCGGCTCGGTGGCGAATTCCACGCGCAGATCTGGCAGATCCTCGACGTCCGGGATCAGCCACGGTTCGGAGCCGTTCGCGATCGCGCCGTCCGAGAGCAGGAACACCGGCGTGCGGTACTTCAGCGCGATCCGGGTGGCCTCCAGCGCCGCGTCGAAGCAGTCCGCGGGGGACAGCGGCGCGACGATCGGCACCGGGGATTCGCCGTTGCGGCCGAACATCGCCTGCAGCAGGTCGGCCTGCTCGGTCTTGGTCGGCAGGCCGGTCGACGGGCCGCCGCGCTGCACGTCGACGACGACCAGGGGCAGTTCGGTCATCACCGCGAGGCCGATGGCCTCGGATTTCAGCGCGACACCGGGCCCGGACGTCGAGGTGACGCCCAGCGCACCGCCATAGGAGGCGCCGAGCGCCGCGCCGATGCCGGCGATCTCGTCCTCGGCCTGGAAGGTGAGGATGCCGTAGTTCTTGTGCTTGGACAGCTCGTGGAGGATGTCCGAAGCCGGGGTGATCGGGTACGTGCCCAGCAGGATCTGCAGCCCGGACTGCTGCCCGGCGGCGACCAGCCCGTACGCGAGCGCGGTGTTCCCGGTGATCTGGCGGTACGTGCCCTGGTTCAGCTTCGCGGGCGCGACCTCGTACGTCGTCGCGAACGACTCCGTCGTCTCGCCGTAGTTCCAGCCGGCGCGGAAGGCCAGGATGTTCGCCTCGGCGATGTCGGCCTTCTTCGCGAACTTCTCGCGCAGGAAGCGTTCCGTGCCTTCGGTCGGCCGGTGGTACATCCAGGAGAGCAGGCCGAGCGCGAACATGTTCTTCGCGCGTTCGGCGTCCTTTTTGGACAGGCCGGTCTCTTCGAGCGCGCCTCTGGTCAACGTCGACATGGCGACCCGGTGGACTTGATAGGCCGAAAGGGTGTCGTCGTCGAGAGGGTCGTTCTCGAAACCGACCTTGACCAGGTTCCGCTTCGAGAACTCGTCGGTGTTCAGGATGATCGTCCCGCCGGACGGGACATCGGCGAGGTTCGCCTTCAGGGCGGCGGGGTTCATCGCGACCAGGACGTCCGGCCGGTCGCCCGGGGTCAGGATGTCGTAGTCGGCGAAGTGCACCTGGAAGCTCGAGACGCCCGGGATGGTGCCCTGTGGCGCGCGGATCTCCGCGGGGAAGTTCGGCATGGTCGACAGGTCGTTGCCGAAGGCCGCCGCTTCCGAGGTGAACCTGTCACCCGTCAGCTGCATGCCGTCACCGGAGTCACCGGCGAACCGGATGACCACCCGGTCCAGCTTGGCGACCTCGGTGGGCCTGACGGCCGACAAGGAGCCGTTGCCGTTCGCACTCGTGCTCATAGGTCAGGGATTCCCTCTCTCCCGACGTGCGTCGTCCCCGGCCGTGCCGGAGATCGGCGTGCCTCGCCCGGCGATGTCGGCCAGGTCACAGGTGCCATGTCCCGAGGTTAGTCCTCGGCACACTTCCCAGGTTGCCGTAAAAACGGGCCGGGCCTACTTCTCGAGTGTCCTGAGCTCGTCGCTGAGCGGGGATTATCCGGTTTATCTGTTACCGATGGTAACGGTCGGCGATGCGGCCCGATTGTGAGCCGTATCTCCTTACAGCGTAGTCAAGTCCGGTCGAGGACCGATCAGCAGTTGGACAGTGAAGCCCGCAACCTGGCCAGCCGCTCGGCGAAGGCGGGTGCGGTGAGTGACGCCACCTGAGGCTCGATCTCGGCGTCGACGGCGGCCGAATGGTCGGTCAGTGCCGAGGTGTGCCGAAGCGTGCGCTTCGTCGCCAGAAGGACGTCTCGCGGAGCGTCGACGGCGGGTTTCGCCAGTTCACGGGCGGCCTCGACCGGATCGCCATCGACGAGCCGGAGCGCGAGCCCGCATTCGACAGCGGCTTCGGCGCCGACGACCTCACCGAAGAGTGTCATCGCCACGGCCTTCTGCGGTCCGACGAGCCGCTGGATCATCCACGTCATCCCGCCGCCGGGATGGATGCCGAGATCGAGAAATCTGGCCACGAACTTCGCCCTCGGTCCCACGATGCGGACGTCCGCGGCGAGCGCGAGGTTCAGTCCGGCGCCCACGGCGGCCCCGTTGACGGCGGCGATCGTCGGCAGGGAACACCGCGCCACCGAGAGGAATCCGTCGTAGATCGCGCGGAGCCCGTCCTCGCTGGCACTGGCGAGCATGTCCAGATCGGCGCCCGCGCAGAACGCCGGAGGCGCGCCGGTGACGACCAAGGCGTGGACACTCTCGTCGGCTTCGGCGCGCGAGACGGCCTCGGCCAGCTGCGCGGACAGGTCGAGGGTCAGTGCGTTGCGGGTCGCGGGCGCGTCGATGGTGAGCACGGCGACTCCGCCGTCATGGCTGGAGTGGATCTGATCGGTCACGCGGTCGAGGGTGTCACGCTTCGGGCGTCGGCGGGCGCTCGAGAAGCCTGGACAAGACGACGGTCGACACCGTGCGGTCGACGATCTCCAGCCCGCGCAGTCGTTCCAGCGCGGTCTCCAGGTGATGGATGTCCGAAGCGCGCAGATGGACGATCGCGTCGGCCGCGCCGGACACCGTGTAGGCCGCGACGACCTCGGGCAACGGTTCCAGCCGGGCGCGGATCCGGGCCGGGGTGATGTTGCCGTTGCAGGTCATCTCGACGAACGCCTCGGTGCCCCAGCCCAGCGCCTCCGGGTCCACGACCGCGGTGAACCCGCGCAGGACCCCGGTTTCGAGCAGCCGGTCGACCCGTCGTTTCACCGCGGGCGCGGACAGGCCGACGACTTTGCCGATGTCGGCGTAGCTGGACCTCGCGTTGGCCATCAGGCATGAAACGATTCGCTGGTCGATGGTGTTCACACGCAATGTTTAGCAGGTATATGCGCAGCGAACAGCGATTGATTGCGGAATTAGGTGAGCCTTACCCTTCGGGTATGCCGGAACTGGAGCAGCAGCCCCGTGTACCCACGACGCGCCGCTACCTCATGTGCCCGCCGCGGTACTTCGCGGTGGATTACGTCATCAACCCGTGGATGGACCCGTCGGTCCCGGTCAGCGTCGACACCGCGATGGCGCAATGGACCGAACTTCGCGACACCTACCGACGCCTCGGCCACACCGTCGAGGAGATCGACGCCCAGCCCGGCCTGCCCGACATGGTGTTCGCCGCGAACTCCGGCACGGTCGTCGACGGCCGGGTGCTCGGCTCGCGGTTCCGCGCCCCGCAGCGCACCGCCGAGGCCGAGCACTTCCGCCGCTGGTTCGTCGAACATGGCTACCGCGACATCACCATGCCCGAGAAGATCAACGAGGCCGAAGGCGACTTCGCCTGGACCGGCAAGGTCCTGCTCGCCGGCACCGGTTTCCGCACCGACCCGGCCGCGCACGCCGAAGCGCAGGAGGTCCTCGGCGTCCCGGTCGTCTCGCTGCGGCTGATCGACCCGAGCTACTACCACCTCGACACGGCGCTGTTCGTGCTCGCCGAGGCGACCGACACCACGTCCGCCCAGATCGCCTACTACCCGGACGCCTTCTCGGCCGGGTCGCGGAAGGTGCTGGAGCGGATGTTCCCCGACGCGGTAATCGCGGACCGGGCCGACGCGGAGTGCTTCGGCCTGAACGGGGTGTCCGACGGTCGCAACGTCGTCCTGCCGGTCGAGGCGACCGGATTGGCGGCGCGGCTGACCGAACGCGGCTACGAGGTCGTCTTCCTGGACATTTCCGAGCTGCGGAAGGCGGGCGGCGGCCCGAAGTGCTGCACCCTGGAGATCCGCAAGTAATCCATTAGTGGACACCTTGCGGGATCATGTAACTACTCCATTCGCCAACGCGATTAATCGGGAAAGAGACTCGGTCCCGAATGAGGCGCGGATGGTGATCCTGGCGATTGGCGGCGTGGGCAAACCCGTGCGCGCGCTGGATCCAGGCGAAAACGAGACATGGGTGACCGTCGAGCAGTTCGAGCGGGTGCTCGACTCGGTGGCCGGACGCGAGGACGTCGGGCTCACCTTCGACGACGGCAACGTCTCGGACGTCGAGATCGCGCTCCCCAGACTGGTGGAGCGCGATCTCACGGCCGAGTTCTTCCCGCTCGCGGGCCGGATCGGGCAGCGGGGTTTCCTCGACGCGGACGGCCTTCGCGCGCTGGTCGAGGCGGGGATGTCGATCGGCTCGCACGGCTGGGAGCACCGCGACTGGCGGCGGCTCGACGGCAGGCACGCCCGGCGCGAACTCGAAATCGCGCCGAAACTGCTCGCGGAGCTGAGCGGGAAACCCGTGCGCGCGTACGCGCCGCCGTTCGGCGCCTACGACCGGCGGGTGCTCAGCAGGCTCCGGCGTTCCGGGGCGACCAGGGTCTACACGACCGAAGGCGGCGCGGCTTCGCGTGACGGCTGGCTGCGGCCGCGGATCGAGGTCCGGCACGACGTCGACCAGGAGTGGATCGACGGCGTGCTCGGTGAGCGGGAGGGCCTGTACCGTCGAGCGGGACGGGTCATGGCGCGGGTCGCCAGGCTTGCCCGCTTTTGACCGGTTTTCTTTGTGCAGTGGGAAAATAACCCTTGAGCTGAAACGTCGGCGAAGGCATTCTGAGCACCCTCGATAAAGAAGCTTTATTAACTAAGGGGTGTTCGGTATGCGGAAACTGCTCCTGTTCTCGGCGATGGTGATGGCCGTGGGGCTGGCGCCCGCGGCGACGGCCGCGGCCACCCCTTCGATCCAGGCGGGTCCGACGGCGCAGCAGCTGCTGGCGAAGACGACCAGCTGCAAGCAGGTGTCGAACGGCAAGTACAAGACCGACGAGGAGACCGGCCGGACCATCGCGGTCTGCGACGCGGGAAGCGCCGTGTTCTGGAAGGCCGACATGGACGTCGACTGCGACGGGCAGCCGACCGCGCGGTGCAACAAGAACACCGACCCCTGGTTCCAGGACGGCACCGCGTATCCGCGCTCCGACGGCAAGGCACTGGTCGCCGACGAGACGCCCTACATCGTCGTGCCGAGCATCAGCAGCACGTGGAACTTCGAGAAGGCCGGCCTCAAGGGTGCCGGTTCGTGCGCGGTGATCTACAACAACAAGGTGCTGTACACCGTCATCGGTGACACCGGCCCGAAGAACATCATCGGCGAAGCGTCCTACGCGACCGCGAAGGCGCTGGGCATCAACCCGGACCCGAAGAACGGCGGCGTCGACTCGGGCGTCACGTACATCTGCTTCAAGAACTCGAAGGTCTCGCCCATCGAGAACCACGGGAAGGCGACGTCCGTCGGGGAGGGCTTGGCGGCGAAGTTCGTTCAGGGGTAACGGAAGCGGCGGGAGGGCATGGGTCGGGGTGGGTCGTGAGTGGTAAGTGACGTTCTAACGTCACTTACCACTCACGACCA
>NZ_JBHXIB010000099.1:0-7107 GCF_042723975.1 Amycolatopsis sp. NPDC058340 | reverse complement strand
GGACGGTTCTAACCGTCCTCGCCACTCACGAGACGCGCCCCACGCGGATCCGGCGCTCTTTTGTCGGACCCCGGTGATAGAACCGACCCGTGACCCCCAAGATCGACATCGCGCAGCGCCGCGCCCGGCTCGCGACGCGTCATCGCCTCGCCACGCCCGCCGAGTCGGTGCTCGCCGCCGCCGACGCGGTAGTCGCGCTGCACGCCACGGATCCGGCGTCGGTGCATCTCTCGGCGTGGGCGCGTGTGAAGGGCGACGGCGTCGCCGAGCTGGAGAACGCGCTCTACGAGGAGCGCACGCTGATCCGGCTGCTCGGCATGCGCCGCACGGTCTTCGTCCTCGGGCACGAGAACGCGGCCCTCGTGCAGGCCGCGTGTTCCGCCGACATCGCCAAGAAGCAGCGCCGCCTGCTCGAACAGCACCTCGGCACGCAGGGACATCCGG
Source organism: Amycolatopsis sp. NPDC058340 (assembly GCF_042723975.1). Classification (NCBI taxonomy): domain Bacteria; kingdom Bacillati; phylum Actinomycetota; class Actinomycetes; order Pseudonocardiales; family Pseudonocardiaceae; genus Amycolatopsis; species Amycolatopsis sp. NPDC058340. The sequence continues at coordinate 6,663 of NZ_JBHXIB010000099.1, read as the reverse complement.
AGAACGTCCCCGAACCCGGGCGTTGGCTGGCCGAGGTCGAGGAAGCGACGGAGCGCGCGCTGAAGGCTCGCGGTTCCGCCACGGCGCAGGAGCTTTCCCAGGACGAGCCGCGCCTGAAGCAGCAACTCCTGATGGCGAAGGGAAAGCCGTACGAGGCCATCGCCAACGTCACCAGCCGGGTCCTGTTCCAGCTCGCGGTCGACGGCCGCATCGTGCGCGGCCGCCCGCGCGGCAGCTGGATCAGCAGCCAGTACTACTGGGCCCCCATGGCGGGCTGGCTGCCGCAGGGCCTGGCCGAATGGGACGCCGACGCCGCCAGGGTCGAGCTCGCCCGAAGGTGGCTCCGGGCCTACGGGCCGGCCCCGATCGCGGACCTCCGCTGGTGGACGGGCTGGACGATCGGCCAGACGAAGAAGGCGCTCGCGGAGATCCAGCCGGTCGAGGTCGACCTCGACGGCGTTCCCGGCGTGGTGCTCGCCGACGATCTGGAGCCGGTCGCCGAGCCGGAACCCTGGGTCGCCCTGCTCCCGTCCCTCGACCCGACGGCGATGGGCTGGATCGAGCGCGACTGGTATCTCGGCCCGCACAAGGCGCCGCTGTTCGACGGCACCGGCAACATCGGGCCCACCGTCTGGGCCGACGGCCGCATCGTCGGCGGCTGGGCGCAGCGGCCGGACGGCGAGGTCGTCCATCACCTCCTGGAGGACGTCGGCGCCGACGTCGAACGGGCCGTCGAGGCGGAGGCGAACCACCTGGCCGAGTGGTTCGGAGACGTGCGAGTAACACCACGGATGCGCACGCCACTGGAGCGACGGCTAGCACAGTGAAGCTGAGAGTTTCCCCAAGACGTCCTGGTAGCGACGCACTTAATCGATTCTTGACCTGACCCACCGAGTGGTGGAAGTCTCGTCAGGGCAAAGAGGGCCGCCCGAGCACGCACGCTAGGGTTGCGCCCGAGTAAAGGACGTCTTACCGGGGCGATCCCGGTCGAGTCTCAAGGGAGTGGCAGCAGTGACGGTTCGCGTAGGTGTCAACGGCTTCGGCCGCATCGGCCGCAACTTCTTCCGGGCCGTGCAGGCCGCCGGTCACGACATCGAGGTGGTCGCGTTCAACGACCTCGGCGACGTCGCCACCATGGCCCACCTGCTGAAGTACGACTCCATCCTCGGCCGCTTCCCGGGCGAGGTCAGCGTCAGCGACGAGGGCATCGTCGTCGACGGCAAGACGATCAAGGCCCTCGCCGAGCGCGACCCGGCCAACCTGCCCTGGGGCGACCTCGGCGTGGACGTCGTCGTCGAGTCGACCGGTTTCTTCACCAACGGCGACGCCGCCAAGGCGCACATCGCCGGTGGCGCCAAGAAGGTCATCATCTCCGCGCCCGCCAAGGGTGAGGACCTGACCGTGGTGCTGGGCGTCAACGACGACAAGTACGACGGTTCGCAGACCATCATCTCGAACGCGTCCTGCACCACCAACTGCCTCGGCCCGCTGGCCAAGGTCCTCAACGACGCCTTCGGCATCGAGCAGGGCCTGATGACCACGATCCACGCGTACACGCAGGACCAGAACCTGCAGGACGCGCCGCACAAGGACCTGCGCCGCGCCCGCGCCGCCGCGCTGTCGATGGTCCCGACCTCGACCGGTGCCGCCAAGGCCATCGGCCTGGTCCTGCCGGAGCTCAACGGCAAGCTCGACGGCTACGCGGTCCGCGTCCCGGTCCCGACCGGTTCGGCCACCGACCTCACCGTCACGCTGGCCAAGAGCGCGACCATCGAAGAGATCAACGCTGCGTACAAGGCCGCCGCCGAGGGCCCCCTGGCCGGCATCCTGCGCTACAGCGACGACCCGATCGTCTCGGCCGACATCGTCACCGACCCGGCGTCCTGCATCTACGACGCGCCGCTGACCAAGGTCATCGGCAACCAGGTCAAGGTCGTCGGCTGGTACGACAACGAGTGGGGCTACTCCAACCGCCTCGCCGACCTCGTCAAGCTCGTCGGCACCAAGCTCTCCTGAGTCATGGCGCTGAAGAATCTCGAAGACCTGCTGGGCGAGGACGTCTCGGGCCGGTACGTACTCGTACGTTCCGACCTGAACGTCCCGCTCGACGGGGACAAGATCACCGACGACGGCCGTGTCCGCGCGGCCCTGCCGACCCTCAAGCGGCTCGCCGAGGCGGGCGCGAAGGTGGTCGTCACGGCGCACCTCGGCCGTCCTAAGGGCGAGCCGGACCCGAAATTCTCGCTCGCGCCCGTCGCCGCGAAGCTCACCGAGCTGCTCGGCGTCGACGTCCCGCTGGCGGGTGACCTGGTCGGCGAGTCCGCCAAGGCCACCGTCGCCGGCCTGAACGACGGCCAGGTGGCCCTGCTGGAGAACGTGCGCTTCGACGCGCGCGAGACCAGCAAGGTCGAGGCCGAGCGTCAGGAACTGGCCGCCGAGCTGGCCGCGCTCGTCCCGGGCGGCGCGTTCGTCTCCGACGGTTTCGGTGTCGTGCACCGCAAGCAGGCCTCGGTCTACGAGATCGCGCGGGCGCTTCCGGCGTACGCGGGCGGGCTCGTGCTGGCGGAGGTCGACGTCCTCAAGAAGCTCACTGAGGACCTCGCGCGGCCGTACGTCGTCGTCCTCGGCGGCGCGAAGGTGTCGGACAAGCTGGGCGTCATCGCCAACCTGCTGACCAAGGTCGACAGGCTCCTCATCGGCGGCGGCATGGCGTACACCTTCCTCAAGGCCCAGGGCCACGAGGTCGGGAACTCGCTGCTGCAGGAGGACCAGCTGGAGCAGGTCCGCGGTTTCCTCGCCGAGGCGGAGAAGCGCGGCGTCGAGCTGATCCTGCCGGTGGACGTCCTCGCCGCGACGGGCTTCGCGGCCGACGCGGAGTTCGACGTCGTCGACGCGACGGCCATCCCCGCCGGCCGCATGGGTCTCGACATCGGACCGAAGTCGCGAGAGCTGTTCGCGGGCAAGCTGGCCGACGCGGCGACCGTGTTCTGGAACGGCCCGATGGGCGTGTTCGAGTTCGAGTCCTTCGCCGGCGGCACCCGTGCCGTGGCCGAAGCGCTGGTCAAGAGCGACGCCTTCACGGTGGTCGGCGGTGGCGACTCCGCCGCGGCCGTGCGGCAGCTCGGCCTGCCGGAGGACGGCTTCTCGCACATCTCGACCGGCGGCGGCGCGTCGCTGGAGTACCTGGAGGGCAAGGAACTGCCCGGAGTCGCTGTGCTGGGAGAGAACGACTAGTGGCGCGCAAACCGCTCATCGCCGGCAACTGGAAGATGAACCAGAACCACCTCGAAGCCATCGCGCTGGTTCAGAAGATCGCCTTCGCCCTGCCGGAGAAGTACTACGCGAAGGTCGACGTCGCGGTCCTGCCGCCGTTCACCGACATCCGCAGCGTCCAGACGCTGACCGACGGCGACAAGCTGTCGCTCACCTACGGCGCCCAGGACCTGTCGCCGCACGACTCCGGTGCCTACACCGGCGACGTGTCGGGCCCGATGCTGGCGAAGCTGGGCTGCAGCTTCGTCACCGTCGGGCACTCGGAGCGGCGTGAATACCACGGCGAGTCCGACGAACTGGTGAACAAGAAGGTCAAGGCCGCGCTCAAGCACGGCATCACGCCGATCCTGTGCGTGGGGGAGAAGCTCGAGGTCCGCGAGGCAGGCGAGCACATCACCCACACCACGACCCAGCTGGTCGAGGGCCTCAAGGGGCTCAAGGCCGAGCAGGTCAAGGACGTCGTCGTCGCGTACGAGCCCGTCTGGGCGATCGGGACCGGCAAGGTCGCGACCCCGCAGGACGCCGAAGAGGTGTGCGGAGCCATCCGCGCCACCCTCGCCGAGAAGTACGGTGCCGAGGTCGCATCCTCGGTCCGCGTGCTCTACGGCGGCTCGGCCAAGGCCAACAACATCAGTGACCTCGTCGCCTGCGAGAACATCGATGGTGCGCTCGTCGGTGGTGCCAGCCTGGATGGTGACGAGTTCACCAAACTCTGCGCACTCGCCGCGGGCGGGCCCCTGCCCTGATCGGGGCACCTACCGGGTAACCTGGGTATCCGGTCCGTCACACAGCAGTGGACGAGTCCAGGAGTACGGTGTGTCCTGGTGGCCAAGAGCCGCCTGTGCACACCGTTTTCCTGCATTCTCCAAGAGCGCAGAGGATGACATGAAGCTGTTCCTGCAAATCCTGTTGATCGCCTCCAGCGTGCTGCTGGTGGTCGCCGTGTTGCTGCACCGCGGCCGTGGTGGCGGTCTGTCTTCGCTGTTCGGTGGCGGTATGCAGTCGAGCCTCTCCGGCTCGAGCGTGGCCGAGAAGAACCTCGACCGGATCACGCTGCTGCTGGGCGCGGTGTGGCTGATCAGCATCATCGGCCTCGGGCTCCTGCTCAAGGTCTGATCGATCCAGGTGTTTCGGCGTGCCTATGGGGGGCGCGCCGCCGATCCCTATAGGTGTGAGGATTCATGGTTGGCGGTAACGCGATTCGGGGCACCCGTGTGGGTGCCGGGCCTTCGGGCGAATCGGAGCGGGGTGAGTCGGCGCCGCGGCGTCGTATTTCCTACTGGTGCGCCAACGGGCACGAGGCACAGCCCTCGTTCTCGATGGACGCCGAGATTCCCGACGAGTGGGACTGCCCGCGTTGCGGGCTCCCCGGTGGGCAGGACGAGAAGAACCCTCCTGCCGCGCCGCGGACCGAGCCTTACAAGACTCACCTCGCGTACGTGAAGGAACGGCGTTCCGACGCCGACGGCGAGGCCATCCTCGCCGAGGCGCTGGAGCGGTTGCGCCAGCGCCGGGAGATCTAGCAGCTGCTATTCAGGGCTGAGCCCGCGTCCGCGATCCCGTCGCCAGGGCGCCCGTCCGGCATGTCGGCGCCAGGCGGTGTGTACGCCCTGCCGCCGGGATCGCGAGGCCTACGGCCAGGCGCGTTCAGCGCAGCTCCGCCGACCACCGGCCGTTCACCGGTCGAGCGGGTACCGGGCACGCACCCGGAACCCTCCGTCCTCGGTGTCGGCGGTCTCGAAGCTCCCACCCAGCAGTCGAGCGCGTTCGGCCAGCCCGGTCAGCCCGTGCCCTCCCGAGGGCAGGGCCGCACCGGGGGTCCGAGCGCGCTCGTTGCGTATTTCGACCTTGAGCGAACCGTGCTCACCCTGGATGCGGATGGTCGCGGTGGCGCCCGGTGCGTGCTTGTGCACGTTCGTGAGGCATTCCTGCACGGTCCGATAGGCCGCCGCCGAAACCTGGCTGGGCAGCAGGTCGGGGATCCGCTCGACGGTGAGGTGGACCGGGACGTCCGAGCCGCGGATCAGCCGGTCGAGCTCGTTGATGCCCGGCCGCGGCCCGTCGTCTTCGGAGCCCGAGCGGAGCACGCTCACGAGTGAGCGCAGCTCTTCGAGCGTCTTGGTGCTCAGCTTCCGGATGACCTGCGCGGTTTCGAGCGAGCGGGCGTCCGTGGTCTGCGCCTGCAGCGCGCCTGCCTGCATGGCGATCAGCGTGATCTGGTGCGAGACGACGTCGTGCATCTCCCGCGCGAGGCGGGCACGCTCCTCCGCGCGGACGGCGTCGGCGTGGAAGCGGCGCTCACGGTCGCGGCTGGCGGCGAGTTCGGAGAGCTTCTGCGAGATCTCGGTCCGCGCTCCGATGAGCAGGCCGATGGCCACCGGCATCCCGGCGACGATGACGCCGTAGATGCCGTCAAGGACGTGTTCGCGCCAGCTGAGCTCGACGAAGTCGGCCAGCGGCCACTGCACGAAACGGCAGGTGAAGACGAGCGCGAACCCGGTCCAGGTCTGCCAGTGCATCTGCTTGCGGGTGGCGAGGAAGCCCAGCGCGATCATCGCGGCCAGCTGTGACCAGCCCGCCAGGAAGCCGGGGACGGTGACGATCACCGCGAGGAACGGCAGCTTGCGCCGGAAGGCGAGGCCGAGGCACGCGGCACCGGACAGGTAGATCGAGTACGGCTGGGCCTTCTCGGGGATCACCAGCCAGACGTCGAGCGCGGCCAGGAAGATCGCGAGCGTGTCGATGCCCAGCGCGACCAGCGCCGGGCGTTTGATCTTGGCGAACGACATGACCCCGGCGGCACGGCGCATCCGGTCGGCGGCGTCCGCTCCGGAGCCGCCCACCGAGATACCTGGCATCGAGAGACCCTCTGTGCTCATCGCTGGCGACCTCACTCGTCTTGTGGACTTGAATGGTGAGACGTGTTCTTCGCCCGATCGGGACGCGCAGGAACGAACAAATGTGCGGATGCTAACGGGTGGATGTACAAGGGCGGTAAGTTTCCCCCAGTCGGGCTAGCGACTGGGCGATCACTGTCCGTTCTGCGGACAAGTGCATGAACGTTCGGTCGGTCGAATCCACACCGGACCACCCGGGCTCGGTGGTCCGTTGATCGTTTCGACGCGCGAACAAGTCCTCTCTGATGCCGAATCCCCCGGAAGTTGATCTATGTCACGTTTCGTGGTCGCGCGGTGACCCTGCCGCGCGAGTTCCGTGAAGGCCTCCTTCACTACCTTCAGGGTAGGGAAGGAGGCCCTCACGGACTTCCGCCATGAGGGTGTCAGACCCGGATGCGGGGGGTTTGGCCCCACACACGGGGGAGCAGGTGGGACGGGGGGGGGGCCGGCGACTAATGGTGGGTGTTGTTGCGGTGGTTTACTATGGATTTTG
>NZ_JBHXIB010000098.1:0-7787 GCF_042723975.1 Amycolatopsis sp. NPDC058340 | reverse complement strand
AGAGACAGGGCTTTCGCAACGCCCGGGCCCGGCGGATCGCGATTAGCCCGCTAAACGCAGGTCGGCGCGGGGAGCCAGGCCGGAGAAGCGTGAAGGCCCCCTTCCCTCGGCTCAGCCGAGGGAAGGGGGCCTTCACGCGCTAAAGAAAGCGTCAGTCCGTGGACTCGTCGCCGCCGTCGGCCTTCGCCTTGGCGTCGGCCGCCTTGGGCGCCCGGCCGTTGCGCGAGCTGCGGCGCGGCTGGCGCGGGGCGGGCGGCGGCGGGGAGATCTGCTGCACGGCCGGGCCACCGCCGAGCATCAGCTCCGCGAAGGTCGCCATGGCCTCGTCCAGCTGGCCGCCGATGCGGCGCACGGATTCGTCGTTGCTCTTGCGCACCAGCGAGTCGACCGAGTCGGTGTCCGGCTGCTTCTGCAGCGTGCTCTCGACCTTCGACAGACCGGAGCGGATCGAGCCGTCGAGGTCGCCGAGGCGCCCGGTGAAACCGTCCTCGACCTTGTCGAGCCGCTCGGCCAGGTCGTCGAGCCGCGAGGTGACCTTCTCGAGCCGGTCGCCGAGGCCGTCGAGGCGCTCCGAGGCGTCGACCATCTCGCCGGTCTCGGTCAGCGCGGTCTTCAGCGCCTCGGTGTTCGCGGTGAGGCTTTCCTTGGTGGCCTTGTCGAGGTTCTCGACGCGGGTGCGCAGCTCGCGGTCGACGGTGTCGACGCGGTCCCGCAGGGTGGACTCGGCCTGCTCGACGCGCTCGCGCACCGGGCCGATCACCGACTGCGGCAGCGCGTCGGTCTTCACGTCCTGCTTGTCGAGGTGCGCGCCGAGCTCGTCGAGACGGCGGTGGATGTTCTGGAGCTTGTCTTCGAGCCCGTCCATCCGGCCCCCGACGCCTTCCAGACGCGCGGCCATGCCGTCGAGGCGGCCGTCGAGCTGAGCGAACGGCTTGGCCAGCTTGTCGACGATGCTTTCGACGGCGCGGGTCAGCGCGGCGATCGCGGTGTCCTGCGCTTCGAGCCGCGACATGGTCTCGTCGAGCCGCTCGGCGAGCACGCTGGTCTCGGTGCGGTCGGGCATCTCGGAGAGCCGCTTGCGCACCGCGCCGAGCGAGTCGACCGGGGCCAGACGTGCGTAGATGTCGTCGAGCGCGTCGAAGATCTGCTGCTGTTCGCTCTCACGCACTTCGGCCGCGCGCACCAGCATGTTGCGCATCCGGTCGAAGGACGGGGCTGCAATGTGGTTGTCAGTGGTCACTGCGGTGTCCTTCGTGGGCGGGGAAATGGGAGGGACGTGCCGTGAAGCTTATCCATTGCGAAATTGCTCTGCGTATGGCCCCCGGGTATCGGACAATGCCGAGCTCTGCCCTGATGGCCGATTCAGCCGGTGATCCACAAAGCCGAGGGTTAAGTCAAGCATGAGACTTACAGCCATGTAGGGGAATGACAGGCTGGTTACCGTTACGTATGTCCTCTGAAAGCAGCAGACCACACGTCCCGGAGGCGGTACTGGCCCGCGCTCCCAAGGTTCTCCTCCACGACCACCTGGACGGCGGATTGCGGCCCGCGACGGTCGCCGAGCTCGCCGAGCGGACCGGCTACGAGGCCTTGCCCACCACCGATCCCGTCGAACTCGGCCGATGGTTCCGCGACGCCGCCGATTCCGGCTCTCTCGTCTCGTACCTTGAGACGTTCGCGCATACCTGCGGGGTCATGCAGACCGAGGAAGCGCTGGTCAGAGTGGCCGCCGAGGCGGTGGAAGACCTCGCGGCCGACGGCGTCGTCTACGCCGAGGTGCGTTATGCCCCAGAACTCTTCGTCGAACGCGGACTGTCACTCGATGCGGTGGTCGAGGCGATTCAGGCCGGATTCGCCGAAGGTGAACGGAGAGTGGCGGACGGCGGCGGCCGGATCCGCGTCGGGACGTTGCTCTGCGCGATGCGCCAGCACGCCAGGGCGCTGGAGATCGCGGGCCTCGCGGTGCGCTACCGCGACGCCGGCGTGGTCGGGTTCGACATCGCCGGACCGGAAGACGGTTTTCCGCCTACCAGAAATCTCGACGCATTCGAGTTTCTGCGGACGAATAATGCGCATTTCACCATTCATGCCGGGGAGGCGTTCGGGCTCGCGTCCATTTGGGAGGCGATTCAGCATTGCGGCGCGGAGCGGCTGGGTCACGGCGTGCGCATCGTCGACGACATCAAGACCGACAGTGACGGCACGGTCCATTTGGGACGGTTGGCCGCCTACGTCCGCGACCGGCGGATCCCGCTCGAGATCTGTCCCACGTCCAATGTCCAGACGGGAGCGGCGCGTTCGATCGGCGAGCATCCCATCGGCCTGCTCGCCAGGCTGCGGTTCCGGGTCACCGTCAACACCGACAACCGGCTGATGAGCGGCTGCTCGATGACCAGCGAATTCGCGGCCCTGAGCGAGGCGTTCGGCTTCGGGTTGGCCGATCTCGAGTGGTTCACGATCAATGCGATGAAATCCGCCTTCCTCGATTTCGACCAGCGGCTCGACATCATCAACACGGTCATCAAGCCGGGGTACGCGGCCTTGCGTTAGTTAGCAGTGACAACTATCGTTCACTATGTAGGAGTGTTATCCCAAATAGTGAAACGGTGGCGATGATGACGCAGGTCGTGGACGTGGGGATCGGCGGCAAACGGCGCTGGCTCATCCTCGCGCTCGGCCTCGCCGCGCAGACCGCGAGCTGTTCGTTCCTCTACGGGCTCCCGTTCCTGGTGCCGTCGATGCAGCGTGCGGAGGGGCTCTCGCTCGCCGAAGCGGGGACCGTGGTCGCGGCGCCGAGTCTTGGCCTGTTGTTCACCTTGATCCTGTGGGGTGCGGCCGCGGACCGTTACGGAGAGCGTTTGGTAATGGCCATCGGGCTCGGCGTCTCGGGGTTACTCCTCGTGTACGCGGCCGCCGGTGACCACTCGCTCGGGATCCTCTTTGGGGTGTTCTTGCTCGCCGGCGCGAGCACCGCGTCAGTGAACGCCGCGAGCGGCCGGGCCGTCCTGGGCTGGTTCGGCCCGGCCGAGCGCGGCTTCGCGATGGGCATCCGCCAGATGGCCCAGCCGCTCGGGGTGGGCGTCGCCGCCTTCGGGCTCCCGCCGCTCGCGGACCGCTGGGGTTTCCAGGTCTCGCTCCTGCTGCCCGCGCTGACCGCGATCGGCGTCGCGCTCCTGGTCGCCTGGCTCCTGGTCGATCCGCCGCGCCCGGAGGCCGAAGCGGGCAAGGGGGAGAAACCGCCGTCGCCGTACCGGAGGCCGGCGTTGTGGCGGGTGCACGGCGCGAGCGCGCTGCTCGTCGTCCCGCAGTTCACGGTCTCCGCGTTCACCCCCGTGTACCTGGTGACCATGCACGACTGGACGGCGGCGTCCGCGGGCTGGTTCGTCGGCGCCGTGCAGATCCTCGGCGCACTGGGCAGGCTGGTGTCGGGTTACTGGTCCGACCGGGTCGGCAGCAGGCTGCGGCCGATGCGGCAGCTGGCGATCGCGAGCGCCGCGGTGATGCTGCTGGTCGCGCTCGGGGACGCGACGTGGCCGTGGCTGGTGCTGCTCGCGCTCGTCCTGGCCGCGGTGATCACGGTGTCCGACAACGGGCTCGGGTTCACCGCGTCGGCGGAGATGGCCGGGCTCGCGTGGGCGGGGCGGGCGATGGGCACGCAGAACACCGGCCAGAACATCGCCGCCGCGCTGACGCCGCCGATGCTGGGCCTCGTGATCGGTGATTCGCGGTACGCGCTGGCGTTCTGCGTGGCAGCGGTCTTTCCCGCGCTGGCTGTGGCGCTGGTGCCCGTCAGAGACGAAAAGAGCCCCTCAGGACGAACCTGAAGGGCCCTTTCACGGGTGGATCAGAGAACCGTGAGCCGGTTCTCGAAGGTCTCGACGAGCTTCCGCCACTCGGACTGCTCGGCGTCGAACGGAGCGCTCGGCTCGAGCCGCGACGGGTCCGGCCGCAGCACGAACGACACCAGCCAGCCGAGGCTTTCGTTGGCGGCGAGCGCGGTTTCGACGCTGTCGTCTTCGGCCCACTCGGCGGCGTCGGTGATCAGCTCGACGGCCAGCTCCAGCTGGGTCGGGTCGATCGACTCCGGGCCTTCGGCGATGTCGTCGGCGATCCCGTTCAGCACGTAGGTGTTCTCGGTGTCGACCTCGATCTCGAGCTCGCCCGCGGTGGCCTTCGTGGCCACTTCGTCCCAAGTGGACACTTCGGCGAGGTCGTTGCCCGCCAGCTCCTTGCCGTCCGCGATCGCGCGGATGAGGGCCTTCTCGGAGGTGAAGACGTCGATCTCGCCTTCGCTGCCGAGGAAGATCGGCTTGTCGTCGAGGTAGCAGCGCAGCGTGTAGTACTCGGCGCCGGAGGTGATGATCTTGATCGGGTCGATGCCGACCTCGCCCCAGAAGCCGACGGGCTCGTCGTCTTCGTCGTCGTCCTCGTCCGCGTCGTCCACCAGGTCGTCGTCGGCGGCGGCGGCTTCGGCCTCGGCGGACTCCGCGAGGAAGGTCGCGAGCTCCTCCGCGGTCTGCTCCAGCACCTTCTCGTCGACGTCGGGGACGGTCACCAGGCCGTCGATCGCGTCGAGGACGGTGTCCCACTTCTCGGAGACCGCCTGGGACAGGTCCGCCCAGAGACGCTCGCCGTCGCGGCCGGAGAAGGGCAGCGTGCCCTGATCCAGCAGTGAGAAGCTCTCGTGCGCGTCGAGGACTTCGTGGACCTCGTCCAGCTCGCACACGTCCGCGAGCGAACGCACGATGCCGATGATCTCGGCCAGCTCGCCGAGGGTCCACTGGTCCGGCTTCTCGGCGACCAGCTCGGGGACGCCCACCAGGTCGTACGTGTGGTCGTCGTCCGGGATGAGCTCGGGCACGTTCAGCGCCGGGACGACCTCCCACGCGGGGTGGTCGAGCAGGTCGTGCTGCTCGGAGGTCCGCACGAAGGCGGCGAGATGCGCGGCGTCCGGGAAGGCGTACAGGTCCTCCTCGTCGCCGAGGAAGGCTTCCCATTCCTCGCCGTCTTCCCGCCAGCGCGGCGCCCAGAGGGTGACGACGTCACCCTGTGGCAGGCCGAGTTCGATCGGGATGATGTCCTGTGCCATTCCTTTAGCCCTCTCGGATTACCGCCTGTGTGCGCGCGGCCGGTCGATGGTGCCGGAAGGTGCGCGGTACCGCGAAGCCTACGGGTTTCCGCCGATGGGCGCGATCACCCCTGGGCAAGAAGCGACCAACGGATGGCACGATAGGTCCTCTGATGACACTTACAGACCTCCTGCCTGCGGATCCCGACCCCGACTCGCTGTTCGAAGCCTTCTCCACCTGGACGGCCGAGCGCGGGTTGGAGCTGTACCCCGCGCAGGAAGAGGCCATCATCGAAGTGGTCTCCGGCGCGAACCTGATCCTGTCGACCCCGACGGGCTCGGGTAAGAGCCTGGTCGCCGTCGGGGCGCACTTCACCGCGCTCGCGCACGGCCGCCGGAGCTTCTACACGGCGCCCATCAAGGCGCTCGTCTCGGAGAAGTTCTTCCAGCTCATCGAGATCTTCGGCGCCGAGAACGTCGGCATGATGACCGGCGACTCGGCGGTCAACGCCGACGCGCCGATCATCTGCTGCACGGCGGAAATCCTGGCGAACATGGCGTTGCGCTTCGGTGCCGACGCGCCGGTCGGCCAGGTCGTCGCGGACGAGTTCCACTTCTACTCGGAGCCGGATCGCGGCTGGGCCTGGCAGGTGCCGCTGCTGGAACTGCCGAAGGCACAGTTCGTGCTGATGTCGGCCACGCTGGGCGACGTCTCGTTCTTCGAGAAGGACCTCACCCGCCGGACCGGCCGCCCGACGGCGGTGGTCACCTCGGCGGAGCGGCCGGTGCCGCTGACCTTCCGCTACGCGCTGACGCCGTTGCACGAGACGATGTCCGAGCTGCTCAACGGCGGGCAGTCGCCGGTCTATGTCGTGCACTTCTCGCAGGCCGCGGCGATCGAGCGCGCGCAGACGCTGATGAGCATCAACGTCACTTCGAAGGCGGAGAAGGAGGCCATCGCCGAGATGCTCGGCGACTTCCGCTTCTCGGCCGGGTTCGGGAAGACGCTGTCGAGGCTGGTCCGGCACGGTATCGGCGTGCACCACGCCGGCATGCTGCCGAAGTACCGGCGCCTGGTCGAGCAGCTCGCGCAGGCCGGGCTGCTGAAGGTGATCTGTGGGACCGACACGCTCGGCGTCGGCATCAACGTACCGATCCGCACAGTGGTCTTTTCAGCGCTGACGAAGTACGACGGCGTGCGGCAGCGGCATCTCAAGGCGCGCGAGTTCCACCAGATCGCCGGCCGCGCGGGCCGCGCCGGGTACGACACCGACGGCTACGTCGTCGTGCAGGCGCCGGATCACGTCGTCGAAAACGCCAAGGCGCTGGAGAAGGCGGGCGACGACCCCAAGAAGAAAAAGAAGATCGTCCGCAAGAAGGCGCCCGAGGGGTTCGTCAACTGGACGGAGAGCACCTTCGACCGGCTGATCGCGGCCGAGCCGGAGCCGCTGACGTCGAGTTTCCACGTCAGCCACTCGATGCTGCTGAACGTGATCTCCCGGCCGGGCAACGCGTTCGACTCGATGCGGCATCTGCTGGAGGACAACCATTCCGACCGTCCCGCTCAGCGGAAACTGATCCTGCGCGCGATCGCGATCTATCGCGCGCTGCTCGCGGCCGGCGTGGTGGAACGGCTCGACGAACCCGACGAGCAGGGCCGTATCGTCCGGCTGACCGTGGACCTGCAGTTCGATTTCGCGCTGAACCAGCCGCTCTCGCCGTTCGCGCTGGCCGCGATCGAACTGCTCGACGTCGAGTCGCCGTCGTATCCGCTCGACGTCGTGTCCATTGTGGAATCCACTGTGGACAACCCGCGTCCGGTGCTGTCGCAGCAGCAGTTCAAGGCGCGCGGCGAGGCCGTGCAGGCGATGAAGGCCGAGGGCATCGAGTACGACGAGCGGATGGAGCTGCTCGAGAACGTCACGTACCCGAAGCCGCTGGAGGAGCTGCTGGAGGCGGCGTATTCCCGCTACCGGCAAGGGCATCCGTGGGTCGAGGACTACGAGCTCAAACCGAAGTCCGTCGTGCGCGACATGTACGAGCGGGCGATGAACTTCGTGGAGTACATCGGTTTCTACCAGCTGGCACGCTCCGAAGGGCTGGTGCTGCGATACCTCACCGACACCTACGACTCGCTGCGGCACACGGTGCCCGACGAGGCCAAGAACGAGGGGTTGCAGGACCTCATCGAATGGCTCGGCGAACTCGTGCGCCAGGTCGACTCCAGCCTCCTCGACGAGTGGGAAGCCTTGCGGCATCCCGAAGAGGAGGGCCCGGTTTCGACGAGGCCACCGTCCGAACCGCCCGCGGTCACGCGCAACGAGCGGGCGTTCCGGGTGCTGGTGCGGAACGAGCTGTTCCGCCGGGTCGAGCTGGCTTCGCGGCGCGCCTACGACACGCTCGGCGAGCTGGACGCGGCGTCGGGCTGGGACGCGGACGCGTGGGAAGACGCCATCGAGGACTACTACGACGAGCACGAAACGCTCGGCATCGGGCCGGACGCGCGCGGGCCGAAGCTGCTGATCATCGAGCAGGAGAAGGAGATCTGGCGGGTGCGGCAGATCTTCGACGATCCGGCGGGCGACCACGACTGGGGCATCAGCGCGGAGGTCGACCTGGCCGCTTCGGACGAGGCGGGTTCGGCGGTCATCCGGATCACGGCGGTGGACCAGCTCTGACGGCCTCGTGAGTGGCAAGGACGGTTCTAACCGTCCTTGCC
>NZ_JBHXIB010000097.1:0-8023 GCF_042723975.1 Amycolatopsis sp. NPDC058340 | reverse complement strand
GGTTCTAACCGTCCTTGCCACTCACGAGGCCCGACGCGGGTCAGGACGCGGGAGGGGTCTCGATCAGCGGCCCGCTCACCCCGGCCTGCTCGTGCGTTGCCATCTCCGCGAGCACCCGCGTCGCCATGAACACCAGCGGCAGCGCCGCGACGGCGCCCGTTCCCTCGCCGAGGCGGACGTCCAGGTCCAGGATCGGCTCCAGATCGAGATGTTCCAGCGCCAGCGCGTGCGCCGGTTCGCCGCCGCGCTGGCCCGCGGTCCACCACTGCCGCGCGCCAGGGACGAGTTCCTCGGCGACCAGCGCGGCCGCGGAGGCGACCAGGCCGTCCAGGATCACCGGCGTCTTCCGCAGCGAAGCCTGCGCGAGGAAGCCCGCCATCGCGGCGATGTCCGCGCCGGCGGTGGTGCGCAGCAGCGCGACCGGGTCGGCCAGCACGGTCCTGGCCCGCCGCAGCGCGTCACGGACCGCCGCGGCCTTGCGCATCCAGGCGTTGTCGTCGATACCGGAACCGCGGCCGACCACGGCCACCGGTTCGCTGCCGGTCAGCGCCGCGACCAGCACCGAGGCCGGGGTGCTGTTCCCGATCCCGAGGTCGCCCGCGATGAGCAGGTCGGCCCCGCCGTCGACCTCGGCGTCGGCGATCGCCCGGCCCGCGCGGACGGCGGCGCGGGCCTCGTCGTCGGTCAGCGCGTCTTCGACGTCGATCGAGCCGGAACCGCGCCGCACCTTGAACTCGCCGATCGACCGCGTCGCCGGGGCATCGCTGTCGACGGCCATGTCGACGACCCGCACGCTCGCGCCCGCCGAGGCGGCCAGGACGTTGATGGCCGCGCCACCGGTCAGCATGCTGCCGACGAGTTGCGCGGTGACTTCGCCCGGATAGGCCGAGACGCCTTTCGCGGCGACACCGTGGTCCCCGGCGAACACCACGACCCGGGGCCGTGTGAACGGCCGCGGCGGCGACTGGCCCTGGCAGGCCGCGACCCATACGCCCAGTTCTTCGAGCCTGCCCAGCGAACCGGCCGGTTTGATCAGTTTCGTGTGCAGGGCGATCGCCGCCGAACGCGCGTGTTCGTCAGGCTGCTCGACTTCGGCGAACTCGAGGATTTCGTCGTTCAACGCCCCGCCCTTCGGATCACTTTGGTGGCCGGGCCCAACCTACCCACCCGGCTGTGCCAGAGTTGCCTGTGGCTCAGACGAAGGCCGCCGGGGTGGTGCTCGCGAGCGGAGCGGGTACCCGGGTCGGCGCCAAGCTCAACAAGGTCTATCTGCCGGTGGCGGGCAAAAGGGTCGTCGCGTGGTCGCTCGACGCCTTCGCCCGCGTGCCCGGGATCGACGTGCTCGTGCTCGTCATCCGGCCGCAGGACACCGGACTCGCACACGAGGTGCTCGCCGCGCATCCGGGCGAGGTCGAACTCGTCCACGGCGGCGCGACGCGGCAGGGTTCGGAGCTGAACGCCTTGCGCCATATGGCTTCCCGTATCGAGAGCGGCGAGATCGACGCGGTACTGCTGCACGACGCGGCCCGCCCGCTCGTCACCCCGGAACTGATCGCGGACGTCCTCGACGGCACGCGGCGCCATGGGGGAGCGGTGCCCGGCGTCGCGGCCGACGACATCGTGCGCGTCGACGGCGACACCGTTTCCGGCGCGCTGCCCGGGGCGATCAGGGTGCAGACACCGCAGGGTTTCCGCGCCGCCCCGTTGCTGGAGGCGTACGAAACGGCCGAGCGTGAGGGTTTCGTCGGCACGGACACGTCTTCGTGCATGGAAAGGTTCTCCGCGCTGCCGGTGCGGTGGGTTCCGGGCAGCGCGGAGAACCTCAAGATCACCTACCCGCACGACCTCGTTGTCGCCGAGCAGGTGATCGGCCGAGGTTAGGGATCTCCCTGGTCGGCCTTGGTCGGTATGGCGGGCAGGACGGTGACCGGCCGTCGTGCCTCCATCGGGATCACGCAGTCCGGATGTGGTTGCAGCAGCTGGATCGGCGCGGCGGCGTCGCCGGGTGGCGGGATGGTGAGCACGGCACGCAGGGTCCAGTCGGCCGTCGAGTGGTACTGCCAGGAGACGAGCGCCGGCTGGAAGACGTCGGTGTCGGCGAGCGTGGTGACGCGGAAGGCGCTCGCCCGTTCTTCCCCGCGGAGGATGAGGACGTCGGCGCAGGTGTCCCACTGGAACACCGCGGCACAGACCTCCGGCTCCTCCCGGGGGCCGAAGATGTAGACGACCCACCGGCGTCTTCGAAGCTCTTCGAGCAGTTCGTCGATGCTCAGATGGTTCATCGAGCCCCCCAACGGGTTTCGGGAACTTCTCGGAGAGTAACAGGTGTACTAGAGCACCGTCCAGAATGTGTACTAGTACGTAATAATGGGGTGTGAGCAGGATCCTTGGTGCTCGCCCATTGGTGTGCTAGAACGCTTGTGCGCACCGCGCGACCTTGTGAGGAGTCACCTTGCCCGCCGTCGATCGACCCGAACCGCCGTATCTCCAGATCGCGGGGAACATTCGCGACGACATCGTTTCGGGCAGGCTCAAGGAAGGCGACGCGGTTCCGTCCGCGCGCGAGATCGCCAGGAACTGGAACGTCGCGATGGCGACGGCGATGAAGGTGCTCTCGACACTTCGCGCCGAAGGTCTGGTCCGCGCGGTACGCGGGATCGGGACAGTGGTGCAGACCAGGACGTTGCACCGGTCCGCGCACGATCGGACGATCTCGATCGCGCGAACCGGCAAGGTCTATCCGCCGGGCCACTACGCGAAAATCCGCGAAGCGGGCCTGCTGCCCGCGCCGGACAGAGTGGCGGGCGCGCTCGGAATCGATGAAGGTGCTCCGGTGATCCGGCGGCGAAGGACCACGTACGCGAGCGAAGGCAGGCCGGTGTCGACGTCGGTTTCGTGGTTCGACGGCGCTGTCGCGTCGAAGGCGCCTCTGCTGTTCGAGCCGGTGCGGATCGTCGAAGGCACGGTCAAATACGTGGCGGACCGGACAGGCCGGGTTCTGGCCTCGACTCATTCTCAGCACGCCGCGGGGCTGGCGGGTGCCGAGGAGGCGGCGGAACTCGGCGTGGCCGAAGGTTCGGCGATTCTGTTGAGCCGCAACAGGTTCCTGTCCGCCGAGGGGGACGTACTCGAGTACGGCGAATCGGCGGCCTTGCCGGACCACTGGATTTTCTACGAATACGACATCGAGGACGAGGCATGAAGCACATTCACGCGGGTAAGGTCCGGGACCTTTACGAAATCGACGGCGACATTCTGCTCGTCGCGTCGGATCGCGTTTCGGTCTACGACGTCTCGCTCCCGACCCCGATCCCGGACAAGGGCGCGCTGCTGAACCAGCTTTCCGCGTGGTGGTTCGAAAAGATGGCCGACGTGGTGCCGAACCACGTCGTTTCCACGACCGACGTGCCCGCCGAATTCGCCGGCCGCGCCATGCGCTGCAAGCCGCTGAAGATGATCCAGGTCGAGTGCATCGCGCGCGGCTACCTCACCGGTCTCGGGATGCGCGAATATCAGCGCGACGGCAAGGTTTCCGGTGTCGAACTGCCCGCCGGTCTCGTCGAGGCCGACAAGCTGCCCGAGCCGATCTTCACGCCCACGACGAAGATCTCCGACACCGGGCACGACGAGTTCATGACCTTCGCCGACGTCGTGAACGAGATCGGCCAGGAGACCGCGGACCGCCTCCGCGACCTGACGCTCGAGGTCTATACCAAGGGGGCGGAGCACGCGGCGAAGAACGGCATCATCATCGCCGACACCAAGATCGAATTCGGGTTCGACGCCGACGGCGTGCTGACCCTCGGGGACGAGGTCCTCACGTCGGACTCGTCGCGGTTCTGGCCCGCCGACGAGTACCAGCCGGGCCGGACGCAGCACGCGTTCGACAAGCAGTTCGTCCGCGACTGGTCCACGACGACCGGCTGGGACAAGACGCCGCCCGGCCCCGCCATCCCGGCCGAGATCGTCGAGGCGACCCGCAAGCGCTACACCGAGGTCTACGAAAGGATCACCGGGAACACCTGGATTCCCGGTGGTGGTCATGCCTGAACAGCAGGTCTACGACCCGTATCGGCTGATCGACGACGTCGAGGGCCTGCTGATCCAGCGGGGTCACGCACCGGTCCGGCTCGACGGCCGGACCGGTGACCGGGTCGCCGGCGCGAGCAGGTTGTTGCGTGGCTTGGGAATCGATCCCTTGCGCGCCCCCGGTGACGCGCTCGACCTCGACGGTCAGATCGCGTACCAGTCCCGCGTGCACGGCGACTGACGCTGAAGGACGCTTTCCCCGCATTACACGCGGTGAAGGACGCTTTCCCCCATCGCATGCGGGGAAAGCGTCCTTCAGCAGCATCAGGGCGAGCGGGTCAGCGTCGGGTCGGTCTCGGTGACGCCGTCGAGGGCCTCGTCGATCGCGGCGAGCAGATCCGCGTCCAGCTTCACGCCGGCCGCCTTCACGTTCTCGTGCACCTGCTCCGGCCGCGAGGCGCCGATGATCGCCGAAGCGACGTTCGGGTTCTGAAGCACCCATGCCACGGCCAGCTGGGCCATCGTCAGGCCCGCCTTCTCCGCGATCGGCTCGAGCCGCTGCACGCGCTCGAGGACGTCGTCGTTGAGGAAGCGGGCGACCATGTTGGCGCCGCCCTTCTCGTCGGTCGCGCGGGAGCCCTCGGGCAGCGGCTGACCGGGCTTGTACTTGCCGGTGAGCACGCCCTGCGCGATCGGCGACCAGACGATCTGGCTCAGGCCCTCGCGTTCGGACGCCGGGACGACCTGCGCCTCGATGACCCGCCACAGCGCGTTGTACTGCGGCTGGTTCGAGATGAGGGGCACGTTGAGCTCGCGCGCGATCGCCGCGCCCTGGGTGATCTGCTCGGCGGTCCACTCGGAGACGCCGACGTAGAGCACCTTGCCCTGGCGGACGAGGTCGGCGAAGGCGAGGAACGTCTCTTCGAGCGGGACGGTCCGGTCGAACCGGTGCGCCTGGTAGAGGTCGACGTAGTCGGTGCCGAGGCGCTTCAGCGAAGCGTTCGCCGACTCCATGATGTGCTTGCGGCCGAGCCCCTGGTCGTTCGGGCCTTTGGGGCCGGTGGGCCAGTAGACCTTGGTGAAGATCTCCAGGCTTTCGCGGCGCAGGCCCTTCAGGCCGCGGCCGAGTACCGATTCGGCGGCCGTGTTCGCGTAAACATCGGCGGTGTCGAAGGTGGTGATGCCGACGTCGAGCGCCGCCTTGATGCAGGCCTGGGCCTGGTCCTCTTCCACCTGGGACCCGTGGGTGAGCCAGTTGCCGTACGAGATCTCACTGACATTGAGGCCGCTGCGGCCCAGTCGTCGAAACTCCATGGGCACGACTCTACCCCAGGCCGTTAGGCAGGCTAACGACCTGGGTTTCCCCTGATCAGACCTTGTCGCCGGGCTTGACCCGCGGCTTGGGGACGCGCAGCTTGCGGATCTGGCTCGCCCTGATGAAGGAGTACCAGCCGACGGAGGTGCCCTTGATCGTCTCGTTCGGGAACTTCAGGCGGACCATCTTCGCGATCCGGCGCCCGCTGAGGAAACCTTCGACGATCATGCCGAGCAGCATCACGGTGCACAGCAGCGTCGCGTACCGCTGGACCTCGGGGTACGGCAGGATCAGCGCGACGAACACCAGGATCGCCAGCGGCATGAACAGGCCGAGCAGGTTGCGCCGCGAGTCGACCAGGTCACGGATGTACGCCTTGACCGGGCCGCGGTCACGGGGGAGCAGGTACTTGTCCTCGCCCGCCATCATCCGCTCACGGCGTTCCTTGGCGGCGTTGCGCTGCTTCTGCTTGTACTCCGGGTCGGCCTTCGCGGACTTGCGGAGCTCCTTGTTGCGCTTCATCGCCTCCCGCATGGTGGTCGGCGGGGGCGCCACCGGGCCGCGGCGCTTGGCCTCGGCCTCACGCCGCTTGGGCGTGGCCTTGCCCTTGCCCGGCGTATACGCCTTGGCCTGGACCTCGACGGCCTCGGTGTCGGGCTTCTCGGTGTCCGTCGTGGCGGAGTCTGTGGTGCTACGGCGCAGGAACCTCACCTCACCAGGGTAGTCGCGGGCGTCACGGTGCCACGCACCAGGCCGAGCGATATGTCACCATGGAGGGGAACAGATCGGGACTCCGACGTGTTGGACCATGTGCAAGACGAGTACCCGCAGCGAGTTCGACCAGAGGGAGAACCATGACGACCGCTGAGCAGGCAGCCGCAGCTCAGGCCGAAACCGCCGAGGAGACCCACGGCGTCACGTTGACCGACGCCGCCGCCACCAAGGCGAAGGCCCTGCTCGAGCAGGAGGGCCGCGACGACATGCACCTGCGCATCGCCGTCCAGCCCGGTGGGTGCGCCGGCCTGCGCTACCAGCTGTTCTTCGACGAGCGCACGCTCGACGGCGACCTGTTCCGTGACTTCGACGGCCTCCGCGTCGCCGTCGACCGGATGAGCGCGCCGTACGTGTCGAGCGCCGTGATCGACTTCGTCGACTCGATCGAGAAGCAGGGCTTCACGATCGACAACCCCAACGCGACCGGCAGCTGCGCCTGCGGCGACAGCTTCCACTGAGCCGCGTCGAGGCATGAAGAAGGGCCGCGAACCTCACCCAGGTCGCGGCCCTTCTTCATGCCCGGACCTGGATCAGACGTAGGCGTCCAGATCGGCGACCTGGGCGTGACAACGCTCGTCCACGGTCCACGGCGGAGCGCTCTCCCGCGGCAGGGGCATGTTCTCGGCCTGGAGGGACGACGGGATGCCGGCACAGTCGGCGATGAGTTCGCCGATCGATTCCGGTTCGAGGTGATACGCGGAAGTGGTCACGAACGACAAGCTAATGACTCATCGGGGAGTCGGACACCACTACCAACCGGTAGTGTTGATGGCCGTGCCTGAAGCAACCCGTATGGGGCATGACCTGCGGGTAACTTAGCCGTCCTCGCCTCCGCGGGGCCGACCGATCAAGGAGAACCGGTGGCAGCCAGCGCCAGGATCGCAGTATCCGGCAGTATCGCAACCGACCATCTCATGCACTTCCCGGGCAGGTTCGCCGAGCAGCTCATCGCCGAGCAGCTGCACCGGGTTTCCCTGAGCTTCCTGGCGGATGATCTCGTCGTCCGGCGGGGCGGCATCGGCGCGAACATCGCCTTCGGTCTCGGGGTGCTGGGCAAGAGCCCGATCCTGGTCGGCGCGGTGGGCTCCGACTTCGCCGACTACCGTTCGTGGCTCGAGCGGCACGGCGTCGACACGGCCGGGGTGCTGGTGTCCGAGGTCGCGCACACCGCCCGCTTCGTCTGCACCACCGACGAGGACCTCTGCCAGATCGCGACCTTCTACGCCGGCGCGATGGCCGAATCCCGCAACATCGAACTAGCGCCGGTCGCGGCGCACGCCGGCGAACTTTCGCTCGTGCTGATCAGCCCGGACGACCCCGAGGGCATGGTCCGGCACGCCGAGGAATGCCGCCAGCGCGGCTACACCTTCGCCGTCGACCCCTCGCAGCAGCTGGCCCGGATGGACGGCGCGCAGGTGCGTGCCTTCATCGAGGGCGCGAAGTACCTGTTCAGCAACGACTACGAATGGGAACTGCTGCTGCAGAAGACCGGCTGGACCGAGGCCGAGGTCCTCGACCGGGTCGGCATGCGGATCACCACGCTCGGGGAGAAGGGCGTCGAGATCGTCGGCAAGGACGGCCTCGCGCTGCAGATCGGCGCCGTCCCGGAACGCGGCAAGGTCGACCCTACCGGCGTCGGCGACGGCTTCCGGGCCGGGTTCATCGCGGGTATCGACGGCGGGCTCAGCCTGGAGCGTTCGGCGCAGCTGGGCTCGCTGATCGCCGTGCTGGTGCTGGAGACCGTCGGGACGCAGGAATGGTCCTTCGACCGCGCCGACGTCCTGGGCCGCCTCAAGGAGGCCTTCGGGCCGGAATCCGCCGAGGAGATCGCGGCGATCCTGCCCGCGTGAGCTGATTCAACGCGCGTGAAGGCCCCCTTCCCTCGGCTCAGCCGAGGGAAGGGGG
>NZ_JBHXIB010000096.1:0-9821 GCF_042723975.1 Amycolatopsis sp. NPDC058340 | reverse complement strand
GTGTGTTTTAAACCCCGGGTGCCTCAAAACTGCGCGCCGGCCGGGGGGGGGGCGTTTCTGGTTGGGGGCTTGTTTTTTTAGAACCGTCCTCGCCACTCACGAGGGGCTAGACCCGCTCCAGCTCGAACACCGGGATCACCCGGCTGGTCTTGCTCTGGTACTCGGCGAATTGCGGCATGACGGCCGACTGCCTGGCGTAGACCTCGTCGCGCTCGGCGCCGGCGAGCAACCGCGCGCGGACCGGGAAGGTCTCGGTGCCGAGCTCGACCTTGGTGTCCGGGTTGGCCACCAGGTTGTGGAACCACGCGGGGTTGTCGTCGGCGCCGCCCTTGCTCGCGAAGATGTAGATCCGGTCGTCCTCGAGAAGCGGGACGAGCGGCGCGATCCGCTCGGTACCGGACTTCGCGCCGGTGTGGTGGACGAGGACGAGCGGATAGCCCTCGAACATGCCGCCCGCTTTGCCGCCCCGCTCACGGAACTCCGCGATCACGCTTCGGTTGATCTTGTCGAAGTCGAACGTTTCTGTCATGACCTCGATCGTATGGCGCACCGAGTGACCATATCGATGCTCGAAACCGCCATGAACATATCCATCTGTCGCATTACCATCGCTGCAATGGACCTCTTGGCCGAAGTGCTCGCCGTGGGCGGCGTCCGGGGCACCGCCGGAGCACGCATCGAGGCGTCCGGGCCGTGGGGCATCCTCTGGCACGGCCTCCCGCGCGCCGCCTTCTACGCCATCACCTGCGGGACGGCCTGGCTGGAACTGGCCGGGCACCCGCCGCGGCAGCTCATGCCCGGCGACGTCGTCCTATTGCCGAACGGGCCGGAGCACACCCTGCGCAGCGCCCCGGACGTCGCGATCATTCCCAATGTGTGCACCGCGGCGGAGAAGGCGCGGGACTGCGGCGGCGTGCTGCGGCTGGGCTCCGGGGAGGTCGAGACCCACGTCCTCGGCGCGTCCTACGACTACGACCCGGCGGTGTCCACCCAGGTGCTCGCCACCCTGCCGGAGGTGGTGCACATCCGCGCGAACCGCGGCCGAGACGGGCTTGACGACACCGTCCGGTTGCTGTCGCGGGAACTGGCGAGCCCGCAGATCGCCACCGAGTTCGTCCTCAACCGGCTCGTCGACATCCTCCTGGTCCAGCTGCTCCGCGCTTGGCGGACGGAAAAACCGGCCGAGACGCGGGGAACCTGGCTCGGCATCCTCGGCGATCCGCTGATCGGCGTCGCGCTCGCCAAGATCCACGAGGATCCGGCGAAACCCTGGACCACCGACCTGCTCGCGGCGGAACTGGCGACCTCACGCAGCACGCTGACCCGCCGATTCCGCGAAACCACCGGCCGGACGCCCAGCGACTACCTGACCCTGTGGCGGATGGACCTCGCCGCGGTCCGGCTGCGGGACACGGACGACACGGTGGACACCATCGCCCGCTCGGTCGGTTACACGTCGGTGTACGCGTTCAGCCGGGCGTTCCGGCGCGCCCGGGACCAGGCGCCCGGGCAGTACCGGAGCTCGACGCGGGAGCGCCTCACGCCGTCCGGGTGACCGGAACCGGGGTGGTCACCGGGCGAACATGTGTCGGCTCGGTGGGCGGGTCGCGGTGGGCGGAAAGCTCCTTTCGCCGCGTCTAATGCGGCGAAAGGAGCCTTCGCTCCTGGTCAGCAGTGAGGTCAGGCGCCCGGCCGGGTGACCGGAACGACCTCGAGAAGTTCCTTCAGGCCTTCGAAATCCTGCGGATTCGTCGTGTAGAGCGGCATCCGGTGCGCGATGGCCACGCTGGCGATCATCAGATCGGCCACCCGGCGCCGGGGTGTCCTGTCCATCGCGAGCACGGACGCCGACACCCGGCCGAAGATCCTGGCCGCCTCGGTCCCGAAGGGCAACGGGTCGAATTCGGACTCCACCCGTTGCAGCAGATCCGTACGCCGGGCGCGCTCGGCCGGATCGGTGGCGTAGTGCGGCCCCGCCGACAGTTCGGCGAGCGTGATCGTGCTGATCGACATCAGGTCCGGCAGCTGGGCGTGGTCGATCGTCCTCCGGAGGATGAGGATGTTCGTGTCGAGCAGGCCGTGGACCTCAGCGGCCATAGGGATCTTCCGCCTCCCCTTCGAAAGCGTCGTCGAGGTCCGCGCGGAACCTGTCCGGGTCGATGAGCGGAGCGTTGGCCGACCCGGTGGCGAACTGCTCGCGGGAAACGGCGTGACGGCGACACAGCGGGACCAGCTGGGCGATGGGCGAGCCGCTACGGGTCACGGTGAAGGTCTCGCCGTGCTCGACCGCGTCCATGATCTCGCCGGACCGGTTCCGGAGATCGCGCTGGGAGATCTCGTGCTGAACGCTCATGAATCGAGGTTAGCGCAGGGTGGCACGGCGTGCCACATCCTGCGTCAGGCTGTCTCTTCCTCCTGCTCAGGCTTCTCCGACGGTCGCGTGAACAGCCGCGTCGCCGAAAGCCGCGCGACCCCGTCCGGCTCGCCGAGTTCGTCGGTCGCGTTCCGGATCGTCGCGTCGACGGACAGGTACTTGCGTCCCGCCCGCAGGTCCGCGTCGTTGCGCAGCCGCACGATCAACGGGAACTCGCTCAGCGCGCCGGCGTCGAACAGGCCGGTGGTGTAGATCAGCTGGACGCCCAGCGCCTCCGCGACCGCGCGCTGCAGTTCCAGCAGGTAGCCCGCCGACGCGCGGCCGATCGGGTTGTCGAGGAACAGCACGCCGGAGTGCCGGTTGCGGGCCTTGCCGCGGTTGTTCGCCCGCAGCGCCGCCAACGTGCAGTACAGGATGATCGCCGCGGTCAGCTGCTGCCCGCCGGAGAACACGTCCCGGATCTCGGAGACGCGCTGCCGTTCGGTCCGCAGCACCGAGTCCGGCTTCAGCATGTCGACCCGGAAACCCTTGGGAGCGGCGGCCTGCACGCCGCGCAGCACGAGCGAGAGCCCGTCCCGTTTGACATCGCGGCCGTCCGAGGTCTTCCCCACCGCGGCCTCGTCGACGACCTCGCCCAGCTTCTCGGCGAGCACGTTCTCTTCGAGTTCGGTGAAGCGGATCCGCAGGAACTCCTGCCCGGACCAGTCGCCGAGACCGTCCGGCAGCCGCGAAACCCGTTGTGCCGCACGGAGTGTGCGCAGCGCGCCGTCGACCATGCCCTGCAGGCGGGTGATGATGCCGCCGCGGTGCCGGTCGATCTGCGCGAGATCGTCGGTGAGCGTGCGCAGCCGCGGCCGCAACGCCTCGGCCCATTCGCCGGCGTGGGCGGGAAGCTGGTCGCGGCGGACCGAGATCACCTGCTGCCGCACCGGCGTGCTGAGCTTTTCGAACCGCTTGTCCGTGGCGTACTGCGCGAGCTGGTCGGCCGCGGCCCGCACCCGGCGGTCACCCGCGTCGGCCGCGTCCTGGGCCTCGGTGAGCGCCGTGTTGAGCCGGGAATGCTTGGCGCGCGCGGATTCGACGTCACCCTCGAACGGCGCCTCTTCATCCTCTTTGGACAGAAGGTGTGCCATCGATTCGGCCAGCAGACCGAAGCCGGACGCGGAGGCCTTCGCGGACTCCAGCGTCGCTTCGGCCGCGGCGCGGCGCTCCTGTAGTTCCTCCCACTTCCGCGCGGCGGCGGACACTTCGAGGCCGGCTTCGTCGATCAGCTCCAGGCCGTGCTCGATGTCCTTCGGCCTCGCGTCGAGGGCGAGTGCCGAGGGCTGTTCCGGGAGCTGGCCCAGTTCCGCCTTGCGGGTCGCGACGAGGCCGACGATCTCGGTGCGTTCGTCCTCCAGCACCGCGACGGCCCGGTTCGCGCGTGCCTGCGCCGCTGCCCGCGCCGAAGCGTCGGAGCCGTCCGGTGTCTCCAGCAGCGCCGAGGCCCGCTCGCGGACGGCGTCGTCCAGCGCTTCGAGGGCCGCCCGCGCGGACGCCTCGACGCTTTCGGCCTGTTCGAGTTCGGCACGGAGATCACTGCCGACCTCCACCTTCGCGTACGCCTCGGAAGCCGACGCGAAAGTACGCCGCAACGCGTCCACCGGTTCGGTGGGCACGGGATCGTCCTCGGTGACGTCGCTCGATCCCGGCACCTCGGCCAGTTCCGCCTTCGCGGTCGTCGCCGTACGCCGGTGCCCGTCGGCGGTGCGTTGCTCCTCGCCCGCCTGCTCGCGCAGCCGGGACGCCTTCACCGCGGCCTCGGACGCCGTGGCCTCGGCCCGCTCGGCGATCTCTGTCGCGCGTTCGACGTCGTCCGTCCACTCAGGAATCTTCGCGGCACGCGAGGCGAGTGCTTCCAGCCCGCGGACGCGTTCCCCCGCCTCGGCCGAGGCCGTGCGCAGCTCGGGGATCCGTTCCCGCAGCCCGGCCGCCTTCTCACCGAGCCGCTGGAACTCCTTTTCGGCCTGCGCCAACGCGGTTTGAGCGGTCTCGTGCGCGGTGCGGGCGTTCTGGAGCTGCTCGGCGAGCGTCGCGATGCTGCCGGGCGGGTAGTCCTCGCGCCAGGTCTTGAGCTTCCACGACAGGGCGCTGTCGTCGGCCAGCGACGTCGCCAGTGCCTCCAGCCGTCGCTGGCGTTCCGCGTGCCGGAGCGCGATGGCCTCACGCTCGGCGTCGGCGGCTTCCTCGTCGTACATGGCCGGATTGGGCGGTACGAGGAATTCGATCCCGGCCTCACCCGGCAGACGGTCGGTCGTGGTGGCCTCGGTGGTGGCGACCGGGATGATCGTGTTCGGCAGCAGACGCCGCTCCGCCAAGACCTTTTCGGCGAGCCGGACCTGTTCCGGTTCGTTGAGCAGGATCCCCGAGACCAGCTGGGGAGCGCGGGCCAGCACGGCCGCCCGCCGCTTCTTGTCCAAAGTGGACAGGTAGCGCCAGCCGGACCACGCGTTCATCCCGGCGGCTTCCAGCGCGTCGAGCGCGGCCTGAACCTCTTCGGGAGCGGGCAGGAGACCACCCGAACCGAGTGCGTTCAGTGCGCGCTCGTCGACGGATTCCTCCATCCGCAACGCGGTCTGTTCCTTCTCCGCGGCCGAACCCGCCTCGCGCAGCCGTTCCAGCAGCACCGGGAGATCCGTCTCCAGCGCGACGTCGTCCACGCCGAGGAGTTCGCTCAGCCGGGGTTCGACGGCGAGCGCGTCGGTGCGCCGGTTGGCGCGGTCGAGTTCGTCGGCCGCGCGTTCCAGCCGGTCCTTTGTGGACCCCGCGAGGCGGTGCGCGTCGTTGACCGTGGCCTGCGCGGCACGCAGGTCCTCGGCGACGCGTTCGAGCTCCTGTTCGCGCCGGACGAGTTCGGCGGCGGTCGCCTCGGCCTCGGTCCTGGCCGCGCGCGCCGCTTCGGCGACGTCCACCCCGGCCTTGAGCACGCCGGACCGGACGGTTTCGGCGATCTCCTCACGGATTTCGGCGATCCGCGCGCCGAGCCCCCGGGCCTCCGCCCGGCGCGAGGCCGCGAGGTTCGCCGATTCGTCGCGTTCCGCCTGTGCCTTCTCCGCCTCGGCACGCAGGGCGCCGACATGGGCTTCGGCCTTCGCCGCCTGCTCGGTGGCGTTCTTGGCCAGCCCCAGCAACCCCCTGGCGAGCGCGCCGGCGGCGGCGTTGCGCGCCTGCAGGGCGGGCTGCGCCTTCTGCTCGCGATTCCCCACCAGTTCCCGCAAATCGCGGGCCTTGCGGGCGGCGTTGAGATGGTTGAGCACGGTGGCGCATTCACGCCAGGCCTCGGCCGCGGTCTTGGCCTCGGCCAGTTCGCCGTCGATCCGCTTCTTGCTCTCCTGTGCCTCGTCGAGCCGTAGTTTCCCGACCAGGCGGCGGAGTTCGGTGACCCCGGCGGTGAGCCGGCGGTGGTCGCCCTCGGCCAGTTTCTCCGCGGACTTCACCTCGTCGACGTGCTGTTCGAGCCCGCTCAGCCGCTCGTTCTCCAGCTTGTCGCGGGCGGCGACCTGACCGGCCAGCGTCCGCATCTCGGCTCGGGCCGCGTCGGCGAGCTTCCGCGACGCGGCGGCGACGCCTTCCTCTTCCGCCAGCGGCGTGAGCAGGTCGAGCGCGCCCGCGACGAAGTCCCGCTCCGACAACAGGTCCCCGCGCTGGGCGAGATTGTGCGCGTACGTCGCGACGACCTCGGCGAGATCCTTCGGCTCCTCCTCCGAAAGCACCGCGCGCAACAGGAACTCGACGAACGCCTCGTCGGTGCTGAAGGCGAAGGCGTCGGCCGCCTCGCCCTCACCTGCGTTCATCGCGCGCTGGTAGCGGAAAAGCTCGGTGTCGAGGCCGAGGCCGTCGAGCCGGGACGTCCATTCGTGGTGCCGCCGGGTCCAGAACAGCTCCAGTTCCGGCTCGCCGCCGTGCACCTTGTCCAGCTGGTCGTGGAAACCGGACATCGTCAGCAGCCTGCCGTCCGACGTCAGCGGCAGCGAGTCCAGATCGAGCGAGGGCGTCGGCCGGAAGCAGTACCAGGAATCGACGAGGTTCTCCGAGTCGGCCGACACCACGTGCCCGCGCCATTCCGACACCTTGCCGGTGATCACCCGGTGGCCGGTCTCGACCTGCAGCCACTCCAGCACGACGTGCGAGACGTCCTTGGCGGCGACGAACTTCTCCAGCACCTTGGTGTTCGTCGTGCCGACCACCTGGCGGCGGCCGGGCAGCATGACCGAGAAGATCAGCTTGATCAGGACGGACTTCCCGCCGCCGTTCTCCAGGAACAGCACGCTCGCCGGCGACGGGCGCCGCGGCGGCCCCTCTCCCGCCAGGTGGATCCCGGCGCTGAACAGCGCGTCCTGTTTCGGCGCGGTGATGGCGGCGCCGACGCCGCTGAAGTCCAGCACGACGTCCTGATACCGCGCGCCCGCCGGACCCACCGAGTGCAGGCGAACCCGCGAAAGCTCGTACATCTCTTCCCCTCTAGAGCGTGTCCGACGCGGCCGCACGCAACGTCCCGCCGCCGTTGGCGACCGAGACCACGTTCAGCTCCAGCAGATCGTCGAAGGCCGCGTCGGCGGCGAGTTCCCGCACCTGCACCTGATAGCGCGGTGTCGTCCGGTAGGTCCCGCCCTGTTCTCCGCTGACCTGGACGAGAAAGCCTTGATCGGCGAGGAAACGCAGGGCCCGCGCGACCATGCCGCGTGTGGTGTCCGACGACAGCCTGCCGTCCTTGGTCGCGGCGGCCGCCGGACGCCGGGCGTAGGCCCGCCAGGCCTGTTCGAGTTCGGGCGCGTCGGCCAGCGGGTCGTTGTTCGCCTCGGCCTCCGCCGCTCGCTCGTCGAGGATCCGGCAGGCCTCGCGCACCATCGCGTCCACCTGCTCGACACTGACGCGGCCGATGTAGGTGTCGTTGGCGAGGTCGTCCGGGCGCGGGTAGCCGAGCGCGGCGGTGGCCAGGTGGACGAGCCCGTGCAGGACCTTTTCGGTCTCCCGGCGTTCGCGGATCTTGCTCTGCCGCGCGTAACTGTCCATCTTGATCTCGAAGACGGACTCGTCGGTCGCCGCCAGGACGGCACCGGCCTGGAGGTTGACCTCCAGCACCATCAGCCCGAGACCGGCCGCGACCGCGTGCGTGAGCTGTTTGAACGCCCTGTCCTCGCCGTAGCGCCGGACGAGGTCGCCGTACACGACGTCCCTCGACGGCAGCTGTTTCGGGCGCATGCCGAACGAGACGAGCCGGGCCGCGGATTCGACGTCCCCTGTGGTCGTCACGCGACCTCCTCCTCTTCTTCACGGCGATCGACCGCTGCCGACGAAAGCAACAGATCCGCCCCGCCGAACTCGGGGTCTTCGAGCAGTGTGCCGTCGTCGACGGCCAGCAGCACCTGGCGCTCCCCCTGCCGGAGCGCCGCG
This sequence comes from Amycolatopsis sp. NPDC058340, assembly GCF_042723975.1. NCBI lineage: Bacteria > Bacillati > Actinomycetota > Actinomycetes > Pseudonocardiales > Pseudonocardiaceae > Amycolatopsis > Amycolatopsis sp. NPDC058340. The sequence goes on along the minus strand of NZ_JBHXIB010000096.1, from coordinate 2,014 downwards.
CCGACCTCGGGACTGTAGGCGTGCACCGCCCGCAGTGCGACCAGGGCGGGCAGCCCGGGATCGATCCGGCGGGCCTCTTCGAGCAACCCGGACAGCCGTCGCGGCACCTCCGGGAGGTCGAGCAGGTCGTCGGCGAGGCGCCACTGCTCGTCGCCGAACCTGTCGGTGACGTCGGCGGGCATCAGCTCCGGCTCGGGGATCTCGCCGACGAGCTGGTCGCGTTCGGGGGCGGGCCGCAGCAACAGCGACACCAGCGACGACAGCGACGGCACGGTCGGCGGCGAGATCCCGGCACCGGCGTGGAAGAACGACTCGGCCGGCGCGACCGCCTGGGCGATCGGCAGGCGCAGCGTCGGCATCAGGAGCTGGCCGAACAGGTCGATCGTGGCGCGCTGCGGCGGCCCGGAGAACTGCTGACGGTCCTGTTCGGCGCGGAACACCGCACCCGCGTCGGCGAGCCGCGACTGGAGCCGGGTGTGGCGGCGGATGCAATCGCTGACGATGTCGACCAGCTCGGCGGCGCGGCGTTTGCGGTCGAGGTCCTCGGTCTCGTCCCGTGACGCGGTGATGTTCTTGAGGATCGCGTTCTCGGCGCGGAACCGGGACTCGATATGGGACAGCGCCTGATCCAGCAGGTCCGGGACCTCGCGCTCCCAGTCGACCGCGCGCACGTCACGGCGGGTGGCGTCGAGTTTGGCGCGCAACGTCTCGCCGTACTGGACCGTGCGGTAGCGAGCCTGTTCGGCGGCGAGCTTCGCGTCGGCGAGGCGGCCGCGGTTGATCAGGTTCTCCAGTTTGACCTCGGCCGCGATCTGCGCGGACTCGACATCGGTGTCCAGCGCGCCGACGAGCACGTTGATCGCCTCGTCGGTGGCGCGCAGGTAGACCTCGCCGTCGGGCGCGGCCAGCTCGACGAGCAGTTTGAAGTCGAACTGGCGACGCTGGTAGCCGCCACCGGGGCCGATGGAGCCGTAGACGCGGCGGAATCCGCGATCGGTGGTGCCGACGTTGATCAGGTTGTCGAGCACCCACCGGGCCACCTTGGCGTGCTCGTCGGGCGTCCGGCCGGGCGCCTGGAGCGCGACGAACGGCAGCAGCCGCGCGATCACCTGATCGTGATCGGCGCCGGTGTCGAAGTCCATCGACACGGTGACCTGGTCGATCGTGTGCAGGGCGATCTCGGCCATCTGGTAGATCGTGGCGTCCGCCCAGTCCAGCTTCGACTTGCGCGCGTCGAGGTCGTGCAAGGGCGCTGTGCAGGCCAGCGCCTTGAGGCGGCGCGTCAGCCCCTCGTCGGCCAGCCCCATCCCGGTCAGCTCGTCGTCTCGCACAGCAGGCCAGGCTAGTCGCCGCCACCGACACCCCGCACGGGTGACCTGGGTGCCCGGCCCAGAGGGCGGCGGTAGCGTCTCGTTCATGCGTGAAATGAGCAGGGACGAATGGTGGGAGTTCGCGAGCGCGGGGACGCGGACGGGCATGCTGGGCCTGGTCCGGGCGAACGGGGCGCCGATCGTGACGCCGGTGTGGTTCCTGCTGAACGAGGGGCCGGACGGTGACGAACTGATCTTCACCACCGGCACGGACACCCTCAAGGGGAAAGCGCTGCGGCGCGACCCGCGGCTCTCGCTCGCCGTCGACGACCAGAAGCCGCCTTACTCGTATGTGCAGTTCACCGCCGAAGCCGTGTTGCACGACGACCTCGACGAGATGCTCGAATGGGCGACCAGGCTCGGTGGGCGGTACATGGGTGAGGACAAGGCCGAGGCCTACGGCAAGCGGAACGCCGTCCCCGAGGAGTCCTTGGTGCGGGCGCGGATCACGAAGGTGATCGCGCGGGCGGACATCGCCGGCTGAGTCCTTCGGAGTGAGGGGCTGCCGCTCTGGCCGGAGTGTGGTCGCGGGTTGAGCTTGTCGCGAAATCCCCATTAGGGGCAAGGGGGGTGCCGAAAGTGGGGGTCGCGACGCCCCCAGGCGGTGGGCGGGGGAGCAAGCGGCCCCATCACGCCGCCCGGGT
>NZ_JBHXIB010000095.1:0-10370 GCF_042723975.1 Amycolatopsis sp. NPDC058340 | reverse complement strand
TGGTAAGGACGGTTAGAACCGTCCTTACCACTCACGAGGCTCAGAGCAGTGCGACCGCGGCCGCGTACTGCGGCACCAGATGCGCCCCCAGGGAAGCCTTCATCTCCGACATCTTCTTCCCGAACACCACCCGCGGCCGTCCGGCTTCAACCGCCCACCGCACCGTTTCGCCGTAGAAGTGGAAGTACAGATCGGGCCGCCCGCCGAGTTCCGGCGGCAGCGCCGCCCAGTGCCGGGCGATCGGCAGTGTCGGGTGGTCGAGAAGGGTCGCGACGGCGACCGCGCGACCCGTGGCCGTCTCGCGGTACTCGATGACGTGCACGTCCGGCTGCCGCAGCAGGGCACTCACATAGCCCACGAACGCAGGGAGCGGCACGATCGGCACATCGTGGTGTTTGGTCTCGTTGTGCCGCAACAGTTCCGCGATCTCGACCGGGTCAGCCTCCGCACCCGGCCGCACGCGCACCCCGATCGACGGATCGGCCTCGAAGGTACGGAAGATCTTGCGCAGGTTCTGCTTGCGTTTCCTGGCCAGCGAGTGCATCCAGTCGTCGCGGCCCGAGAACGGCGAGACGTCGAGGACCGCGACGTCCTCGGTCCGGCGCACCGTCTTCAGTCCGCCGCGGACACTGTCCACTCCGGACTCCCCGACCTGGCGCACCAGCAGTGCTCGCAGGCCGAAGCCGAGTTCCGCGCGCATGGCCGGGACGAACACGTCCAGCAGCATGCCGACGCCGCCGTCCGCTTCCGCACCGTCGAACCACCAGCCCGGCATCGCTCCCGAACCCGGTGAGCGGACGTCGAGACCACCGAACCGTCCACGTCCCACCGGGCGGGCGAACCGGTGCCGCCGGGTGAGTCCGGTGACCCAGGCGGAGCTGACCACACCCCACGGTTCCCCGCCTTCGAGCAGGACCGTGACCGGTTGCTCGGTACGCGCCGCCCACGCCTGGGTGGTGAGAACCTCCCAGCTCCAGTCCGCCCGCAGGCCCGCCTTGTCCCGCAGCGTCTTCCAGTACGCGGGCTCCGGATCGCGGCGGGGATCCAGCACTTCGATCACCATCGCGTCACCGGTCTCGGCACGATCACCCCGAGCAGCGGGACCGGCTGGAAACCGAGTGTCGCCTTGAGCTCCGTCAGGCCCCGGCCCATCGACAGCGACTTCCGGTTGCCTTCGATCATGTAGCGCACGTTCCGCACGACAGCCTCGAAGTAGAGGTGCTTCGGCCGTCCGTCCTCCGGGGCCAGCGCGGCCCAATGCTGGTGCAGCGGCGCGACGGGATGGTCGAGCACGTTGGTGAACGCGAGCAGCCTGCCCTCGCCGTCGTGGTAGGTCGAGGTGATCACGTCCGGTCTGCGCACGAGTTCCCCGAGGTATTCGGCGGTGACCGGGCCGCGCCGGTCGAATTTCACCGGGCCCATCCGTTCCCGGTGCTCCCGCAGCATGGTGGCCAGCTCCAGCGCGTCGAGGTCGGTGCGGGCGGCCTCGGTGCGGACGATCACGTCCGGGTCGGCCGCGATCTTCTTCGACTGGCCGCGCAGGCTCAGCCGCCTGCTCCGGCGCAGGGACGCCAGCCATCCGTCGACGTCGACGAACCGGTTCTCCAGCACCGACGTGGGCATCGTGTCGCGCACGGGCCTGCCTCGCCCGGTCAGCATGTCGAGCGACTCCGGCTCGACGGTCCGGTAGAGCACGCCCAGGCACCCGGGCCCGGTGAAACGGCACACGGCGCGCTCGAACCGGCGCATGATCTCCCGCCGGCCGTCGGCGTCGACACCGTCCGCGAACAGCCACGGCGGGTACCCGGAAAGCCACGCGTGCTGCACCTCGACCCAGCGCGGCCCGAGCCGCGCCACACCGCGCACGGCGCCCGGCCGATCCGGGGAGACCGGGGCGCACAGCATCGCCAGTACCGCGGCGACGATCTCGCCCCCATCGGTGATCACGGTGAGCACGTTCGGGCTGCGGGAAAAACGCGACTCCACCCGCAGCAACCGGTAGTCCCACGGAACCGGGGCCTGCTGCGCGACGAGGAATCCCGCCCAGCCATCGGGTTCCGGGTCGGTTCGCGGGTCGAGCACCCGCACTTCCCAGGTCATCGGCCCAGCACCGGTCTCGGCACGGCGACCGACACCAGTGGCCTGGTGCCGAAGCCGAGCGGGGTCTTGTTCTCCAGCATCGCCCGGCCCGCGGTCAGTTCGGGGCGTCGATGCGCGATCACGTGCTCCACCGCCCTGGCGTAGAAGTCGACATAGAGCCCTTTCCGTCCGCCGGCCACGCTCGGCAGCGCGGCCCACTGGTGCAGCGCGCAGCCGTCGCCGGCGTCGAACACCGTGCCGAATCCCAGCAGGCGCCCGGATCCGTCGCGGTAGGTACGGGTGATGACGTCCGGACGACGGACGAGCGCGTCCAGATAGGACGGTGCGATCGGGCTGCGGGTGTCCATGTGCAGCCCGCCGAACCGCGACCGTTGCCCGCCTGCCCAGGCCCGGTCGTCCTGCCTGCTCCGATGGGCGTTGAGCAGCACGGCGAGTTCGTGGCAGTCCAGGTCCCGGCGGGCGGTGGCCGCCTCGGTGCGCAGGTCCCCGTCTTCACGCAGTTCGTGCAGTGTCTTCCGGGTTCCGTCGTCGAGCACGCGTTCCCAGTCGTCCACAGTGGAGTAGGAGTTGATCAGTACGGCGGCCGGGTCGATCTCGCGGGTCATCCGGCCGCGGCCGTCCAGCGCCGGAAGGAGTTCGGGGTTCATGGCGCGGTAGATCAGGCCCAGCAGCCCCGGGCCGAGGTGGGCGCACAGTGCCCGTTCGAACCGGCGGACCACTTCCCGCCGCTCGGTCTCGTCCAGCCGCTCGTCGAGCACCCCGGCGGGGTACCCGCTGAGCTGCCAGAGGTAGGCCTCCGCCCAGCGCGGGCGGAACCGTCCACCCAGAACGGACAGCGGCGCGAAGTCGCCCGCCCGCCAGCTCCGGCACACCATCACGGTGAACGCGCCGACGATCGTCCCGTTCCGGCGGAGCACCGCGAGCACCGCGGGATTCTTCGCCATCCAGGCTTCCCGGCGCAGGACCTCGTACTCCCACACCGGCCACAACCGCGCCCGCCGCAGGAACCCGCTCCAGCCTTCGGGTTCGGCCGCGCTTCTCGGATCGAGCACCTCGACCTCGAACCTGGTGCTCCGTGCCGCCACCTTCATCGTCGCCATCACGTGAGCACGACCGGTGTCCCGTGTCGCGGGCACGGCGCGATCTCGCCACGGACGCCGCCGGCGGGCAGCACGTCCACGAACCGCGGGGAATCCTGGCGCAGCAGTGTGAACGCGAGCCCACCCGTCGTCGGGCGCGCGTAGACGCGGGGCCAGTCGAGGTGCCAGCGGCCGCATTCCCCGATCGCGCCGAGGTAGCCCAGCGCCGGATCGTGGAGCACCCCGTACGGGCCGGAGTCCATTGTGTCCAGTTCCCGTCGCGGTACGGATTCGACCCGATACGCACGGTCTTCGGGCAAGGCCGCGGCGAAGACGGCGAGCTGCTTGTCGTCACCGACCGCGAGCACGCGACGGCCGCGGCGAAGCGCGGAGGACAGTTCCGCCAGCACACCCGGCGCCGGAACGTCGGGATCCACCACACAGCAACGAACCCCGCGCGGCAGGTCCGACGGCGGCCGCAGCCCGTCCCCGCCGAGCACGACGACCAATGCGTCCCCGCTCACCGAACGTGCCTTGCGCAGCACGGGACCCAGACCCCGGCTCGGCTCGATCCGTTGCGCGCCACCGGCGAGCGGTACCAGGTCGACGATCTTGTGCACCGCCTCGGCCAGCGGCGCCGCGCCGGAGTCCCGCCCGGTGCGCCCGGGCACCAGCACGGGATCCCTTCTGCCGTCGAGAGCCCAGCGTTCCCGATAGAACGGCACCGTCGCGAAGGCCGACCGCACCGACCGCCGGTAGGCAGCCCGCCAGGCAGCATTCACCCCCACAGTCCACATGGCGCGCAAGCCTGCGCCATCGACGCCGGTTTGGGAATACCCCGCGCCGGGTTCATCCGGTTTTCGGCCGACTTCCCACCTTTTCGACTGAGCTGAAAGGACGAACTTGCGGAATCCGCTGGCGATAGCAAAGCGAGTCTGCCTATAACACGGGAACTTTCGATCCGGCACGACCTGCCGGACGCCTGGGGCAAGGGGACTCATGAACCGTGAAAACACAACGTGTGACGCTGCGAACACAATAGCGTACTCACCGCAGGGATTCGACAGATGAGCTGGTCGATCCCCGGCCCCGCGGAAAGCGGACTCACCGTAGTCGTCCCGTGCTTCAACGAAGTCGACAACGTCGAGCCCTCGTACCAGGAGATCGTCGCCGAGTTGGGAAATCTCCCACTCGAACTGCTCTATGTGGACGATGGGAGCACCGACGGGACCCTGGACGTCATCCGGGCCCTGGCGAACACCGACCCCCGGGTGCGGTATCTGTCCTTCACCCGGAACTTCGGGTTCGAAGCGGCCTTTTCCGCAGGTTATCGGTACGCGGGGAAACCCTGGCTCCTGCACATGGACGCCGATCAGCAGTTCCCCGCCTCCGAGGTGGGGAAATTGATCACCGCCGCCGAGGCGGGCAACGACGCCGTTTTCGGTGTCCGCACCAATAGGCAAGATCCCTTACTCAGACGGTGGGGCACCGCGGCCTTCCATTTCCTCGGCCGCCGTGTCCTGCGCATCGAACTCCCGCCCGGTGCGACGGCGTTCCGCCTGGTACGCACGGAACTCGCGCGCAAGATCGTCGATCTCCGGCTGGGCACCCCGTACTTCCTCGCCACCGTGCCGAGGCTGACCAGCCGCTACACCACCGTCCAGGTGGCACACCGGGCCCGCGAACGCGGGGAGTCCAAAGTGGGCTTCGGTTTCCTTTCCTCGCACGCCATCGAGTTGTTCGTCGGCTTCACGCGGCGGCTGACCACGGTTGCTTCGACCACGGCGGTACTGACCGCCGGGATCTCGGTGCTCGCCGGGATCGCGGCGGCCACCGGGCTGCTCGGGCTGACCGCCGCGTCGACGCTGACCTTCGTCATGTTCTCCGTGCTGCTGACCGTGCTCGCGTTGTCCGTCCGCTACCTGGTCGTGGTCGGCGCGGGGCAGGCGCGGCCACGGCAGTTCTACATCAGGGAAGCCAACTTCCCGGTCGACGAGGACGACCGGCTCTACGCCTCGGCCACGGCCGAGATCCATCCTGGGGAAAGGCAAGCGGGAGTGAAGAACACCGAAGACACGGCGGCGGTACGGAGCCTGGTGATCTTGGGCGGCGCCGACGGTTCGGTCAGCACGTATCACCGGGCACGGGAGCTCGGGTTCCGCACCATCTGCGTGGACGTCCGCGCGAGCGCGCCCGCGGTGGCGCTGGCCGACGAGTTCGTCCAGGTCAGCGTCCGCGCGCCGGAACAGATCGCGGCGGCGCTCGACGGGCGGGACGACATCGCCGGGGTGCTCTGCCCGGCCAGCGACGTCGGGCTGCCCGCGCTCGCCTGGCTCACCCGGCATTGGAATCTGCCCGACCCGTTGCCCGAAGCCGCCGTCGCCGCTTCGGTCGACAAGTCCGTGTTCCGTGAACTCTGCGACAGGCTGCGTCTGCCGACCTACCGCAGCGTCGGCGGGAAGCCCGGCCCGGACCTCGCGCTCGCCGCGCAGCAGCTGCGGTTCCCGACATTGGTGAAACCGGTCGACTCCTCCGGAAGCCGCGGTGTCGTCTCGTGCGCCAGCCCCGGCGGCCTCACCACCGCGTTCTCCGACTCCCTCGCGTTCTCGCCGTCCGGCAAGCTGGTCGTCGAGGAACATCTCGACGGCTCGCACTACACGATCGAAGCACTCGCCGTCGACGGCCGGATCGTGTTCCACGCGGTCACCCGGCGCACGCTGACGCCGCCACCGTTCTTCGTGACGGCGTCGCATCTGCTGCCGGCCGGGTTGCCGCCGGTGGTCGACCGCGCGCTGCCGGTGATGCTGGCCGCGTTGTGCGCCGAACTCGGGTACCGCACCGGTCCGCTCACCCTCGACGCGGTTTTGGGCCGTGACGGGAAGTTCTACCTGATCGAGATGGGCGCCCGGATGGGCGGGAACGGTCTGGCCGAGGCGATCGAGCACAGCACGGGCGTCGACCTGATCGCCGCGGGGATCGCCGCCGCGACCGGCGGCGAGGTCGTGCTCTCCCCGCGTGACCCGCGGCCGACGCTCATCCACATCCTCGCCTCCGACCGCGCCGGCCGGATCGTGCGCATCGAAGGCACGGACGAGGTCCGCGCCATGCCCGCGGTGCACAACCTGGAACTGTTCGCGGAGGAGGACTCCTACGTCAAACCGTACGAGCAGGCCGGCTACAAGATGGGCTACGCCGTGCTTTCCGCGCCGACCGTGCCCGAGGTGCTCGCGGCGGAGGACGAATTGCGCGGCACGCTGAAGTTCCTGCTCGACGAGCAGGGTGCGGCGGTACCGCTCCCTTGACCGGCACTTCGCTCACCGGCGCCGGCACCGCGTCGATCGCGGCGCCGAAGCCGTCGATGGTGCTCCGGCTGCTCGCCGGGCGTGGCGTGTTCCGGCTGGCGATCCAGGCGATGGGCCTGGTGCTCGTCACCGCGTGGGGCGCGCACGACTACGGCCGGTTCGCCACCGCGCTCGGGCTGATGACGTGGCTCAACTTCGTGCCGTCCGCGGCGGAGAAGTCGGCGCTGAAATGCTTGCCACGCCTGCGGATGACGCGGGACGCGGTCGCGGCGCTCGCCGTCCACGTCGCCGTTGTCCCGGTGCTCGTGGTGCTGGCGGCGATGGCGGTCGCGCTGATCGTCGCACCGGGCTCGGACGCCGCGCTGTACCTGACGGCCGCGGGCTGGTCGATCTCCGGTGGCCTGCTGATGACGGTCTCCGGCCTGCACCGGTTCACCGGGAAGTCCACTTTGGACGCTCTCGCGTTCACCGCGGGCGCGATGGTGGTCGGCGCCGTGACGGTGGGCACCTGGTTCGTCCGCTGGTCGCCGTTGACGCATCTCGGCCTGTTGCTCGGCGGGATCCTGCTCATCCTCGGCTTCTCCGCGGCACTGCTGCCGAAGAAGTGGCTGCGGGTGCGAAGGATCGACGGGCACCGGCTCCTGCCCGCGTTCGGCCGGACCACGGTGCTGCTCGGGATGACCGAGGTGCTGGACGTCCTCGCGACGTCGACGGTGTTCGGCGTGCTGGCGCTGGCCGGGCGGACCGTCGACAGTGGACCGTTCTACGTCGCCTTGCTGGCCAGCAGCGCGTTCTGTTCGCTGCTGTTCTATCAGCTGCGGGTGCACCAGCCTGCGATTTCGTCGCGGTTGCGTGGTGGCGGGGCGGCGGCGGGCCGGGCCCGCGCGGTCGAACTGCTGAAACTGGTCGAACGGGGCGCGCTCGCGTTCCTCGTCCTGGTGGGGATCGCCCTCGCGATCCCGGCGGCCCGTGCGGTGCTGACCGCAGAAGACACCGTCGGCGCGTACGTGGTCCTCGGCGTCTTCGTCCTGGTCGAAACGGTGCTGTTCGCCGTCCGGCTCTACGCGGGCTTCCTGATCGAAAACACCAACAGCAAGGTCCTCACGCTCACGGCGTCGGCCTCGATCGCCGGGCTGGTCGCCACCCCGCTGGCCGCCGCCGCGCTCGTCCCGGCGATGGGACCGGTCGGCGGATTCGCCGCCCTCGTCTTCGCCGTCGGCACCCGGGCGATCGTCCTCCGGCGGCTGCTGCGCCGCCACCACCCCGAACTCTGAACGTCGCACTGGAGAAGGAAATGTACGTACTGGGAATCAGCAGGGTCCACGACTCGGCGGCCGCGCTCGTGCGCGACGGCGAGATCATCGCTTTCGCCGAAGAAGAACGCTTCACCCGGAAGAAGCACGACGGGGACTTCCCCGCGGAGGCGATCAAGTTCTGCCTGGAGCGCGGCGGGATCACCCTCGCCGACGTCGACCACGTCGCCTACTACTGGCAGCGCTGGCGTGAAGGTATCCACGCGGCGAAGGTGTTCGCGAAGTACTTCCCGGGAACGCTGGAGGTCTTCCGCAACCAGAACGGCGACGAGGGCGGCTCCTCGGCGGGAATGGTCGAGACGTTCAAGACCGGTGGCGGCAAAGGCGTCGACGACTACCACGTCGGCGGCGCGGTGCTCGCGCACATCAAGCGGTCCTTCACACTCGAACGCGACGTGAAGGAGGCCGTGGGCTGGACCGGCCCGACGAAGTTCAAGACGCATCTGGTCGACCACCACAAGGCGCACGCCGCCAGCGGGTACTTCATCTCGCCGTGGGAAGAGTCGGCGGTGCTCACCTTCGACGGTATCGGCAGCGACGGCACCGCGACCTATCTCGGGCACGGCAAGGGAAACCGGATCATCGACATCCGGCGGATCAAGTTCCCGCATTCGCTCGGCGCGATGTACGCCGGCGTCACCGGCTATCTGGGCTTCTACCCCACCCGTGACGAAGGCAAGATCATGGGGCTGGCGCCGCTCGGCAACGACACCTACGTCGACGCGTTCAAGCAGCTGATCCACCTCGACGACGACGGCGGGTACGAGCTCGAACTGAGCTTCTTCGGCCACCACCGCACCGGCAAACACGTGATGTCGAAGAAGTTCACCGACCTGTTCGGCCCGGCGCGGCCCAAGACCCGGGTCACCGCGGAGAACCCGGTGCCGCAGCACTACTGCGACATCGCCTACGCGCTGCAGGTCACCTTGGAGGAGGCCGGGCTGCACATCGCGCGCTGGCTGCAGCGGGAGACGGGATCGCGGCGGCTGTCCGTCGCGGGCGGTGTCGCGCTGAACAGCGTGATGAACGGGCGGATCCTGCTGGAAACCCCGTTCGAGGACTTCTTCGCCCAGCCCGCGGCCGCCGACGACGGCTGCGCGCTCGGTTCGGCGCTGGAGGTGTCGGTCGGCAAGTACGGCAAGCCCCGTCCCCGCGACGGCTACACCTACACCGGCCCGGACTACACCGAGGCGGAGATGGAGCTGGCGCTGCAGGACGCCGGGGTCCGCTACACCAAGGTCGACGACATCGCCGCGCACACGGCGAAGAAGATCTCCGAGGGCAAGATCATCGGCTGGGTGCAGGGCCGGATGGAATGCGGGCCGCGAGCGCTCGGCAACCGTTCGCTGGTGGCCGACCCGCGCGACCCCGATTCGAAGACGCGGATGAACGAGAAGGTCAAGCACCGCGAGGCGTTCCGGCCGTTCGCGCCGTCGTGCCTGGCGGAACGCGCGGGCGACTGGTTCGTCAGCGACTACCCGTCGCCGGTCATGCTGCTGGTGTTCGACGTCCTGCCGGACAAACGCGACGAGGTCCCGGCCATCACCCACGTCGACGGGACCGCCCGCGTGCAGACGGTGACCGAAGCCGACAACCCGCTGTACTACCGGATGATCAGCGAGTTCGAGAAGCTCACCGGTGTGCCGATGGTGGTCAACACCTCGTTCAACGACAACAACGAACCGATCGTCGCCAGCCCGGCCGACGCGGTGGCCTGCTACCTGAAGACCGACGTCGACGCCCTCGCCCTCGGGCCGTTCTGGGCAGAGAAGGACGACCTGTGACCGCCACACTGCCCGACACCGACGGCTGGATCCCCGCGCTCTACCGGCGGCGCAAATGGCTGTGGCTGGTGGCCGCCGTCCCGGCCGTGGTGACCACGCTGCTGATCATGGTGATCCTGCCGCCGGACCAGACGCTGGACAACGTCGCGGACTGGGCGTTCAAGCTGTGCCCGTTCGTCTTCGCGGTCGCCACGGTGGCGCTGTTCCCCCGCACCAAATGGGGTCCGGCGCTGATCGTGCTCGCGGTGTTCGTCTACATGTCCTATTTGGACACCGAGCTGATCATGCGGATCCAGGCGTTCGCCAGGAACGCCGCCACCGACGAGAACGCCTTCCAGCCGGTGTACCAGTTCGAGCTGTTCATCGTGACGTTCATCGTCCTGTTCGGGCTGATGGCGTACCGGCTGGGCGGCGGCCGGACGGCGAACGTGCTCAAAACCGGTGTCGCGTCGATCCTCGTGGTGATCTCGGGCGCGAACGACCTGACGTTCTGGGCGCTCAACGACGTCTGGGCGGCCGGGACGAAACCGACCGAGCTCAAATGGGCTTCGCACATGATCGTGTTCCTCGGCGGGCCGCCGAGTGTCCCGGTCGCGGTGATGTTCATGCTGGTGCACCTGGTGCTGGCGGCGATCGTGGTGGCACTGCCGGTGGGCCGGTGGGTGGACCGGGCGCTGGGGCTCGCTTCGACCTCGCGCGAGGCATAGGCGGCGCGTGTTGCGAAAGCCACTTTCGCAACCTTCAACGTTGCGAAAGTGGCTTTAGCAACGCGCTCTTCAGCTCAGGTGAGCC
>NZ_JBHXIB010000094.1:0-10944 GCF_042723975.1 Amycolatopsis sp. NPDC058340 | reverse complement strand
GGCAGTGGCTTTCAGAGTCACCACGCGACCAAGACCGGACCCTAACCACTCACACGAGCAGCACAACCACCCTGACACTGAGTGGCTTTCGCGACGTGGTCGGCAGCTCAGCCGTCGTCCCGCTTCGAAAGGTCCCGGATCAGCGAAACGATCTCCCGGCTGACCGGCCGCAGCACCCGCAACCGCGAAAGCCCCACCAGCCGCGCGATCAGCGGCACCGTCCGCTCCACCAGGATCCGGCTGCGTTTCTGCCCGGCGGACCGGTCGTGGACCCAGAACAGCACGACCCCCATCTGGTACAGCCACAGCAGATCGGGCAGGTCGTCGCGCAGGTCCGGGTCGAGTTTGACGTCGGAGTCGGCGATGACGTCGCGCATCAGGCCGACGGAGGCGTCCCGCGCCGGTGAGGACTCCTCGCTGAACGGGCTCAGCGGCGAGTCCGGGTCGGCGGCGTTGACGAAGAACTGGGTGCCGAAGCGGTGGTACGGCTCGGCGATGTCGAGCCAGGTGAGCAGGACGGTCTTGAGCCGGGCGCTGAAGTCCCGCTCACCTTCGATCGCCTGGCGCGCGGCCGTCAGGTGCGCCTTGGCGATCTCGTCGTAGAACCCTTGGATCAGCTGGTCTTTCGAGGCGAAGTAGTAGTAGGCGTTCCCGACCGACACGCCCGCTTCGGCGGCGATGGCCCGCATGGTCGTGCGGTCGTAGCCGTTCTCGGCGAACAGCCGCAACGCGGTCGCCACGATCAGTGACCTGGTTTCCTCACTCTTCGCCACCACTGCACGTTATCCGGTCAGGGCGCGGGGTGTGGAGCGGGCGCCGGGTAGCCGGGGTAGGGCGGCGGCACCGGCGCGGGCCGCGCGGTGGCGTGGTTGAGGTGCTTGCGCCGGATCCCGTTGAACACCAGCACGTTCCCGACGTGCATCACGCCGAGCACGAGCGCGACGGTGCCGACCTTGACCGACAGCATCTCGAAGACGTCGCGCGCGTCGAGGACGGTGTCGTCGCTGGTCAGGAACAGGGTCACGAAACCAAGGCTGACCAGGTAGAACCCGACGACGAGCAGTTGGTTGACCGAATGCGCCAGCGCTTGCTTGTCCTGGAAGACGTCTTCCAGGAACGTCTTGCCGTGCCTGCTCAGCGTGCGGGCGACCAGCACGGTCAACGGGACGGTGATGACCAGGTAGAGCGCGTAGGCCACGACTACGGGTTGCATGGGGACCTCCTTTTGAACGTGTTCAAGAAGGACCGTAGCCCAGATTTTGAACGCGTTCAAGAGACGCTGTTCACCTGAAGCTCACCCAGGCGGCGGGGCGGAGTGCGTAAGGTCGCCTCGAACTCTGGGAGGTAATCGTGAAACGCATCGCCGCCGTGCTCACCTCGGGCGCCTTGCTGGCAGGCACGCTGCTGGCCGCCACACCGGCGGAAGCCACCGTCGGGCAGAACGTCCGCTTCGCGACGTACAACGCTTCGCTCAACCGCGGGGCCGCCGGGCAGCTCGTGACCGATCTGTCGCAGCCGGGCAACGCGCAGGCGAACGAGGTCGCCGAGGTGATCCAGCGCAACCGGCCCGACGTGCTGCTGATCAACGAGTTCGACTACGTGCCCGGCAACCGCGCCGCGGACCTGTTCCGCGAGAACTACCTGAAGCGCGGCCAGAACGGCGCCGCGCCGATCGACTACCCGTACGCCTTCACCGCGCCCTCCAACACCGGCGTCGCGACCGGTTTCGACCTCGACCGCGACGGCAAGGTCGGCGGCGGCAACGACGCGCACGGCTTCGGTCTCTTCGAGGGCCAGTACGGCATGCTCGTGCTGTCGAAGTACCCGATCGACACCGGCCGCGTGCGGACGTTCCAGAAGTTCCTCTGGAAGGACATGCCGGGGGCGCTGCTGCCGGACGACCCGGCCACCCCGGCGCCGAACGACTGGTACTCGCCGCAGGCGCTCGACGTGCTGCGCCTGTCGTCGAAGTCCCATTGGGACGTTCCGGTCCGCGTCGGCCGCTCGACCGTGCACTTCCTGGCCTCGCATCCGACGCCGCCCACCTTCGACGGCCCCGAGGACCGCAACGGCACCCGTAACCACGACGAGATCCGCTTCTGGGCGGACTACGTGACCCCGGGCAAGGGCCGCTACATCCACGACGACCGCGGCCGCCGCGGCGGCCTGGGCGCGCACGAGAAGTTCGTCATCGCCGGCGACCAGAACTCCGACCCGCTCGACGGCGACAGCGTCCCCGGCGCCATCTCGCGCCTGCTGAACGCCCCGCGCGTCATCGAGACCCGGCCGGGCAGCGAAGGCGGCGTACGGGCCGCTCAGGACCAGGCCGGCGCCAACATCGGGCAGAAGGGCGACCCGTACTTCGACACCGGCGACTTCAACGACAAGGCACCGGGGAACCTGCGGATCGACTACGTCCTGCCGTCGAAGGGCCTGTTCCCCTGGCGCGCCGAGGTCTTCTGGCCGCTGCCCGAGTCACCGCTGGCCCGGCTCAACGACGCCTCGGACCACCACCTGGTGCGCGTCGACGTGTTCGTCCCGCGCCCGTAGGTCTCAGCGGGCGCCGAGCAGCGCCGCGCCCGGGCCGGTCAGGGTGGCCAGCCCGGTGCTCCGGCCGCTCACGGACAGCAGCAGATCGACGAGCGGGCCCCGGACTTCCTCGGGGCCCGTTCCGCCGGTCCAGGCGGCGTCGGTGGCGACCAGCCGGAGGTCCTTGCAGCGTTTCTTGGCGCCCCAGAACGGGCTGACGAGCAGATGCTCCAGCGCCGCGATGGCGGGCCCCTCCGGAATCGGCCGCGCGATCCCGAGCGGACGGGCGACGTCCTGGCCGTGGATGAGCACGTCGGCGAGCGGGTCGATCGGTTTGGCGCCGGGCGAACGGCGCGGTGAGGCGGCGTCCTCGCGGATCTGGGCCACGAGTTCGGCGGGGGAGAACCGGGCGCCGTAGGCGATGGCCTGGTCGGTGTTCATCCGGTCCCAGTTCCCCCTGGCCTTCACGATGCCGACGAGAGTGTCCTTGAGCCGGTTCCTGGTGGTCTGCGCCAGATGCGCGGCCATCGCGTGGACCGTCCACTCCGGACACAGCGTCTTCGCGGACCAGTCCTTCTCGTCGAGCCCCTCCAGCAGCTCGGCGAAGCTCAGCCGTTCCGCCTCGGTCCAGGCCAGGATCCCGCCTTCGTGCATCCCCGCTCCTCGTTCCCGGTCAGCGTCGTTCGAGCGCCTTGACCGCCTCTTCGGAAGTCTCGATGGCGATCGTGTGGTAGCTCTCGATCCGCGAGACGATCGCCTCGCGCGGGCCCTTCAGCCAGGCCTCGCTGCCATAGAACTCGGTTTCCTGCCGTTCGTGTTCTTCGAGAGAGCCGAATGCGCGGATCAGGTAGGCCTCTTCGTGGCCGTCCTCGGCGACCAGTGAACGTCCGAAGTCGACGACCCGCAGCCCCGCGCGCTCCAGCAGGGGGATGGACTCTTCCGTCATCACGCGGAGGAAGTCTTCGGTCGTCCCCGGTTTCAACCGGTAGGTGCGGAATTCCAGGATCACGGTGGCCTCCCCAGGCATGGCTTCGGCGCCGACTCTAGCCTGGGGAGCATGAAGATCGCGATTCTCGACGACTACCAGGAAGTGGCGCTCGGTTTCGGGGACTGGGACTCCCTCGGCGCCGAGATCGAGGTGTTCACGAAGCCGTTCGCGGATCCCGCCGACGTGGTGGGCCGCCTGCGTGACTTCGAGGTCGTGGTGGCGATGCGCGAACGCACGCGCTTCCCCGCCGAGGTCCTCGACCGGCTGCCCGCGCTCCGGCTGCTGGTGAGCACCGGCCACCGCAACGCCGCGATCGACGTGGCCGCCGCCCGGCGCAACGGCGTGGTCGTCTCGTCCACCGGGTACATCGCGGCCCCGGCGGCCGAGCACACCTGGGCGCTGATCCTCGCCGCCGCGCGGAACGTGCCGGTGGAGTCGCGGAACATGCGCGAGGGCGGCTGGCAGACCACCGTCGGCACGATCCTGTCCGGCAAGACGCTCGGCCTGCTCGGGCTCGGCAGGCTCGGCGCCGGCGCGGCCAAGATCGGCCAGGCGTTCGGCATGGAGACCATCGCCTGGAGCCAGAACCTGACCCAGGAGAAGGCCGACCGGCACGGGGTGACCGCGGTGTCGAAGGAAGAACTGTTCGCCCGCGCGGACGTCCTGTCGATCCACCTGGTCCTCAGTGGCCGCAGCCGCGGGCTGGTCGGCGCGCCCGAACTCGCCGCGATGAAGCCGACGGCGATGCTGGTCAACACCTCACGCGGCCCGATCGTCGACGAAGCCGCGCTGGTGGACGCCTTGCGCCGCAAGGAGATCGCGGTCGCCGCGCTGGACGTGTACGACGTCGAGCCGCTGCCGTCGGAGCATCCGCTGCGGACGCTGGACAACGTCGTGCTCACGCCGCATATCGGCTACGTCACCCGGGAGGCCTACGAGATCTTCTACCGCGACGCGGTCGAGGACATCGCGGCCTTCCAGGCGGGTTCGCCGGTACGTGTCATGGAGTGAGGCCGCGCAGTTCCGCGAGCACGGCGTCGGTGTAGGGAGGCCACACCTCGGCCGCCCACGGGCCGAAGGCGCGGTCGGTGAGCGCGACGCAGGCGGCGCCGGCGTCGGGATCGACCCACAGGAAGGTGCCGGACTGCCCGAAGTGGCCGAAGGTCCGCGGCGAACTCGACGATCCGGTCCAATGCGGACTCTTGTGGTCGCGGATCTCGAAGCCGAGGCCCCAGTCGTTCGGCTTCTGGTGGCCGAAGCCGGGCAGGACACCGGAAAGCCCGGGGAAGACAACGGAAGTCGCCTCGCGCACCGTTTCGGCGGCGATGAGCTTCGGGGCCTGCAGTTCGGCGGCGAACGCGACCAGGTCGTCCACAGTGGACTCCGCACCCGAAGCGGGGGAGCCGGTCAGTTTGGTCGCCTTCATGCCCAGCGGCTGGAACAGCGCCTCCGCCTGATAGTCGGCGAAGGGGATGCCGGAATGCTCGGTGAGCGCGTCGGCGAGCTGTTCGAAGCCGGCGTTGGAGTACAGGCGCCGGTTGCCGGGCGCGGCCATCGGCTTGTGCTCGTTGAAGGCGAGGCCCGAGGTGTGCGCGAGCAGATGCCGGATCGTGGAGCCCTCCGGCCCGGCGGGGGTGTCGAGTTCGACGACGCCCTCTTCGATGGCGATCAGCGCGGCGTAGGCCGTGAGCGGTTTCGTCACCGACGCCAGCCGGTACACCTTCGTCGGGTCGCCGTGCGTGCCCAGCACGTCACCGGCGGCGGTCACCACGGCCGTGGCGGCGTTGTCCACCGGCCACTGTTCGATCCTGCGCACGCTTTCCATGCCCACACCCTACGAAGCCCGGGCCGGTCGGGGCGGCCCGGGCTTCGCAGGGATCGGGATCAGGCGTCGAGGTCGGTCGCCACCAGCTCGGCGATGGCGTCGACGGCCGCCTCGGCCCCCTCACCCTCGGCACTGATGATGACCTCGTCGCCGTGACCGGCGGCGAGCGTCATCAGGTTCAGCACGCTGCCGGCCGCGACCGGGTCACCGCCCGCCTTGGCGATGTGCACCGCGACGGGCTGCGCCGCGGCCGCCTTGGCGACCGTCGCCGCGGGCCTGGCGTGCAGGCCCACCTTGCTGGCCACGGTGACGCGTTTCTCCGGCATGTTCTTTCCCTTTCGTGCCTTGTGTTCTGTGTGGCTGAAACTACTTGACGGGCTTCGCCGCGGTGGCTTCGAGATCTGCCTCGATGGAGTCGTCCTCGCGGCCGGGGGTCCGCAGGTTCCACTTCTTGATCACGAACCGGAAGATCACGTAGTAGATGACCCCGTAGGCCAGGCCGATCGGGATGAGGAGCCACGCCTTGCTTGCCGCCGGGTGGGAGCTGTTGAGCGCGAAGTCGATCGCCCCGGCGGAGAAGGAGAAGCCGAGGTGGATGTCGAGCGCGTTCACCAGCGCCAGCGAGGTCCCGGTCAGTACCGCGTGGATCAGGTACAGGGGCCACGCGACGAACATGAACGAGAACTCGATCGGCTCGGTGACACCGGTCAGGAACGAGGTCAGCGCACCGGCGATCATCACACCGCCGACGATCTTCTTCTGGCTGGGCTTCGCGGTCTGCCAGATCGCCAGCGCCGCGGCGGGGATGGCGAACATGAAGATCGGGAAGAACCCGGTCATGAAGGTGCCGCGGGTCGGGTCACCCTTGAAGAACTCGGTCAGGTCGCCACCGTCGAAGATGAACCAGACCGGCACGTTCAGCAGCTGGTGCAGACCGACCGGGATCAGCAACCGGTTGAGCACACCGTAGATACCGCCACCGACCACCGGTGAGCCGGTGACCGCTTCGCCCGCCGCCTGGATGCCGTCGTTGACCCAGTGGAAGACCAGGCCCAGCGGCACCGCGAGGATCATCAGCGTCAGTGCGGTGATGATCGGCACGAACCGGCGGCCGCCGAAGAAGGCCAGGTACGGCGGCAGCTTGATGCGATAGAACTTCTGCCACAGCAGCGCGGTGACCAGACCGACGATCACGCCGGCCAGCACGCTGTAAGGCCATTTGAGCGGGTTGAGCATCAGGCCCGCGGGCTTTTCGGGGTTCCAGCCCGGCAGTTCGGCGAACGGCGCGAACACCCGGAGGACACTGGTGAACACGAAGAAGCCGACCACGGCGGCGAGGCCGGTGGCACCGTCGCTCTTACGGGCGAAGCCGACGGCGATACCCACCGCGAACAGGAGCGGCAACCAGTTGAACAGGGAGTCGCCTGCGGAACCGAGGACCGCGGCGACCTTGTCCCAGCCGAGCCCGTCTTTGCCGAGCAGGTCGTCTTGGCCCAGCCTGGACAGGAGGCCTGCGGCGGGAAGAGCGGCGATGGGGAGCATGAGGCTGCGGCCGAAGCGCTGAAGCCCGGCCAGTCCCTTGCCCTTGCCCTTCGCCCCCTCCGCGGTGGTGGAGCTCATCGGGTACCTCCGTAGTGAGGATGATGACCGGAATCCGGGGTGTTCCGGTCCAGCTGCATGGTGACCTGGTAGTGATCGCCCCGGTACCAGGAAGTCATGTCTTCGATCGGTTCCCCGTTGACGCTGGAGACCCGGCGGAAGACGAGAAGCGGACTGCCCGCGCGCATGCCGAGCAGGCGTGCCGTTTCGCGGTCCGCGGATTCGGCCCAGACCGTCTGCCACGCGTGGTCCGGGCGCAGGTCGTACGACTGGGCGAGCTGGACGTACAACGATCGGGTGAGATCGAGGTCGAGCAGACCGGGCATCCGGCCGGCGTGATACCAGCCGCGTTCGACCGCCAGCGGCACCCCGTCGGCACGGCGGAGCCGCACCAGGTGGTGCGCCGGTGTCCCGGCGGCCAGGCCGAGGGCGTGCGCCGAGGGGGCGGGCGGGACCTCGGTGGCCGTTTTGACGACCTCCGTGGTCGGCGTCATCCCGCGACGGCGCATGTCCTCGGTGAAGGACATCAGGTAGAGCTGCAGTTCCATCCGCCTCGCGGCGGTGAACGTCCCCTTGCCGCGCACCCGCGACAAGAGCCCTTCTTCGACCAGCTTGCCGATCGCCGAGCGGACCGTGAGCCTCGACACCTGGTAGGTCTCGGCGAGGTCACGTTCCGAGGGGATCGGCGAGCCGGGGGGTAGCTCACGCTCCACCGTGCGGCGCAGAATCTCCCGCAGCTGGGCGTGCTTGGGCGTCGGTCCGTTGACCACACGGTCGGACGGCGGCACCTGCGCCGAGGCGCTCATGAAGGTCACCGTCCTTTCGGGCCGGTCGTGTCGGGCAACCCGTACTCGCATCTGGTCCGGAAGATTGGTACGTTCCGGTCTAGACCAATGATCCGATGGGGCAGGATGCTCCGTCGCACGAGCGGGTGTCAACCACCGTTACGCGTTCGTGGCCAGGGATCGGGTGCGAGTCGGCGAACGGCGTAGTACAGCTGGTTCGCATGTGGGAAACCGACAGGGAACAGGGAGACCGCGATGGCGGATGACAGGGCGGAAAAGATCCTCGCGGGCCTCGGCGGTGCCGAGAACGTCATCGAGGTCGAGGGGTGTATCACCCGGCTCCGCTGTGAGCTCGAAGACATGAGCCTGCTCGACGAAGCGGCGCTGAAGGCCGCCGGTGCGATGGGTGTCGTGCGCATGGGGGCCGGTGTCCAGGTCATCGTGGGCCCCGAGGCCGACAACATCGCCAGCGACATCGAGGATCTGCTGTGAGTCTCGAGATCCTCAGCCCGGTGAGCGGTAAGACGACCGCTATGACCGAAGTGCCCGATCCGGTCTTCGCGCAGGCGATGGTCGGCCCCGGTATCGCGGTCCTGCCCTCGGGCGGGCGCCAGGACGCGGTCGCCCCGGTGGACGGGACGGTCGTCACCCTGCACCCGCACGCCTTCGTGGTGGCCGCCGAGGACGGCCGCGGCGTGCTGGTCCACCTGGGGATCGACACGGTGAAGCAGAAGGGCGAGGGGTTCACCCTCCACGTCGTCAAGGGTGAGGCCGTCCGCGCCGGGCAGCCGGTGGTCGGCTGGGACCCCGACGCGGTCAAGGCCGCGGGCTACTCGCCGATCGTGCCCGTGGTGGCGCTCGACGCGAAGGCGGAAGTCCTTTCCGGACTGCTCACCGGCGGAGACGTCGAGGCGGGCGACGCGATTTTCACCTGGGACAGCTGAAAGCTCGCGAAAGGGTCCCTTTAGGACGGTAGTCACGTCCTAAAGGGACCCTTTTCCGCGTTTCAGGCCGTGACGACCTGGCCGTTGGTGACCTTGACCGCGATCGAGGGCAGCGGCTGGTCCGCCGGTCCCTTTTTGACCGCGCCGGTCGCGGCGTCGAAGATCGAGTTGTGGCAGGGACATTTGAGCTCGGCGCCCTCGGGGACGACGGCGCAGCCCTGATGGGTGCAGATCGCGCTGAACGCGGCGGCCGTGCCCTCGGCGGTCCTGGTGACGATGACGTCCTTGCCATCGGCCGTCTTGGCGGCCTTCGCCTGGCCGACCTGGATGTCGGAGAGCGCGGTCAAGGTCTCGCCCGGCGCCGCCGGGGGCGGTGCCGCGGTCGAACCGGACGGCGGGCTGTCGCTTCCGCAGGCCGTGAGGGCCATGGCCCCGGCGGCGGCACCGGCGACGGCGGCGCCGGTGGTCAGGACCTTGCGGCGGGAGTGGAGTTCGGCAGTCATGCCCATACACACGGTCCGGGCACCCATCCGGTTCAATTTCGCCGTCCATCGGGTGCCGGATTGAACCGAGAGGCCCTCTTTTCCGTGTTCAAAGGCATAGGGGAACCGAACACGCGGAAAGAGATACGGACATGATCCGGTGGTTGTTGCGGGCGGTGGTGGCGGCGGGCCTCCTCGGCTCGGCGTGGGTGCATTACGTCGTATGGCAGGACTGGGCCTCGGAAACGGATGTGGTCGGTCCGCTCTTCCTGGTGAACGTCGTGGCGGGTGTGGTCATCGCGATCGCCGTCCTGGTCTGGCACCACTGGCTTCCCGCGCTCGCGGCGATCGGCTTCGGCCTGGCCACGCTGGGCGCGTACGTGCTTTCGCTGACCGTCGGGTTCTTCGGCGTCTCGGAGCGCTTCACCACCCAGGCCGAGCTGTGGGGCCTGATCACCGAAGTGGCTTGTGTGGTCTTCGCGCTCCCGCTGCTCCTCAACCGGGAAAGCACGGATCGGTGAAGGAATTCGCGGAGGACCGGCTGATGCGGGCTTTGCACGACGAGCACGCGGCGGCGCTCTGGTCCTACGCACTGCACCTCACCAGCGGAGACCGGGTCCGCGCGGAAGACGTCGTCCAGGAGACCCTGCTGAGGGCCTGGCGCAACGCCAAGGTGCTCGACCAGTCGGAGGGATCGGCGCGCGGCTGGCTGTTCACCGTGGCGAGACGGATCGCCATCGACGACTGGCGTGCCGCCGAGGCGCATCCGGAGGTGGTGACCGGTCAACCACCCGAAACGGCGGTCACGGACGGAACGGAACGGGCGGTCCAGGGCTGGCTGGTCGCCGAAGCGCTCGGCGAGCTCTCGCCGAGGCACCGGGACGTCCTGGTCCTGTGCTACTTCCAGGGTTACTCCGTCGCCGACGCCGCGAAGCGGCTGGGTGTGGCCGAAGGGACGATCAAGTCGCGGACGCACTACGCGCTGCGGGCGCTGCGGCTGATATTGGAGGAAAGAGGGGTGACTCAATGACCGACCCCTTCGCCACCTACGACGCGGCCTACGTGCTCGGTGCGTTGTCCCCGGAAGACCGGTCCGCCTACGAGAAGCACCTGCGGGTCTGCGACCGGTGCGCGGCGTCCGTGCGTGACCTGGCCGGGATCCCCGGGCTGCTCGCCCAGGCCGGCGCTCCCGCGCTGCTGGAAGACGAACCGGCGCCCTCGGCGGACCTGCTGCCGGCCGTGCTCAAACGGGTCCGCCGGGGAAGGCGGATCCAACGGGCCATCACGACCACCGCGGCCGGGCTGGCCGTCGCCGCCGGCGTCGCGCTCGTGGTCGTCCTGACCGGGCCGACGGCGGCGGCGGGCGACCCGATGACCCCGCTCGGCGACTACCCGGTGACCGCCGAAGTCGCCATGTCCGCCACGGACACCGGCACCAAGGTCGACATGACGTGCAGCTACGGCGGCACCCGCACCGGGGACTACATCCTGGTCGCCGTCGGCGCCGACGGCGGCACCAGCGAGCTCGCGTCCTGGCGCGCGATGCCCAAGGACACCGCGCATATCGTGGTCGGCACCGCCATGCGGACCGGGGACATCAAGGCGTTGGAGATCCGCACGCCCTCGGGTCTCCCGCTGCTGCGGATGAACCCCTGATCCCGGTGTCATGCCAGGTCTTCGGAGCCGGGGGCGGGGTGGATTGGGTCCAGTTTCGGGCGCGATGTCGCGAAAGCCACTTTCGGGACATCAGACGTCGCGAAAGTGGCTTTCGCGACGCACCTGGGCCTTGGGG
>NZ_JBHXIB010000093.1:0-12200 GCF_042723975.1 Amycolatopsis sp. NPDC058340 | reverse complement strand
TTAGGCGCAGGGGGCGTCCTCTGTGGACGATCAGCAAAGCGCCGATGCGCGTGAAGGCCTCCTTCCCTCGGCTGAGCCGAGGGAAGGAGGCCTTCACGCGCTAAGAGCCCCAGCTCACTCGCCGAAGTTCTGGTCCACCAGGTCCTTGATCTTGGTGAGCGCTTCGTCGGCCTGCGCGCCCTTCGCGCGGACCTCGATCCGGTCGCCCTGGCGCGCGCCGAGCGCCATCAGCGCGAGCACGCTGTTGGCGTCCGCGGTCTCGTCGCCCAGCCGCACGGTGACCTGCGCGTCCAGCCCGGCGATACTGCGGACCAGTACCGCGGCGGGCCGCGCGTGCAGCCCGACGTCGTTCCGCAGCGTGAGTTCGACACTGCTCTCGCCGTCCTGCGCGCCGCCGTCGAACGTCAGGTCCGGCGGCGCGCCCGCCGACGCGGCCGCTTCGGCGACGGCCTGGCGAGCCGCCCCGCCCTGCGCCGCGACGGCGGCGGCGATGGCGCCTTCGACCAGCGGCGCGTCCACGACGACCGCGGCCGACGGGTCGGCGAGCGATTCGACCGCCAGTTCCGCGGTCATCTGCGCGCTGCCGAGGTCGTACAGCAGGACGACGCCCGATCCGGAATCGGCGCGCTGCGTCGCGGCGACGACCTCGTCGTAATCCGTGCCGATCCCGCCGTCGGCCAGGCCGCCCGCCGCCGCGATGGTGACGTCCGGCGCCATCTGCGCGGCGAGTTCCGCGAGTCCTTCGGCGAGTTTGGCGCTGTGGGAAACGAGTACGATTCCGACGCTCACTTGGCGGCCTCCGCGAAGGCGCGCAGCAGCAGCGCGGTCGATCGGGCACCGGGATCCAGATGTCCGACCGCCCGTTCGCCGAGGTACGACGCCCGGCCCTTGCGCGGCACGAGTTCCACAGTGGACTCGGCACCCTTGTCCGCGGCGTCGGCGGCCGCGGCCAGGATCGCCGCGACACCGTCGCCGGCGGCCTCCTCGGCGGCGGAGACCGCGGGGATCAGGGCGTCGACCATGGTCGCGTCTCCTCCGACGGCCTTGCCGCGTGCCTGCACTCCTTCGAGCGCCGCGCGCAGGGCCTCGACCAGCAGCGGGCCGTCCACTTCGGCCGCGTCGCCCAGCTTGACCGACGCGCGCAGGAAAGCCGTGCCGTACAACGGTCCCGCCGCGCCGCCGACCTTCGAGATCAGCGTCGTGGCGGCGAGTTTCGCGACGGCGGCGGGGGTCTCGGGCGTGGCGGAGTCCAAAGCGGACACGATGGCGGTGAAGCCCCGGTCCATGTTCTCGCCGTGGTCGGCGTCGCCGATCGCGCGATCGAGGTCGACCAGTTCGGCACGGTGCTCGGCGATCACGGCGGCCGCCGCCCGCAAGGCGGCGGCGAGCGTCTCGGCGGTGCAGGCCATCAGACTCCCCACCTCAGGGCCGGGGTGTTCACCGGCGCGTCCCACAACTCGGTCAGCTCGTCGTCCAGTTTCAGCAACGTCAGGC
This sequence comes from Amycolatopsis sp. NPDC058340, assembly GCF_042723975.1. Lineage (NCBI taxonomy): Bacteria > Bacillati > Actinomycetota > Actinomycetes > Pseudonocardiales > Pseudonocardiaceae > Amycolatopsis > Amycolatopsis sp. NPDC058340. The sequence continues at coordinate 10,706 of NZ_JBHXIB010000093.1, read as the reverse complement.
TCATCCCCTGCATCTCGAGGCTGGTGATGTACGGCCCCACCAGCCGCCGTTCGACCACGATCCCACGCCCGGCCAGCAGCCGCTCGGCGATCCCGTGGGCAAGGTACAGCTCGACCAGCGGGGTCCCGCCCATCGAGTTCGTGAACAGCAGGACCTTGTCGCCCTCGGCGAAGGGCAGGTCCGTGACCACCGCTTCGACCATGCGCGCGACGAGTTCGTCGGCCGTCACCACGGCGGTCCGCTCGATACCCGGTTCGCCGTGGATGCCGATGCCGAACTCGATCTCGTCGTCGGCGAGGTCGAAACTCGGCTCGCCCGCGTGCGGCACGGTCGGCGCGGTGAGCGCGACGCCGATCGACCGCACCTGGCCGATCACCTTGCGCGCCAAGGCCTCCACCGCGTCGAGCGTGTCGCCCCGTTCGGCGGCGGCACCGGTGATCTTCTCCAGCAGCACCGTGCCGCCGACACCGCGACGGCCGGCGGTGTAGGTGGAGTCCTTGACCGCGACGTCGTCGTCGATGACCACGCTGCGCACGTCCAGCCCTTCGGCGGCGGCGAGTTCCGCGGCGGTCTCGAAGTTGAGCACGTCGCCGGTGTAGTTCTTCACGATCAGCAGCGCGCCCGCGTCCCCGGTGGTGGCCTTGACCGCGGCTTCCACTGCGTCCGGCGTCGGCGAGGTGAACACCGCGCCCGGGACGGCGGCGGCGAGCATGCCCTGCCCGACGAAACCGCCGTGCAGCGGTTCGTGGCCCGAGCCGCCGCCGGAGATCACCGCGACCTTGCCCGCCAGCGGCGCGTCCGCGCGCACCACGATCGCCGGGTCGTCCTCCACACGCAGGACGTCCGCGTGCGCCGCGGCGAGTCCGCGCAACGATTCCGCGACCACCGTCTTCGGGTCGTTGATGATCTTCTTCAAGGGTGGCCTCCGGCACGTCGGCGGGTGGGGGTGTCCCCTTCCTACCTCTCCCGGCCGGATGCCGCCAGCGTCAGGGCTTCGGCAGCTTGGAGATCACCGATTTGGCGATCTTCAGGGCCTTCCCGCACGAAGCCGCTTCGTCGGGCTTCTCGTCGTAGTTCTTGTAGATCACGCTGGCGATCTCGACCTCGTCGTCGACCCACGGCTTGTGCTGCCACTCGATCTTGCACTCGGCGTCGCTGCCGCTGCCGATCTTCTGGTACGCGGTGACGCCGTCGATGTCGACCTTTTTGTTCCCGTCGCGTTCCTCCGGCGGCAGCCCGCGGCGGAAGCCGATCGAGATCCTCGGGTTGGAGCCCGGCGTCCAATCGCAGGAGTGGAACGAGGTCAGCGTGGTCGCGCCGTGCGGCACCACCTCGTTGAGGACCGCGGTGTCGGCGGCGGTGCACGGATCGACCCCGGTGAGCGTGCCCGCGCCCGCCTGGTACTTCGCCGGTGACGCGTGCAGGCTCTTCACGGCCTTCGCGGCCACGGCACGGCCTGTCGCGCACGCGTCGCCGCCGTCGTAGGTGACCGAGAAGCTGATCCCGCGCTCGGGTTTGCGCAGGGTCATGATGCCGACGTCGCAGCTCTTCCCGTCCTTGTCCTTCCGCTCGATCTGCGGCAGCCCGTCGACCGCCGAAACGGTGACGCCGTTGATCGAGGAGTAGGTCGACGCGCCGATTTCGACCCTGACCGTGAGTGCCTTGCCGCCGGCGTCCACGGCCTTCGCCCGGCAGGTGCCGAACGAGCTGAGATTCGCCGTCGGCTCCTCCGGCGTGCCGAGGCCGCTCATCACTTCCTTGCTCACCAGCCCGCACGGGTCGATCGTGCGCAGCACCGCGGGGGTGACCGCCGGATCGTTGATGTCCCCGTCGGGCACCGAGCCGGAGCCGGAGCCGGGTTCGGCGGCGACGGTGGTGCGGGCGAAGTTGGACTTGCCGAGGTTCTGACCGCAGGCCGAGAGCACGCCCAGTGCGGCGACCAGGGCCAGCACGGACGCGATCCGGCGACGTCGAGCGTTGAGCAGCACGAGATGCACGGTAGCCGGAGCCCTTCGCCGCTGTCCGGACAACCCGGCTATTCGCCGCCCTCGCCCTCGGTGCTCGGCGGCACCACGATGGGCCGCAGCTTGGCCCACAGCACGAACAACCCCGCGAACACCAGCATGCCGATGCCCGCCCACAGGTTGATGTTGACGTCGGCGGCCTTGGCCAGCTCCTCCTCGGTGGTGAAGCCGATGCCCATGATCGTGAGCACCAGCCCGTAACCGCCGATGAGCAGCGCGATGATCAGCCGGATGTCGAAAACGCCGGCCTTCTTGGGAGCTTGCGAAGCAGCCATCTCCGGCCTCCTAGAAGATGATGTTGAGCACGATGGTCAGGATCAGCACGATGCCCGCGAGCAGGCCCGGCTTGCGGTACCAGCCCGCGTCGTCGCCGGTCTCGTCGTGCTTCAGCGACTCCTTCGGGGTGAGGGAGTAGACGAGGCCGACCAGCTGGGCCTCCGGCTTCGGCGCGGTGGCGAGCGAGACCCCGACGCTGACCGCGATGTCGACGACGAACGCCGTACCGGCGGCCACGAAGCTGATGCCCTGCCCGGTGAGCCCGAGGACCCCGGCCTGCGACAGCAGCCACACGGTGATCGCGGAAGCGGTACCGGACACCAGGCCGACCCAGCCCGCCGTCGGCGTCATCCGCTTCCAGAACATGCCGAGGATGAAGGTGGCGAACAGCGGCGCGTTGAAGAAGGAGAACAGGTCCTGCAGGTAGGTCAGGATGTTCCCGGAGTTCGACGCGATGAACGCGGTGCCGATCGCGAGCACGGTGCCGATGGCGGTGACCAGGCGGCCGAGCCGGAGGTAGTAGCCGTCCGACTCGTTCTTCTTCACGTACGACTGCCAGATGTCGTAGGTGAACACGGTGTTGAAGGAGCTCAGGTTCGCGGCCATCCCGGCCATGAACGAGGCGAGCAGACCGGCGAGCGCGACGCCGAGCATGCCGTTGGGCAGCAGGTCGCGCATCAGCAGCAGGATGGCGTTGTTCGCGGTCACGCCGCTCGGCGCGTCGCCGCCGTCGAGCAGGATCTGCTTGTCCTGGACGTACTCGGAAACGGTGACCGCGGCGATCATGCCGGGGATGATCACGATGAACGGGACCAGCATCTTCGGGAAGGCGCCGATGATCGGCGTCCGCCGCGCGGCGGACATGCTCTTCGACGCCATCGCGCGCTGGACCTCGACGAAGTTCGTGGTCCAGTAGCCGAAGGACAGCACGAAACCGAGACCGAAGACGAGACCGAGGATCGACAGGAAGCTGTTGCCGAAGCCGGTGAGGTTGTCACCCGGCCACGAGTGCAGCTGCGCTTCGCCGCCGGGGCTCGCGGTGACCTTGTCGACAAGGCCCTGCCAGCCGCCGACCTTCACCAGGCCGACGATGGTCAGCGGCAGCAGCGCCGCGACGATCACGAAGAACTGCAGGACCTCGTTGTAGATCGCGGCGGAAAGGCCGCCGAGCGCGGTGTAGGAGAGCACCACCGCGGCCGCGACGATGATCGACACCCACAGCGGCCAGCCGAGCAGGAGGTTCACCACGCTGGCGAGCAGGAACAGGTTCGCGCCGGCGATGAGGATCTGCGCGCTCGCGAAGCTGATGCCGTTGACGAGGTGGGCGGGTTTGCCGAACCGGCGGAGCATGAACTCCGGGACACTGCGGACCTTCGAGCCGTAGTAGAACGGCATCATCACGATGCCGAGGAACAGCATCGCCGGGATCGCGCCGATCCAGAAGTAGTGCACGGTCGGCAGGCCGTAGAGCACGCCGTTGGCCGACATGCCCATGATCTCGACCGCGCCGAGGTTCGCCGAAATGAAGGCGAGACCGGTGACCCAGGCCGGCAGCGACCGGCCCGAGAGGAAGAAGTCGAGGCTGCTCGAGACCGACCTCCGCGCCATGTACCCGATGCCGAGCACCAGCGCGAAATAGAAGGCGAGCAGGACGTAGTCGATCGGACTTGCGTCGAGCCGCAGGTTCGCATCGGCCAGCACGTGCAACCGACCCACCTCCATAGTGAAAATGTCCACGAGAAACGCCGGTATCGCGTCAATCGCGGACCATACTGCATGGATTCAGGAACGGCAGTGCGGGTGGGTGACGACTGGCCTGACGTGTCTGTTTCAGGGCGGTTCTTGACAATTCTTGTCCGGTCGGCGCCGCTTCAAGGCGACCACGGCAGCCGCACCGCTTCGATTTCGAAGTCGTTCAGCAACGCTTCGATCAGGGCGGGCGGACCGGCGACCTTGGTGGCCCACAGGTCGTAATCGGTGCACAGGCACCAAGATCGATCCTCGGCCCAGAGATTGGCCGGGCTGAAGTCCGCCTCGGAATGGTCGTACAGGAACCCGGCGTCACCCAGGCGCCCAGCGCGCACGTGGAGGTTGTCGAAGTCCTCGGCGCCAAGGGTCAGCGGGTTGTAGTAGGCGAAGCAGGGAGTATCCGGACCCGCCGGACTGAATTCGGCGAGCACACCGACCAGCCTCGTCCAGGTCTCGCGGTCCAGGCTCCCCTCGGTCGGCGGGATGATCCCGAGCGGCCAGCTGCCGTCCTTCCTGACCGAGGGGAAGCATCGGAAGCACGGCAGTACCCCCGGCGGGACGACCGGATCGCCGGTGCGGCGGGCGAGTTCCGCCCAGCGCAGCCGCCGCCATCCGGGACCGGGATGCCCGGCGCGGCCGATTCCCCCTCCGGTGGTCACGCCCACGGCTTCGAGGTCCCGCTCGTACATCGCGTTGAGCACCCACGCCGCGTCCGGCATCGGCGGCGGCATGAACCCGGTCAGGCCGTCACCGCACATCTCACGCAACCAGCCGGTGGTGCCGGACGGCGCGAGCGGCCATGTTCCCGACAGCGGTTCTCCTCGCACCCCGCCATGATCCCGGAAAAGGGCCGCTCCGTCGCCGGAACGGCCCTCTCCCGTGACCGGTGGGGGTTTACCGGTCCGTGGGCAGGCCTACTTCGCCGTCCTCCTCGATCAACCGGGCGAGGACGTCGTCCGGCATGTACGTGCGGTGCGGGTAGCCCGAACCCCACGAGTTGAGGAACGGCACCGCGCCGAGTTCGTCGGCACGCGGGTTGCCGAGTACCTCGTGCACCTCGTCGACCGACGTCGCCCAGCGATAGGCCTGGATGCCGTTCTTGACGTCGGGCGTGTACGCGGCCCGCTTGACGTGATCGTCGTCGGCATAGGTCTCCGACCAGGGGACGTGCCCCAGTTCGAGCAGGACCTCGGCGGCGGCACGGCACGAGGTGCCGTTGTTGTCACCGGGGTTGGTCTCGTCCCATTCGTCACGCAGCTTCGACTGGTCCCACAGCCACCGCGCGGCGTACAGGTCGCCGTTGAACATCGTCATGCAGCGCGACCAGCCGAAGCCGACGCACGCGCCTTCCCGGCCCTGGTCGTAGAAGGCGTACTGTTTCTCGCCGTCCGTCGATTCACCGGGCTCGAGGCAGACGCAGTGCCCGCCGCGGATCCTGGTGAGCGATTTCGCGCCACCCTTCGCGACGAAGAATTCGCCGGACTTCTCGTCCTTCTCCGGTACGTCGAATTCCTTGTACCAGTTGACACCGATGACGACCGGCGACCGGGTGGGCCGGTCCTCGGCGGCCAGCGCGGTCAGCGGATAGCGCTCGACGTGGCGCCAGTCGTCCGGGACGAACCGGCCGAGGCGGCCGTCCGCCGGGTCACTGCCGATCGGGCGATAACGCATGGGATCCTCCTATCCCTCATCCCACCGGAATACCGCCGGCGAGTTTCACTGCGGCACGATCTTTTCCAGAAACCGCCGCGCGGCCTCCCGCCCGCTTTCGAAGAGGCGCTTCTTCTCCTCTTCGCCGAGCCCGAAGTCGACGGCGGAAATCCCGGTCGTGTCGACGTACACCGTCCGCCGGTTCACACCTTCCTCGTGCAACCGGTAACGATTCCAGTCCGACAGCAGGGTTTCGAGCGAACCGATGGCGATCCGCAACGCGCTCTTCACCGGTTTGTCCCTGCCGCCCACCGGTTCCCCGGAAAGCTTGACGCCCCAGGTCGGCCACCGCGGCTTCTTCGTGTCGGTCCGGTCGAAGACGGTGATCGGGAAGTTCGACAGCAGCCCGCCGTCGACCCAGGTGACGGTGCCCTCTGGACGGACGTCGAACTGCACCGGCCGGAAGTACAGCGGGATCGACATGGACGCGCGGACCGCGTCGACGATCTTCTCCGCACCGGGATCCCGGCCGTACTGGGAATAATCCCAAGGCAGCCGGACGAGCACGCGGCGCGTCAGGTCACTGACGTGGACGACGAGGGAATACCGTTGGTACGGAAGCAAAGTACTGTCCGGATCCTCGATGGCGAGATCGGCGAAAGTGCGCACGCCGACCTCTTCGAGCAACGGCGTCAGCCATTCCACGAGATAGTCGCCGGAGTGCATCCCGTCGTGCAGGAGCAGATCCACGCCGTCACCGAGCGGGCCGGCGACCTTGTCGAGCAGGGACTGGTCCTGGAAGCGCCGGCAGTCCAGGTCGTTCATCACCGCTTCCAGACCGCCGAGATCCTTCCCTGCCTTCTGATAAGCGGCGACCAGTGTCGCCACGATCGCCCCGGCGCTCGTCCCGGCGATCCGGGGAAACGAATAACCGGCTTCGTGCAACTCCAGCACCGCGCCAAGCAGCCCGATGCCTTTGACGCCGCCGCCTTCCAGCACCAGATCGACACACTTCGGAGAATCAGCCATGGCACTTCACCCTCTGCACCCCGCGACCGCCGTATGTCGGCGGTACCCCTCGCGGAAATCGAGTGTGACACAGCGCGACACCGAAGAATCCGGCGTTCACCCGAATGGCCCGGAAGTAGCTGGTTCTTTTGCGGAAGAACGCGAGTTCGTTAATTTCCCGCCGCCCTTTCGGGCATTCTGTGGCGCGAGAAAGAATGCAGATACGACAACCGAGGACTCGATTTGATATCGGCTGTTCAGCGGGCAAGCTCGTGAGTGGCTAGGACGGTTAGAACCGTCCTAGCCACTCACGAGCTTGCTCAGAACAGGCGGAACTCGTCCGACTCGATACCGCGCAGCGCGTCGTAGTCCAGCGTGAGGCACCGGATCCCCCGGTCCTCGGCCAGCACCCGCGCCTGCGGTTTGATGACCTGCGCCGCGAACACACCCTGCACCGGCGCCAGCAGCGGGTCGCGGTTGAGCAGTTCGAGATATCGCGTCAGCTGCTCGACGCCGTCGATCTCGCCGCGCCGTTTGATCTCGACGGCGACACTGGCCCCGTCGGCGTCGCGGGCCATGATGTCGACCGGGCCGATCGCGGTCGGGAACTCCCGCCGCACCAGGGTGTAGCCGTCGCCGAGGGTCTTGATGTGCTCGGCGAGCAGTTCCTGCAGGTGCGCCTCGACGCCGTCCTTCTGCAGGCCCGGTTCCGCGCCGAGTTCCTGGGCGTGGTCGTGGAAGATCTCGTCGATGGTGATGACGAGCTTCTCCCCCTGCTTGTTCTCGACGATCCACAGCTTGCCGTCCTCGATCAGCCAGCACGGCGGGCTCATCCAGTTCAGCGGTTTGTAGGCACGGTCGTCCGAGTGCACGGACACCGAGCCGTCGGCCTTCACGAGCAGCAGCCGGGTGGCCATCGGCAGGTGGGCGGTCAGACGGCCGGCGTAGTCGACCTGGCAGCGAGCGATCACAAGGCGCACCCCGCGAGGGTAGGACAAGCACGGCGATACTGTGCGCATGGACCCCGTTCAGCGTGTCAGCTCGCGTGAGGTGTACCGGAACAACTGGATGACCGTGCGCGAGGACGACGTCCGGCGGCTCGATGGTTCCGAGGGGATCTACGCGGTCGTCGACAAACCGACCTGCGCCGTCGTGATCCCCTTCGACGGGGCGAGATTTCACCTGGTCGAGCAGTTCCGCTACCCGCTCGGCCTGCGGCGCTGGGAGTTCCCCATGGGCACCGCCCCCGAGCTGGCCGACGTCCCGCCGCTCGAACTCGCCGCCCGCGAACTGCGCGAGGAGACCGGGCTGGTCGCGGGTTCGATGGCCGAACTCGGCGTGACGGACGTCGCCGCCGGGATGTCGAGCCAGCGCGGGCGCGTGTTCCTGGCCACCGATCTCACGCAGAGCGAAGCCCAGCGCGAGGTCGAAGAGCAGGACATGCGGACGGCGTGGTTCGACCTCGACGAGTTCGAGAAGATGATCGCCGCTGGTGACATCACCGACGCGCAGACGTTGGCCGCCTACGCGCTCCTGCTCGTGCGCGAGCGCACGTTGTAATGGCCGCTCAGTGTGACGGCCGCTCAGTCCGGCCAGACCGGGGATCGCTTCTCCAGGAACGCCGCCATCCCCTCACGGGCGCCGGGCAGCTGCGAGGCCGAAGCCATCACCTCCAGCGCCAGCGCGTACGCGTCGGCCTCGGGCCGGTCCAGCTGCGCATAGAGGGTCTGTTTGCCCATCGCCTTGCTGGCCCGGCTGCCACGCGTCGCACGTCCCAGCAGGGACGCGACGGCCTCGTCCAGCTCGTCGTCCGGGACAACGCGGTTCACCAGGCCCCAGTCCAGCGCGGTCGCGGCGTCGACGACGTCGCCGGTGAGCGCCAGCTCCATCAGCCGTTTCCGCCCGATCGCGCGGGCCACCGGTACCGCGGGCGTGTGGCAGAACCAGCCGCCCTTGCCGCCGGGCAGGGCGAACCCGGCGGATTCGGCGGCGACGGCGAGGTCGCACGACGCCACCAGCTGGCAGCCCGCCGCGGTCGCGAGCCCGTGCACCCGCGCGACGACGACCTGCGGCACGGACTGCATCGTGCCCATCAGGTCCGTGCACAGCCGCAGCAGCTCGCGGACACCCATCAGGTCGCGGGCGGCGACGTCGCCGAAGTCGTGTCCCGCCGAGAACACCGGACCGGCGCCCGCCAGGACGATCCCGGTGGCGTCGGTGTCCCCTGCCTCGCGGAACGCCGCGAGCAGCTCGGCGAGGTGCTCGGCGGACAGCGAATTCCGCCGCGCGGCGCGGTTCATGGTGATGGTGACGGTGTCGCCGTCCCGCTTCACGAGGATGTGTTCGTACTCGGCCATGCTTCGACGGTAACCGACCGGAACGTCCGGCGATACGAATCGGGCCCGACACCGACCTCGGCACGGAGCCTTCGCCGCAGGTTGGCGGCGGTGCCGAGGCCGGACCGCTGCGCGACCCGCTCGACCGGGAGCTCGGTGGTCTCCAGCAGCCGCCGCGCGAGCCGCACCCGCTGCGCCCGCAGCCACCGCCCCGGTGTGACGCCGGTGGCCGCCGCGAACTCGCGATGGAAGGTCCGCTCGCTGAGCCCGGCGTGACCGACGAGGTCGTCGACGCCGATGTCGTCGGCGATCCGCTCCAGCGCCCAGTCCATTGTGGACGAAACGCTGGGCCGCGACGGCTTGGGCGGCAACGGGTTGTCGACGTACTGCCGCTGGCCACCTTCCCGTGCCGGGGGCATCACCAGCCGCCGGGCGAGGGCGGCGGCGACCTCGGCGCCATGGTCGCGGCGCACCAGATGCAGGCAGAGATCGAGCCCGCCGACCACCCCGGCGGAGGTCAGGACGTCGCCCTCGTCGGTGAACAGGACGTCGCGCTGGACGACCGCGCCGCGAGCGGCGGTTTCGAGGTCGTCCAGCAGCCGCCAGTGCGTGGTGACGGACCGGCCGTCGAGCAACCCGGCCGCGGCGAGGGTGAAGGCCCCGGAGCACAGCGACGCCACGGTGATCCCGGCCCGGTGCGCCTTGCGCAGCGCGGCGACGGCGGCCGCGGGCACTTCGGCGTGCGGATCGACCCTGCCGGGCACGAGGACGAGATCGCACCCCACCAGCCCGCTCAGCCCATGCGTCGCCTCGACCTGGCCGAACGGGTGGATGGCGACCCGGCCGCGGCCGGACGCGCAGAGCCGCACCTCGAAGGGGCCGATACCGCTGTCGGTCCGGTCCACGCCCCAGACCTCGCCGATCACGCCGAGGTCGAAGGACCGGCTGCCCGGCAGGAGGAGCACACCCACGGTTCGCATGGCAGGAAAGTACCGCATCGTGCGTCTTCTGCCACTCCCTCGGCGGCCACGCGAGAGACGAAACTCGAAGCCATGACCACTGAGACCAAGGCCTTGATCGTGATCGACGTCCAGCGCGGCTTCGACAAGCCCGTCTGGGGCCCGCGTAACAATCCTGGCGCGGAGGCCAATATCAAGGCGCTCGTCGACGCCTGGCAGGAACGCGGGCTGCCGATCGTGCTGGTGCACCACGACTCCGTGAAACCCGGCTCGTCGCTGCGGCCGGGGCAGGAGGGCAACCACTTCAAGCCGGAGCTCGACGGCGTGCGCGCGGATCTGGTGTTCGGCAAGAAGGTCAATTCGGCCTTCCACGGCGACATCGATCTCGACGGCTGGTTGAAGACCCGCGGCATCACGTCGTTCGTGCTCGCCGGCATCCAGACGAACTTCTGCTGCGAGACCACCGCGCGCGTCGGCGGGAACCTCGGCTACGACGTGACTTTCGCGCTCGACGCCACCTTCACCTTCGACCTCGCCGGGCCGGACGGCGGCGTCCTGACCGCGGACGAGCTGTACCGGGCGACCGCGACGAACCTGCACGGGGGCGGATTCGCCACGGTCACCTCGACGAAGGAGATCCTCGGCGGGTTCTGAGGCCTGCGGAGAGGCGTGGGTCTCGTGAGTGGCAAGGACGGTTAGAACCG
>NZ_JBHXIB010000092.1:0-13930 GCF_042723975.1 Amycolatopsis sp. NPDC058340 | reverse complement strand
CACCAAAGCCGCACTCCGAGCACTCAAACGACACCTCACCAACACCATCTACCAAGCACTCAAAGCAGACTTGACATAGAAGCTTCTTTCGCAACGTTGAAGGTTGCGAAAGTGGCTTTCGCAACGCCCACCCGGCCGAAGCCCAGCCCATCTCCCCGCATTTAGTCCTCTAAATGCGGTAGAAGCTCACTCGCCTTCGGCATCGAGGCCGTCGCGATCGGCCCATTCGAGCAGGGTGTCGAGCGAGTACGCCGTGTCGTCGATGCCCGCGTGCAGATCGCCGAGTTCGGCGAAGCGCGCGGGCACGGTGGCGATCGTGAAGTCGCGCGGTTCGACGTCGTCGACCTCGTCCCAGCGGATCGGCGTCGAGACGACGGCTTCGGGCACGCCGCGGACCGAGTAGGCGCTCGCGATGGTGTGATCGCGGGCGTTCTGGTTGTAGTCCACGAACAGCTTCGAGGGATCGCGGTCCTTGCGCCACCAGGTCGTGGTGACCTCGTCGGGCAGCCGGCGCTCGACCTCGTGTGCGAAGGCGAGCGCCGCCCGGCGCACCTCCTGGAAACCCCACCGCGGTTCGATCCGGACGTAGACGTGCATACCGTGCCCGCCGGAGGTCTTCGGCCAGCCGGTGATGCCGAGTTCGTCCAGGATCTCGTGGACGGTGTGAGCGACCTTCCGCACGGTGGAAAACGGGCAGTCGGGCATCGGGTCGAGGTCGATCCGCCACTCGTCGGGGCGTTCGGTGTCGGCGCGGCGGGAGTTCCACGGATGGAACTCGACGGTCGACATCTGCACCGCCCAGATCACGTCGGCGGGATGGGTGACGCACAGTTCGTAGGCGTGCCTGCCGGAAGGGAAGTCGACGCGGACGGTCTGCAACCAGTCCGGGGCACCGTTCGGGACCCGCTTCTGGTGGACCTTGTCCCCCGCGACCCCGGACGGGAACCGGTGCAGCATGCACGGCCGTTCCCGCAGCGCCCGCACGATCCCGTCGCCGACCGCGAGGTAGTACTCGACGAGGTCCAGCTTCGTCTCGCCCCGCGCCGGGAAGTAGACACGATCCGGGTTCGAGACGCGCACCGTCCGGTCGCCGACCTCGATCTCCACCGCCGAGCTTTTCGCCATACAGGGAAACTAACCCGAAAGCACCGATCCGCGCTCTGCCAGGATGATCCGCATGGCACCACGGACCCGCTCGCAGGCATTGTCCCGCGAGCGCATCGTCGAGGCCGCCGTGGAACTGCTCGACGCGGACGGCGAACGCGGGCTCACCTTCCGGACGTTGACCGAACGTCTCGCCACCGGCCCCGGAGCGATCTATTGGCATGTGCCGAACAAGGGCGCCCTGCTCGACGCCGCGACCGCGTCCGTCGTCGCCGTCGCCCTGACCGTCGAGGCCACGGGCTCACCCCAGGACGAGATCCGGGCCATCGGACTGAGTCTGTTCGAGGCGATCGAGCGCCACCCGTGGCTTGCCTTCCAGCTTTCCCGCAGCCCTCAGGGCTCGGTGACGCCGCGGATCTTCGAAAGCATCGGCCAGCGGGTCAGCGCCCTGAGTGTCCCCGAAACCACCTGGTTCACCGCGACCTCGGCGCTGGTGCATTACATCTTCGGCGCCGCGGGCCAGAACGCGACGAACTCCCGGGTGCTCGGGCGAGGAGCCGACCGCGCCGAATTCCTCCGTGCCGCGGCCGACGCCTGGGAAGAACTCGACCCCGGAGAGTTCCCCTTCCTCCGGGCCGTCGCCGCCGAGGCCCGCGATCACGACGACCGGGAGCAGTTCCTCACCGGGATCGATCTGATCCTCGCCGGTATGACCGGTGGATCGCGGCGACCATGATCGCGAACACCGCGCCGAGGAAGGTCACGTCCACCGACGGCACCCAGCGCACCTCGCCGCCCTTGACCACATAGGCCCCGACGGGTCGCGCGGCGAGGAGGAATCCGCCGCCCTCACCTTCCTTGCCCTGCTCGCTGCCGTGCCCGCCACCTCCGCCGCCGATGATGCTCGCGGCCGGGATGATCACGACGCCGTCCTTCTCCACCGGTTCGCCGTAGACGCGCCGGACGGTGAGGTTGTCCCGCATGACACCGACGATCTTCTCGAGCCCCATCAGGTCCCCGCCCTGTCCAGTTCCAGCGCGATCACGCCCCGCGGGAGCTCCCGCGCCCGGTCCAGGTCCATCGAACCAGAAAGCCACCGGCGCCGACGGCGAACCCTTCGAGGTGATCGACCTCGTCCAGCCGGGTCAGCCTTCCTGAGGCAGCACCGACATCACTTCGGACACCGGGCGCAAATGCTCCTCCAGCAGCCGCGACGCCTCTTTCGCGTCGTGGTCGTCCAGGGCGGCGACCAGTGCCCGGTGCTCCTCGTTGATCACGGTCAGCCGTTCCGGCCGGGCCTCCAGCGCGCGGACCGTGACCCGCTGTTGCCGCGAACGCAGGGTGTCGTACAGCTCGGTCAGGACGGTGTTGCCCGCCGCGTTCACGATGGCGCGGTGGAAGCGGCGATCGAAGCCCGAAACAGCGAACCAGTCGCGTTCGGCGCCGGAACTCGCCATCGCCTCGATGAGTTCCGGCAGTTCGGCGGGAGCACCGGCCCGGTTCGCGCAGAGCGTCGCGATGGCGTGCCCTTCGATCAGCCGCCTGCTCTGGTAGACCTCTTCCAGCTCCCTGGCGGTGACGGTGCGCACCTGGGCACCCTTGCGCGGCAGCAGGCTGATGAACCGCTCGGCGGCCAGCCGGTGGAACGCCTCGCGCACCGGCGTCCTCGACACGCCGACGACACCGGAAACCCACATCTCGTCGAGGAAGCGGCCGCCTTCCAGCTCACCCGAGATGATTCCGTCGCGCAGCCACGTGTAGACCCGCTCACGCGCCGGGCCGCCCCCTTCGGCGGTCACAGTCATCTCGTTCCCCCTCTATGCGGTCACTTTCCGCGACTGAGCCTACACCTGGACCAGCCAAGTATCCATCATGTATACAAGAGTTCCACTTATCGGAAGGGGTCCCATGGTGCACGTCGCGGTGGCACAGTTCGCGCCCGGCAACGACAAAGAGGCCAACCTCGCCCGCGTCGCCGCCCTCACCGGCGAAGCGGCCGATCGCGGCGCGCGGGTGGTCGTGCTCCCCGAGTACTCGTTGTTCACCGTACCGACGATGAGCCGGGAATTCGTGACCTCGGCCGAAGAACTCGACGGCCCGTTCGTCACCGAGCTGCGCAGGCTGGCGAAGGACCGGCAGATCACCGTCGTCGCGGGAATCAACGAAGCGCTCCCCGACGGCGAGCGGATCTCGAACACCCTGGTCGCGGCCGGCCCCGACGGGGCGATCGCCGCGCTCTACCGCAAGCTGCACCTGTACGACGCCTTCGGTTTCCGTGAGTCGGAGCTGGTCCGGCCCGGCGACATCGAAGCGCCGGAGACGTTCGAGGTCGACGGGATCACCTTCGGTCTCCAGACCTGCTACGACCTCAGGTTCCCGGAGGTCACCCGCCGCCTGGTCGACGCGGGCGCGGACGCGGTACTGCTGCCCGCGGAGTGGATGCCCGGTCCGCTCAAGGAGGACCACTGGACCACGCTGGTCCGGGCCAGGGCGATCGAGAACACGATCTACCTCGTCGCGGCCGGGCAGGCCGCGCCCGCCGGTTCGGGACACAGCATGATCGTCGACCCGATGGGCGTGGTCGTCGCCTCGCTCGGCGAGCGCACGGGGACCGCGACCGGCGAGGTCTCCGCCGAGCGGATCTCCGAGGTACGCGCCAAGAACCCGGCGCTGGAACTGCGCCGGTTCGCCGTCACCCCGAAGTCCTGAGTATCTTCTGACCCGGAGGTCCGTTCGTGAAGACACGCCCTCGGGCGTGGTGACGCGGCTTCCGTACGCCTGGGTGCCGGGTGGCCGCCCGGCACCCAGGCTCATTTCACGGCACCAGCAGTCCCCAGTGGACGGCCCACGGGACGAACACCGCGGCGCCCACGAGCAGCAGGCCGACCCGCGCTCCCCCGGCTTCCTTTTTCCGCCACCACGAAACCGCGGTCACCGCACCGGCGACCACGACACCGGCCGCGAGCAGCTGCAACGCGAGCCACGGCAACGTCCGTCCGAAAAGGACCGGACCCGGCGCCATCGCCGCCCCCATCGACAGGGCGATGTAGTAGACCAGGAACCCCGCCGTGGCGAGCGTCCCGGCCGACGCGAGCCAGCGTGCGGGCCGGGCGAGCGGAACGCTCTTCCCACGGCGGAACAACGCCGTCACCGGATAAGCCGCGAACGCGAGCAACGCCAGCGCCCAGAGCGCGATCTGCACCCACGGCGCCTCGTACCAGGCGAGCGGTGCGAGGGCGACGCTCTGGCTCGCCTGGGCCGGAGGCGGGTCGGCAGACGGCCCGCCCTTCGTCCCGTTCACCCAGTTCGCCACGAGTTCGAGGTAGCCGGGAGCGAAGCCGTCGAGTTTGTCGAAACCGTCCGTGGTCCGCCGGAGCCCGTGCTGGGCCTGCGGGAACACTTTCAGCGTGTACTGCCGGTTTCCGGCTCTGTCCAGCGTTTCCCGGAAGATCCGGACGGCCTCACCGGGCGGGGTGAGCCGGTCCAGTTCGCCCCACAGGCCGAGCACCGGCTGCCGCACCTTCTCCAGCACCGGAACCGGGTCGTACCCGGCCTCGGGGAACACGCCGGCACCCGCGAGGGTCCGCATGTTCGTCGACGCCACCATGTCCACCATCGAGCCGGTGACCCCACCCCGCCGTAGATAGGTCTCGAGCGCCCACGCCTGCTGACGATCGGGCGAGACCCCATTGGCGCCGACGGTGACCGCGAAAGCGACGTCCTTCGACTCCGACGCCGCCAATGGCGCGACCCAGCCCCCTTCGCTCAAACCCCACACCCCGACACGGGCCGGATCCACGCCAGGACGCGAGCGCAGCGCTCGCACGGCGGCGAGCGCGTCGTCGGCCAGGACCGAGTAGTCCCGCTCGAACAGCGAATAGCCCTCGGTCCGCTTGTCGTAGATCAGGGTCGCGATCCCCGCCTTGGCGAAGGCTTCCGCCTCGGCGCGGTAGTCGTCCCGGTCGTGTTCGCCGGATCCGTGCACCATGACGATGCCCGGCGCCGGTCCGCCGCCCTCCGGCGCGACCACCGTTCCCCGCAGGGTGACCCCGTGGCTGGTGAACGAGACTTCGCCGTCCGGAGCCGCGGCGGGCAGCGGTGACGAGACCGCCATGACGGCCGCGAGCACGACGGCGATCATCGCCTGCTCACCCGGATCACCTCGAGCGACGGCGACGCGAGGATGTCCTTCTCGCAGTACCGTTCGGCGACCCACTGCTTGCGCGAGTACAGCTCCGTCTGGTCGCTGTGGTGCGCCGACTTCGGGTTCGCCGACTGCGAGTAGGTCATCAACGTCGTGGTGTCCGGGCACCCGGTCCCGTTGAACGCCACGACATGCAGGTACGTCCCGCCGTGGGTGAACTCGGTGTACCCACGGGCCGGATCCCAAGGCCCGCCGAGGGTGTTGTAGACCCCGCGGCCAGCGGTTCCGCCGCCCAGCGGGATCTTCCGGCCGTCGCGGACGACGTAGTGGTTGTCACCGTACGGCGCGTCGAGCGGGATCTTCGCCGCACGCAGCTCCGAAACGGCGCCGGAGAGCGCCTTGCGGATCGCCGCGTTCCCCGTGTCGAGCGTGTTCGGCGTGTGGACCGGATCCTCGACGTCGAACGGGTTCTTCCAGATCTCCGGCCCCATCCGGTCCACCGCGGCCCAGAACCGGTCGAACAGCAACGCGCCCCGGCTGCCGGCGTCCGAACGACCGTCCCAGCCTGCCAGCGCGGTGCAGGCGTCTTCCAGCCCCTGCATCGTGCGGCACATCGCGACGACGTCGGCGCGCACGAGTTCGGCGGCGTGGTCCCGGTTCGAGAACATCAGGTCCCGCATCGCCTGCCCCGTGAAGCCGCCCTTCTTCAGCTGGTCGGCGATCTCGACGAGACCGGCACGCGTCCGCATGTTCTGTTCGTAGCGGACCGGGCCCACGATCCGGGGGAAACCGGTCTTCGGCTCGGCGGGATTGACCAGCCAAGAGCTGTCGTTCGAGTTCGCCGCGAAATCCGACCGGCTCAGGCTCGGCAGGCCGGCCGGGCCGAAGACACCCGGCCGGAGCGCGTCCCTGTCGCGACCCCAGGCACACGCCGTCTTGGAGCCGTCGAGCACCGCGACCCCGTTGGCGGCGAACAGTTCCTTGCCCAGCGGCGTGTTGCAGCGCGCGGCCTTTTCGTCGGTGACATGCGGTATCCCGTGGATCTGGCTGAACTCCACCCGGCCGCGGTCGTCGGTGGCGAGGATGTTCATCCACGGCAGCCCTTGCGTCTCACGGACCGCGCCGATCATCTCCCCCGCCGTCCGGGCGCGGGCGATCGCGAACATCGAGTTCGTCATCCCGAGGTTGGTGGCGTTGGCGTCCGCGATGGCGAACGCGCTCGACGCCGTCCACGGCAGTTCCCGCTGCCCGAGCCTGGTCGTCACCGGGCCGTACCTCGTCGTCCATTGTGGACGTAAAACGCGCTCCAGTGTGCCGTCCGCCTTACGCGACAGCACACTCACGTCGGTACGCCGCATCCGCTCGGGTTTCCCGTCGACCAGGTACGTCGTCGGCGAACCGGGCACGAGTTTGAGCTCGAACAGCGTGTACGTGCGCGTGGTGTCGGTGGCGGTGCCGCTCCAGGCCGCGGTTTCGTTGTGTCCCAGCCACATCAGCGGAATCCCGGGGATACCCGCACCGCTGACGTTCAGTTTGCCCGGCAACGTCACCTGCGACTGCCAAAGCCTGGTCCCGCTCAGCTGCCACGGCAAATGCGGGTTGGCCAGCGAGACACCGCGTCCGTTCGCCGACGCGGCGGAGCCGATCGAGATCGCGTTGCTGCCGATCCCGGTCTCCCCGAGCATCTGTTCGGTACCGCCGCCCGCGGGCGGGGCGCCCGGCGATGACGCGGTGATCGAGTCCGCGACGCCGCCCTGTCCGAAGATCATGCCGACCGCGTGGCTGTGCCGGTACACGTCGAGTTCGGTGAGCGGCTTCAGCCAGCCCGCGCCCCGGCAGGCCGGGTCGGTGATCTCGCCGGTGCGCAGGTACTTGTTGACCCCCTCGACGTAACCGCGGATCAGCTCCCGGACCTCGCGGTACGGCCCGCGCGGCGCGGGCGCCGACAGGAGCCGCTCGACGGCACCGCTTTCGTTGAGACCTTGGAAGTACAGGTCGCTCGCGAGGTTCGTGCTCGCCTGGCTCACCCCGCTCGTCGGCGGCGCGTCCGGCCCGAGCCAGCGGGAACGCTCGGCCCGCGTGGTGACCGCGACGTCCGCGATCGCGCAGATGTTGTCCTTGGCGGCGGCGAATCCCTGCCCGAAGCCCAGGTTCAGCCAGTCGTTCGCGACGATATGCGGGATGCCGTATTCGGTGTAGCGGATGGTGGCGTCCGGCCGGGATCCCCCGTCCGGCGGTTGCGCGGCCGCCGCGGTCCCCGCCGCGAGCAGGCTCGCCGCGGCGCAGACGGCCGCGATTCCGTTCCAGAGCAGCATGCTGCTCCCCCTTTGTGTGTGGAGTGGTTCGTGAAGACACGCCGTCCGGCGTGGTGACGCGATGCCGGTGGTCGAGTGGCCGCTCTCCCACCGGTTTTCAGTTCCCTTCCTTCACCTCCCCGTCCGCGTCCGGGAACGCGGTCCAGCGCACGAGCACCTTCCGCGCGTCCGGACCGGGTTCCGGCCGCCAATAGCGGCGCAGCAGCTCCAGGTAATCGTCGAAGAATTCCTTGAGCTCTTCGAGGTTCAGATAGACCGAGCCGCGCGAGAACACCAGCGCGTCACCCCATTCGCCCAGCTCGCCGCGCCGCTCGAGGAAACTCGCCAGCTGTTCGAGATCCTCGGTGAACGCGGCGCGCTGCGCCTCGTCGAACACGGCGCGCATCTCGTCGTTCTGCTCGCTGTGCCGGGGCCAGCGGATGTCGCGGGGCCGGGCGCGCCACCAGCGTTCCTTGCCGTGCGCGAGCTCCGGCGCCTCGTCGACGAAGTCGTATTTCGCCAGTTCCCGCAGGTGATAGCTGGTCGCGCCCGAGCTCTCCCCCAGTTCCTTGGCCAGCTTGGTCGCCGTCGCCGGACCGCGGCCCAGCGCCTCCATGATCCGGCGGCGCAACGGGTGCATCACCGCCTTCAGCACGGCGGCGTCGGCGATCTCTTCGGGTGGCGGCGGACCGGTCATGACCCCAAGGTAGCCGTGCAAAGGAGATTGTGCAAAGGACTCTTTGCACGCGGTTCAGACCACTCCGCGAGGCGGGCGGGGATTCTGCTGACGATTCGGTGAACTCAGCGTGAAATTGACAACTTCACTACGAAGGTCTTGTGCCGCGAGGACGAAAACTCGACAGGATCGCGGATTTTTCGTTGCGTCGTCCCCGAAAACCGGTCGTATCGGATAGT
This sequence comes from Amycolatopsis sp. NPDC058340, assembly GCF_042723975.1. NCBI lineage: Bacteria > Bacillati > Actinomycetota > Actinomycetes > Pseudonocardiales > Pseudonocardiaceae > Amycolatopsis > Amycolatopsis sp. NPDC058340. The sequence continues at coordinate 5,473 of NZ_JBHXIB010000092.1, read as the reverse complement.
TTTGCCCGGAGTCGACCTTGCGGGAGAGAACATGCCGAAGCACCGCCCCCGACAGACGGACAAGCTGTCCGCCCGGCACCGGACGGCCTTCGCGCTCGCCGGCGGCGCGCTCGCCGTGCTGCCCGCGGTCACCGCGTCGGCGGGCCCCGACACCCCGATCGCCGCGCCGAAACCGGCCGCCCCGCAGAATCAGGCCTCGGCCTGGCAACCGCCGGCGGGCACGGTCCCGGAGATCGCCGTCGACGGCAGCCTCCCCGAGCCGCCCATCCCGGACCCGCTGACCGTCCCCGGGCATTCCGGCAACGTCGGCGGCGCGTTCGCGCCTTCGGGCGCGCTCGGCATCCCCGCCAGCATGATGAAGGCGTACAAGAACGCCGCCGACATCCTCGCGAAGGAACTGCCCGGCTGCCACATCGACTGGGCGCTGATCGCCAGCATCGGCCGGATCGAATCGAACCACGCGCGCGGCGGCTACGTGGACGCCAAGGGCGACACGCTGGAGCCGATCCTCGGCCCGCAGCTCAACGGCGCCGGGCCGTTCGCCGCCATCTCCGACACCGACGGCGGCAAGTACGACGGTGACACGGTGTGGGACCGCGCCGTCGGCCCGACGCAGTTCATCCCGTCCACGTGGAAGGGCTACGCCTCCGACGGCAACGGCGACGGCGTGTCGAACCCGAACAACATCTACGACGCGACGCTGGGCTCGGGCCGCTACCTCTGTTCCGGCGGGGTCGACCTGACCTCCGAGCAGACCCAGCGCGTGGCCGTGTACCGCTACAACCACTCGCTGTCCTATGTGGACACCGTGATCCGCTGGGCGGTCGCCTACCGCGGCGGCGTCGCGACGATGCCGGACAGCCAGGTCCCCGTCGGCGCGCCGGACTCCCAGGACGTCGCCGCCGGCACGCCCGGTGGCCAGGTCCCGGTGCCGACCCTGCCCGGCACTCCCCCGCCCGGCACGACCACGCCGGGGCCGACCCCGTTGCCCGGCACGTCTCTCCCGCCGAGCAGCACGACGCCGCCGAGCAGCACTTCGCCCTCGAAGCCGACCACCAGCACGCCGCCTTCGTCGACGACTCCGCCTTCCTCGACACCGCCTTCCTCGACACCGCCGTCGAGCACGCCTCCGTCTTCGACGACGCCCCCGCCGTCCAGCACGTCGTCGGCGGCGCCGTCCTCGACCCCGGCGGGCGACACCGGTGAGTCGTCGCCGACCGGCACCACCTCGCCCACGCCGTAACGCCTCGTGAGTGGTAAGGACGGTTAGAACCGTCCTTACCACTCACGAGCCCGAGTGCCCGGAATGTCCCGAAGACGGGCCGCGTTGTCGCTTCCGTAGATCACCCACGAGAGAAGCGAGACACGGATGTCGTCTTTTGTCATGACCGCCGAGGAACGGGAAGCCTTCCTGAGCGATGTCCACATCGGGGTCCTCGCCGTGGAGAGGGAAGGCCGGGCCCCGCTGGCCGTACCGGTCTGGTACGACTACGAGCCCGGCGGCGAACTCCTGATCTGGATGGACGGCGGCTCGGTCAAGGACAAGGCGATCAAGAAGGCGGGCAGGCTCAGCCTGGTCGCGCAGTCGGAGACGCTGCCGTACAAGTACGTGACCGCCGAGGGTCCGGTCATCGCGAACGACACGCCGCCGACCCGGGAGCAGGCGCTGAAGATCGCGCACCGCTACCTGCCTGAGGACGAGGGCACGAAGTACGTCGACGGCGCGCTCAGCGACAACTCCGTGCTGGTCCGCGTCCGGCCGGAGAAGTGGCTGAGCAACGACCAGGGCAAGGCCTGACCGGACGACGGTGTCCCGGCGGGCGAGCCGCCGGGACACCGTCGTTCAGCCCGCGATCGGCTCGAACTCGACGACGCTGTCGAGCGCCTTGCCCATCGCGGCGTTCCCTTCGCGTTCGATCATGATCTCCACGAGCACCGGCCGCGACGTCCGCTCGGCCTCTTTGCGCGCCCACTCCAGCGAAGCCCGGATCTCGCCCGGCTCCGTGACGCGGGTTCCGGAGCAGCCGTAGGCCTCCATGACCTTCACGTTGTCCGTGCCGATCTTGTCGTAGTGGATGTCGACCTCGAAGTTCATCTCGTAGCCGGTTTCGGCCTGCCGGATGAGCCCCAGGTACTCGTTGTTCAGCATGATCAGCACGAACCCGACGTCGTACTGCGCGGCCACCGCCAGCTCCTCGACCAGGAACTGGAACGAGTAGTCGCCGACCACGCCGACGACCTCGGCCTCCGGTTTCGCCTTCTTGACACCGATCGCCGCCGGGATCTCCCAGCCGAGCGGGCCGGCCTGGCCGCACACCTGGTAGTGCCGAGGCTTGTGCGCGCGCTGGAACTGCCCGGACCAGATCTGATAGAGCCCGATCGCGGTGACGAAGTAGGCGTCCTCGCCGTAGAACTCGTTGATCTCCTTGAACACCCGCGGCGCCTTGATCGGCGTGTCCTCGAAATCCTCGCGCCGCGGCAAGCTCTCCTTGAGCTCGCCGATGCGCCGAGGCCACGCGCGGTCCCGCGCCGGGGAACGCTTCGACGCCGCCTCGATCAGCGCGTCAAGGAAGGCACCCGTGTCCGAGACGATGCCGAGGTCCGGCCCGAACACCTTGCCCAGCTGCGTCGGCTCGATATCGACGTGGATGAACTTCCGGTTCCCGCGGTAGACGTCGAGGTCACCGGTGTGCCGGTCGCCGAACCGCGCGCCCAGCGCCAGCACCAGATCCGCCTCGAGGAAGGCCGCGTTCGCCCAGCGCTGCGAGGTCTGGATACCCGCCATGCCGGCGAACAGTTCGTGGTCCTCGGGGAAGCTCCCCTTGCCCATCAACGTCACACCGACCGGGACGCCGAGCAGTTCGGCCGCGGTACGCAACCGGTCGCTCGCGTCGCCGAGCACCACGCCGCCGCCCGCGAGGATCAGCGGCCGCTCGGCGGCCAGGAGCAGGTCCAGCGCCCGCTCGACCCTGGCGGGCGACGGCGTCGCCCTGGTGACCGGGAGCGGCGAGTCGATACTGGAGTCCCATTCGATCTCCTGCCGCTGGACGTCGATCGGCAGGTCGATCAGCACCGGCCCCGGGCGGCCGGACCGCGCGATCCGGAACGCCTCCCGGAACACCCACGGCAGCTGGGCCGCCTCCTTGACCTGCACCGCCCATTTGGTCACCGGCTTGGCGATCTCGACGATGTCGACGGCCTGGAACGCCTCGGTGTGCAGTTTCCGCGAGTCGGCCTGCCCGGTGATGCACAGGATCGGGATCGAGTCGGCCTGCGCGGTGTAGAGGCCGGTGATCATGTTCGTCCCGGCGGGCCCCGAGGTGCCGATCGCGACGCCGACGTTGCCGGTGGTCCTCGCCCAGCCGTCGGCCATATGGGTCGCGCCCTCCTCGTGGCGCACGATCAGATGCTCGATGCCGCTGTCCTGCATCGCGTGGTACAGCGGGAGGATCGCGGCTCCCGGGCAACCGAAAGCGGTGTCGACGCCCTCACTGACCAGGACGTCGACGACGGCCTGCATGGCGGGGATTCTTGGCATGCGTCACTCCTTGTTTTCCGCGCCGGACAGCGATTCGACGACCTTCAGCAGGGCGGAGTGATCGAGCGAGCCGTGGCCCATCGCCCGTCCGGCGGCGACGAGCTGGGCGACCAGCCCGGTGAGCGGCAGCGCGACGTCGGCCTGCCTGGCGGCGGCGAGCGCGATGCCCATGTCCTTGTGGTGCAGGTCGATCCGGAAGCCCGGCGCGAATTCCCGCGCCACCATGGACTTCCGCTTCAGTTCGAGGATCCGGCTGCCCGCCAGGCCGCCCGCGAGGACGTCCAGCCCGACACCGGCGTCCACGCCCGAGGCTTCGAGCAGCACGATGGCTTCGGCGATCAACCCGTACGTCCCACCGACGACCAGCTGGTTCGCGGCCTTGACGACCTGGCCCGCACCGTGCGGCCCGACGTGCACGATCGTCTTGCCGACCGCCTCCAGGATCGGGAGCCCGGCGGCGAAATCGTCGGCCTCCCCACCGACCATAATGGACAGTGAGGCCTGCTCGGCCCCGGCCTGGCCACCGGAAACGGGCGCGTCGAGCACCCGGATCTCGCGTTCACCGGCCCGCTCGGCCACCTCGATGGAGGTCTCCGGCCGGATGGTGCTCATGTCGATCAGCAGTGTGCCCGGCTTCGCCGATTCCAGCACTCCGCCCGCCGCCAGCACGACCGCCTCGACCTGCGGATGATTCGGCAGCATGGTGATGACGACTTCCGCGTCGGCCACGGCGTCGGTCACCCCGTTCGCGGGCCGGCCGCCCGCGGCCTCCAGCCGCGCGAGCGCGTCCGCGTTCGTGTCGAATCCGCTCACCTCGTGGCCGGCGGCGACGAGATGTCCCGCCATCGGCCCGCCCATGATCCCCAGGCCGATGAATCCCAGCTTGGTCATGCCAGTCCCCTTCGTTCGAAAGGCAGCCACGACAGCGAATCCGCGCTCGGCCCGTCGGGTTTGTACTCCACGCCGACCTGCCCGCGATAGCCCGCCGTCTGCAGCTTCTCCAGGTATCCCTCGATGTCCAGCGTTCCGGTCCCCGGCTGGTGGCGCCCTGGGGCGTCGGCGATCTGCACATGGCCGATCCGTCCGGTGTGGACGGTCGTGACCGTGTCGAGGTCGTCACCGTTGACCGCCAGGTGGTACAGGTCGGCCAGCAGCTTCACGTTGTCCCGCCCGAGTTCGTCGAGCACCTTCAGTACGTCGCCCGCGGTCTTGAGCGGGTACTTCTCCGCCCCCGACAACGGCTCGAGCACGATCTCCGCGCCGATCCGCGCGGCCGCGTCCGACGCGAGCGCCAGATTCGACAAGCCGAGCTTGTCCTGCCCGGCCGGATCCGCGCCGTCGATCCGGTTGCCGTAGAGCGCGTTGAACCGGCGGCAGCCGAGCCGCTCGCCGAGGTCGATCGCGGAAGCGATACCGCGGGCGAACTCGTCCTCGCGACCGGGCCAGGTGACCAGGCCACGATCGCCACCCGCCATGTCGCCGGGGAAGAAGTTCAGCCCGGTCACCGCGACACCCGCCCGCTCGACCGACGCCACGAACGCGTCGACCTCGGCGGCGTCCGGCACCGGCGTCTCGAACGGCCACCAGTACTCGACCGCCGTGAAGCCGGCCGCGCGCGCCGCCTCCGCACGGTCGAGCAGCGGCAACTCGGTGAAGACCAGCGACAGGTTCAGCACATAGGGCAGTGCGTGACGCGAACCGGCAAGATCAGCCATCGAAACCTCTGCAATTTCGCTCTGCGGAAACTTTCTTTCGTATATCGAGAATAGCCCGCTGACCTGTCCAGGTCAACGGGCGGTATACCGGCAGAGGCGCGTCGAGCGCGGGTGGCGTGTCCGCGCGCGGGGATTCAGTTGGGTCTGCGCGCCCTTCGGCCAGGGCCTGACGTTGGGTAATTCAAGATCCCAAAATCCCAACTAGCCAAAAGTGGGTTAG
>NZ_JBHXIB010000091.1:0-14511 GCF_042723975.1 Amycolatopsis sp. NPDC058340 | reverse complement strand
CCGGCGCCCTGCCACGAGCCGTAAAGGCCAAAGTCCGTGAGGGCCTCCTTCCCTACCCTGAAGGTAGTGAAGGAGGCCCTCACGGACAGCCCGGCTACTCCAGCACGAGCAGCAGGTCCCCGCCTTCCACCTGCTGGACGGCGTTGATCGCGCGCCGCGACACCTTGCCGCCGGTGGAAGCGGTGATCGACGCCTCCATCTTCATCGCCTCGATGGTCGCGACCGTGGCACCGGCCTCGACCTCGTCGCCCTCGGACACCTGCAGCGTGACCACGCCCGCGAACGGCGCGGCGATCTGCTTCGGGTCGCCCTTGTCGGCCTTCTCCGTCGCCGGGATGTCCGACGCGATCGAGGTGTCGCGGACCTGGATCGGGCGCAGCTGCCCGTTGAGCGTGGACATCACCGTGCGCAGGCCGCGTTCGTCGGCCTCGCCGATGGCCTCCAGCTCGATCAGCAGCCGGACACCCTGTTCCAGGTCGACCGAGTACTCCTCGCCCGGCCGCAGGCCGTAGAAGAAGTCCTTGGACGGCAGGACGGAGGTGTCACCGTACTGCTCGCGGTGCGCCTCGAAGTCCTTCGTGGGCCCAGGGAACAGCAGCCGGTTCAGCGTCGCGCGCCGGTTCTCGGCCAGCCCCTTGTGGTCCTCTTCGGACAGTTCCTGCACCGGCTTCGGCTGAGCGCGGCCTTCGAGGGCCTTGGTGCGGAACGGCTCCGGCCAGCCGCCGGGCGGGTCGCCCAGTTCGCCGCGCAGGAAGCCGATCACCGAGTCGGGGATGTCGAACTTGTTCGGCTCCGCCTCGAAATCGGACGGCGAGACACCCGCGCCGACGAGGTGCAGCGCGAGGTCACCGACCACTTTGGACGAAGGCGTGACCTTGACCAGATGCCCGAGGATCTTGTCGGCGGCCGCGTACATCGCCTCGATGTCCTCGAACCGCTCGCCGAGGCCGAGCGAGATCGCCTGCGTGCGCAGGTTCGACAGCTGACCGCCCGGGATCTCGTGGTGGTACACGCGCCCGGTCGGCGACGAGAGTCCCGCCTCGAACGGCGCGTAGATCTTGCGCACGCTCTCCCAGTACGGCTCCAGGTCACCGATGGCCTGCAGGTCCAGCCCGGTCGGACGGCCCGAGTGATCCGTCGCCGCGACGAGCGCGGACAGCGACGGCTGTGACGTCGTACCCGCCATGGACGCGACGGCACCGTCGACGGCGTCCGCCCCGGCCTGGATCGCGGCGAGGTACGTCGCCAGCTGGCCACCCGCGGTGTCGTGTGTGTGGATGTGCACCGGAAGGTCGAATTCCTTGCGCAGCGCGGAAACCAGCCGCGCCGCCGCCGGCGCCCGCAGCAGGCCCGCCATGTCCTTGATGGCCAGGACGTGCGCCCCCGCGCCGACGATCTGCTCCGCCAGCTTGAGGTAGTAGTCCAGCGTGTACAGCTTTTCGGCCGGATCCGACAGATCCGAGGTGTAGCAGAGCGCCACCTCGGCGACGGCCGATCCGGTCTCGCGGACGGCTTCGATCGCCGGGCGCATCTGCTCGACGTCGTTGAGCGCGTCGAAGATCCGGAAGATGTCGATCCCGGTCGCCGTCGCCTCCTCGACGAAGGCGTGGGTCACCTCGGTGGGGTACGGCGTGTAGCCGACGGTGTTGCGGCCGCGCAGCAGCATCTGCAGGCAGATGTTCGGCACCGCTTCCCGCAGCTTCGCCAGCCGCTCCCACGGGTCTTCCGCCAGGAAGCGAAGGGCGACGTCGTAGGTCGCGCCGCCCCAGCACTCCAGCGAGAGCAGCTGCGGCGTGGTCCGCGCGACGATCGGCGCGACGGCGAGCAGGTCCTTCGTCCGCACACGGGTCGCCAGCAGCGACTGGTGCGCGTCGCGGAAGGTGGTGTCGGTGACGCCGATGGTCGGCGACTCCCGCAGCCAGCGGGCGAAACCCTCCGGGCCCAGCTCGGTCAGCTTCTGCTTCGAGCCGGGCGCCGGTTCGAGGCCCTTGGGCAGCTTCGGCAGTTTGACCTGCGGGTCGAGGGTGCGCGGCCGCTCGCCGTGCGGTTTGTTGACCGTCTTGTCGGCGAGGTAGGTCAGCAGCCTGGTCCCGCGGTCGGCCGAATGGCGCGCGGTGAGCAGATGCGGGCGCTCCTCGATGAACGACGTCGTGACACGGCCTTCGCGGAAGTCCGGGTCGTCGAGGACGGCCTGCAGGAACGGGATGTTCGTGGCCACCCCGCGGATCCGGAACTCGGCGACCGCGCGGCGGGCGCGGCCGACGGCGGTCTTGAAGTCGCGGCCACGGCAGGTGAGCTTCACCAGCAGCGAGTCGAAATGCGCGCTGATCTCGGTGCCGGAGAACGCCGTCCCGCCGTCGAGGCGGATACCGGAACCGCCGGGCGAGCGGTACGCGCTGATCATCCCGGTGTCCGGGCGGAAGCCGTTCGCGGGATCCTCGGTGGTGATGCGGCACTGCAGCGCGGCGCCGCGCAGGTACACCCTGTCCTGCGACAGGCCGAGGTCGTCGAGCGTCTCACCGGAGGCGATGCGCAGCTGCGACTGGACGAGGTCGACGTCGGTGACCTCCTCGGTCACCGTGTGCTCGACCTGGATGCGCGGGTTCATCTCGATGAAGACGTGGTTGCCGTCCCGGTCGAGCAGGAACTCGACGGTACCGGCGTTGCGGTAGCCGATCTGGCGCGCGAACTTCACCGCGTCGGCGCAGATCCGGTCCCGCAGTTCGGACGGCAGGTTCGGCGCCGGGGCCAGCTCGACGACCTTCTGGTGCCGCCGCTGGACCGAGCAGTCGCGCTCGTAGAGGTGGATCACGTTGCCCGCGCCGTCGGCGAGGATCTGGACCTCGATGTGGCGCGGCTCGACGACGGCCTTCTCGATGAACACCGTCGGGTCGCCGAAGGCCGACTCGGCCTCGCGTGCGGCGGCCTCGATGGATTCGCGCAGCTGCGCCGGGTCCTGGACGCGGCGCATACCGCGTCCGCCACCGCCGGCGACGGCCTTGACGAACACCGGGAAGCCGATCTCCTCGGCGGCGGCGATCAGCGCGTCGACGTCGGACGACGGCTCGGAGGAACCCAGCACCGGCACGCCCGCCTCGCGGGCGGCCTTGACCGCGCGGGCCTTGTTGCCGGTCAGCTCGAGGATGTCCGCGCTCGGTCCGACGAAGGTGATTCCTTCGTCCTCGCACGCGCGCGCGAGGTCCGGGTTCTCGGAGAGGAAGCCGTAGCCGGGGTAAACGGCGTCGGCGCCCGCCTTCTTGGCGGCCGCCACGATTTCCTCGACCGACAGATAGGCCCGCACCGGGTGACCGGGTTCGCCGATCTCGTAGGCCTCGTCGGCCTTCAGCCGGTGGAGCGAATTGCGGTCTTCGTGCGGGAACACAGCCACCGTGCCCGCGCCGAGCTCGAATCCGGCGCGGAACGCGCGGATGGCGATCTCACCCCGGTTGGCGACCAGTACCTTGCGGAACATGCCGGTCCTTCCCATCATCGGATCGGTAGGTGAGGCACGTTACCTGCTCGCTCCCGCAGGGCGGGAGTTGTCGTCCAGGTGATGGACGTCATCCCTGGCTGAGTTGCGCCCCGGGACTCTGCAGCAACCTGTTCGCGGTGCCCTCGTGGACCCCGGTCAGCACGTCGACCGAAGCGAGGTCGACGAGTGCTTTCGCGACGTCCGGCGCCGGTGCCTCCGGGTGCAGGGCCCGGTACAGCGCGGCCACCCCGGCGACGTGCGCGGCGGCCGACGACGTGCCGCTGAGCACCCGGCCGCCGCTCCCGCCCGCGTTGGGTCCCGGCACGTCGACGCCGGGCGCGAACAGGTCGACGACCTCGCCGTAGTTCGACGTCGACCCGACCTGGTCACTCGCGTCGGTCGACCCGACGGTGAGCGCTTCGGTGACCCGGCCGGGTGAGAACTTGCCCGCGTCGGTGGCCTCGCCGCCCGCCGGAAGCGCGATCGGGACGACCGCCGCGAGCGCCCGGACGGCGGCGTCGAGCTGGTCGTTGGCCGTGCCGCCGATGCCGAGGACGGCGACGGCGGGCTGCTGGGCGTTCTGTGTCACCCAGTCGATCCCCGCGATGATCTTGTCCGTGGCACCACCGCCCTGCGCGTCGATCACCCGGACCGGGACGATCTGCGCGGCCTTCGCGACGCCGAAGGTCCTCGACGCGGCGACACCGGCCAAGTACGTGCCGTGACCGTTGGTGTCGGAGGTGTCCGTGCCGCCGTTCAGGAAGTCCTTGCCGGGTTTGACGCGGCCGCCGAAATCCGGATGCGCCGCGTCGACCCCGCTGTCGATCACGTAGACCGTGACGTCCTTGGCGTCGGTCTCGTAGTGGTAGAGCTGATCGAGACCCGTTCGCTGGTCGATCCGGTCCAGCCCCCAGTTCGGCGGGTTCTGCTGCACTTCCGTCGCGGAGGCGGGCTGCGCCACCAGCACCAGGAGGGCCAGCGCGGCCATGATCCGTACCAGTCGAATGATCATTCCTTGGCTCTACGCCTGTGCTTCCGGGGCGGCAACCCCGGAGTGTCACCCGTTCGACTGGTCTTGGCCGATATGGGCGCTGACCGTCGACTTCGGGAAGCAGACCAGCGCGTCGAACGCCTCCACGACGTCGACGGGGTTGAACAGGTGCGCGTGCCGGATGCTCCGCGGTCCCGCGGTTCCCCGTCGTGCGCGGAGGTCCATCAGCCCCGGTCCCTCGGCTTCGACGCTGCCGTCCGCGGGTGCTTCCAGCTCCTGGCGGTACACGGTGAAACCGAGCCGTGCCTCAGGATCGGGCTTGAGCCCGGTGGTTTCGCCGTCGACGGCGGTGAGCCCGAGCGCGAAGTATTCGTCGCCGAACTCGGCGGCCAGATGCGTACCCGCCGACGGCGAGGTGAGGCCGGGAAACGGCGAGAACGGCACGCGCTGGAGGTGTCCGTTGTGGAGCAGCACGACGATCTTCGTGTCGTCGCCGTGCAGCCGCCGGATCAGCCGGACGGTGTCGGCCATGTACGCGTCGCGCGAACCGCTCTGCAGGGCGGGCGCGTCGCCGGACATCATCGCGGCGACCTCGGCGAGGTACGCGTCGACACGCAGCGCGCCTTCGACGTGGTGCTCCGCGACGGCGGTGTCCCCGTAGACGGGACGCAGCGAGGTCAGGTGCGTCTTGAGCCGGGTGAGCGCCGCGGTCGCCTTGTCCTTCGCGGCCGTGTCGAGGGCGGCGTACTTGGCGGGCGCTTCCGCGCTGCTGACCGACGCGTATCCCTTGGTCGCCTCGATCGCCGCGTCGACGAGGGCTACGGCCGTTCCGTCCACAGTGGACAGGTAGGCGCGGACGGCTTCGAGCGACGGCACCGGCGAGCCCGCGGAACTCGGCACGTCGAGGCCGTAGTACCGGACGTCGCCCCGTTCGCGGAGCCACGTCAGCATTTCGTGCGCCTCGGGCGACTCCCCGAGCGAGAAGGTGAAACCGTCGCGACCGATGTCGGCGACGTCGCCGGGGGCACCCTTCAGCCAGTCTTCGACGAGCTCGCCCTCGGCGAAGCCGGACTCGAACGCCACGACCCGGAAGCCGTGCTGCTCGACGAGGTGCCGGAGCAAACGATTGCGCAGGTCGCCGAACTCGTGGATGTGGTGGTTGTTCTCACCGATGGCGACGATCCTGGCGTCCCCGATGAGTTCGGCGATCTTCGCTGGGTCTGACATACTGACCACACTAACGCAACAGGAGTAGCAATTGGCAACCTCCGGTACCCAGCGGCCCGGCGGCCGGACCGAGCGCACGCGCCAGGCCGTCCTGCACGCCACCCTCGACCTGCTGGCCGAACGCGGCTTCGGCGAACTGACCGTGGACGCGGTCGCCGAGCGGTCCGGGGTGCACAAGACCACGGTGTACCGGCGCTGGTCGTCACCGGACGGCCTCGTCGCCGCCGCGCTGCAGATGGGCACGGAGGACGACTGGACGGCGCCCGACACCGGGTCGCTCGAAGGCGATCTGTACGAGGTCGCGGCCGAGGTGGTGCGGTATTTCACCGAGCCCGAGCTGAAGGAGCTGCCGACGGCGTCGGTGTCGGCGGCCTTCCAGTCACCGCGAGCGGCCGAGGCGCTGCACGACTTCTACGCCGACCGGCACGTGCGCATGGCGCCGATCGCGGAACGGGCCGTCGCTCGGGGCGAGATCCCCGCCGGCACGGACGGCGACGAGCTGGTGCGGGCGGTGTGCGGGCCGCTCTTCTACCGGCTGTTCCTGTCACGGGAAAGCGTGACGGTGGCGGACGCGCGGGTCGCGGCGCGGGCGGTCGCGGTGGCGGCGCGGGAGGGCGCTTTTGTGCGGATCTCTTGACCGGCTCCTGGGGTCTCGTCGCTCGCCTGAGTACGTGAAGGTCGAGTTTCTTCGGCTGGGGCAGGTGGTGCAGCCGGGGCCGCGGGTGGCGATCGCATAGTCCGTGAGGGCCTCCTTGCCTACCTTCAGGGTAGGGATGGAGGCCCTCACCGCCTATTCGACCACTCACGACCATCCAGGCCCACCGAGCCCGGGGCTGCGGACAGTTTTACCGTCAGCGCCAAGCCTTTTCCGCGCCAGACTGGTCTCTCCGAGCCACGAGAGGGGACCGTCATGACCGAGGAAGTCCGGAACCGGACGCGGGAGATGCCGCGCCAGCTCAAGTTCGTCCGCGTCTTCCTTTGGATACAGGCGGTCCTCAACATCCTCGTCAGCGCGCTCGTGACCGCGCTCGCGATCAACGAACTCGACCACGGCAACGAGGAAGCGGGCCTCGCCCTGGCGCTGGCGATCCTCGGTTTCGTCGTCGCCGTCGTGCTGATCGCTTGCGCGATACGGATTTCCCACGGTTCGCCCTGGGTGCGGCCGACGGTCATCGCGGTGGAAGGGCTGGCCGTGGTCATGGGGTTGATCAGCCTGGTGAACGGCGGGGCGATCACCCAGCTGATCGGGATGGGCATCGCCGTCGGCATCATCGTCACCCTCAACAAACCCGAGGAAAGCGCCTGGTTCAAACGCTGACGAGGTCGATCCGGTAGCGCACTTCGGAAAGCGGGACGTCCTCGCCGGGCATGGTGTCCGTCTTGGTCGCCCCGTCCGGCCGCCATCCTCCGGCGGCGTAGAACCGCTGGGCGCGTTCGTTGGTGTCGAGCACCCAGAGCGTCGCCTCGCGGTGGCCCGATTCCCGCAGCGCGACGACGGCGGTGTCGAGCAGCAGTCTGCCCAATCCGGTACCCCAGCGCGCCGGTTCGAGGTAGATCGCGCGCAGTTCCCCGCGAATCCGGTCGACGGCGGTGAAGCCGAGCAGCGCCCCGTCTTCGACCAGGACCAGGATGTCGCCCTGGTGGGCGGGGTCGGCAAGGGTCCGCTGCCAGCGGGCGGCCCTTTCCTCGACGGACAGATCGCGAAGGTAGAGCTCGGGCAGCAGGCCCTGGTAGGCCGACTGCCACGACCGCACGTTCACCTCCGCGATGGGCCAGGCGTCCTCGACGGTCGCGAGGCGGATCGTCGCCATCGTCAGCCTTTCACTTTCCGGGCGGCGAAACCGGTCACGACGGCCAGCGAGAGCACCGCCCCCAGCGCGATCCCCCAGCCGGCGCCGGTGACGCTCGAACTGCTCGGCATCGCGTAGAACAGCACGCACACCATGACGATGCCGCCCGCGGCCACCCCGCCGAGGAAGGCGACCCCGAAGGCCGCCGGCCGCAGCAACGCGCCCAGCAGCGTCCCGATCAGGAGCACGACCGAGACCACGAGGTGGATCGCGGCCTCGTCGGCCCGGCTCGACGAGTAGCCGATCAGTTTGACGGCCTCCGCCACCAGCCCGGCCGCGCAACCGGCCCCGGCCACGAGGGCCGCGACGGCGAGCCCGTCCCGCGGCTTGCCCAGCCCGAGCCGGAAACTCCGGTCACGCCGTATCGCGACCAGCGCGCAGACCGCCCCCGCGAGCAGGCAGCCGGAGGTGAGGACGAGCAGCGCCGGGCCGGTCGGGATCGCCGACAGCAGCGCGAGTCCGCACAGCGCCCCCGGCCCCGCCATCCGGCGCGTGCTCGGCAGGAGCATCGCGATCCCCGCCGCCGTCGCGAAGACCCCGAGCGGCACGACCGTCCAGCCGCCGTCTTCGAAGAAATCCTCCAGGCTGTGGCTGAGCGCGAAGGCGATGGGCACCAGGTACACCGCCGCCGCGAACGCGAGCAGACCGGCGGCGACGGCGAACGGCTCGGCCTTCGGCGAAGAAGCCGCGGCCGCCACTGGCTCCGGGACCCGCTCAGGCTCCGGGACCGGCTCGGGCTCAGGCTCCGGTCGCGACCGGGGCGGCACCGGCGCGGGTTCAGCGACGACCTGGCCCTCGACCCGCACCACCACCTCGCCGGTCGGTCCGGTCACCGTGATCCGCCCGTCGAACGCCCCGAGCTCCGACAGCTCCAGGGAGATTTCGGCACCGTCGCCGTCTTCGGTCACCCGCAGCCAGGAATGCGACGAAGCGAAGTGGCACGCCCGCGCGATCGGCGGCCCGGCCAGCCGGACACGCGCCACCGGGCGCGCTCCCCGGACGACCTCGCCGAACCGGATCACGCCGGATTCGGCCCGCACTCGCGCTTCCCGTCGCGCCCGGTCGGCGGCCTCGGCGATGTGCTGGATGTCGGTCTGCGCCATCGTGGTGAGGACTTCGTACGCGCCGATGGCGACCGACAGGTTGCCGCTCGTCAGCCGTCGCTCGAGTTCGGTCACCGCGCCGAGGCGGGTGAACATGTTGGGATCCTCGCTCGCCGCGCGCAGATCGGCCGGGACCGGCGACGGTTTGATCCGGCGGCGCCTGCTCCTGGCCAGGTACAGCTCGCCCTGCATCTCGATGTCGCGGCTGGGTGTCTGGTTCGGATTCCGCTCCCGGACGCTGTAGAACAGATAGTCGTAAAGCTCGCCGAGCGCGATCCAGCCGTCCTCGTCGCGGTCCGCGTCGCCCGTCCGCAGCCCTTCGACCAGTGCCGAGGTGAACACCGACGGCCGCACGTGGTCGTCGGCGAGCTGATCACCCTCGAAGGCGTACTCGATGGAGTTCGACGCGGTGATCACCGCCCGGCCACGGCCGCCGAAACCCCCGCCGGGGAACGCGTCGAGCACGTTGGCCTCACCGGTGGCGCGCACGGCGACCCCTTGACTGAACGCGCCGCCGTAACAGCAGTCCAGCAGGAGGACGATGCTCCGCGACCGGCTCATCCGCATACAGCGCTGGACGAAGTCGGCGGGGACCGCGGTCGACGCGAGCCGCTCCGGCCGGGTGTTGCGGGCGGCGAAGAACAGCTCGCCCGACTCGCTTTTCAAGCCGTGGCAAGAGAAATGCACGAGCAGGACGTCGTCCGGGGCGCTGTCGGCGAACAGATCCTCGACCCGGCCCGCGATCACGTGCGCGGTCTCGTCACGCACCACCTGGACGTCGAACTCGCTCACGGCCCGGTCGGCGAGGACCTCGGCGAGCGCCTCGGCGTCGGCGGCCGGGGACCGCAGCGCGCTCAGCCCGGGGTTGTCGTACTCCCCGTTGGCGATGATCAGGGCACGCCGCTCGCCGGTCATGACGACGAATGCCTGCGCACGAAGAGATCGACGAGTTTGTCCTGATCGGTGAGCGTCGCTTCGGACAGCTCCAGCACGTCGCCGTCGATTTCCAGCCGGACCGTGCGTTTCACCCGTCCGCCGCGCGAAAGCCATTCCCGTACGGCCGCCACCACCGAGCGCAGGCCTTCGGCGGACTTCCCCAGCGTGACCAGCAGGCCGCCCGCGGTCGCCACGTCGAAGCCCCGCGAGCCGGGTGGTGCCTCGCCTGCGGGCAACGCCTTGACCTCGGCGACACCGCGCTCGATCAGTTCCCCTCGGAGGTACCCGGCGAGCTGGTCGACCCGTTCCGCGTCGGCCCCGTCCTCACCGAGCCGGATCCGCACCGCTGCTGTCATCCCGGCCTCCCTCGCCCGTACGGAACGAGGAAAGCCCCTTTACCCGTCCGGCGGCAAGGTCCGATCGGGCAGAGCTGTTCACGTCAGCTTTTTTCCAGATACTCCACGCGATCTTCGTCGACGACGTCGGCGATCATATGCGCCAGCCCCAAGTAATTACCCAAGGCCGGGTCCTTCTCGACGATTTCCAACGCACGGGCCCGTGCCTCGGCGATGACGTCCTCGTCGCGCAGCAGCGACAGCAGTTTCAGGGTCGACTTCTTCCCCGACTGCGCGGCGCCGAGGATGTCGCCTTCGCGGCGCAGTTCCAAGTCCATTCTGGACAGTTCGAAACCGTCCGTCGTGGACTCGACGGCGGCGAGCCGCTCGCGGGTGGTGGTCCCGTCCAGGGTTTCGGTGACCAGCAGGCAAAGCCCCGGCACGCTGCCCCGGCCGACCCGGCCGCGCAGCTGGTGCAGCTGGCTGATGCCGAACCGGTCGGCGTCCATGATCACCATCGCCGTCGCGTTCGGCACGTTCACGCCGACCTCGATCACCGTGGTGGCGACGAGCACGTCCAGGTCGCCCTTGGAGAACGCCTGCATCACGGCGTCCTTGTCGTCGGCGGGCATCCGGCCGTGCAGTGCGCCGATCTTCAGCCCCTTCAACGGTCCTTCGGCCAGCTCCGGCGCCACGTCGAGGACCGCGAGCGCGGGCCGCTTGTCGCCCTTGTCCGAAGCCGGTTCGTCGCCGATACGCGGGCAGACGATGTACGCCTGGTGCCCCTTGCCGCATTCCTCGCGAACCCGCTGCCACGCCCGGTCCAGCCAGGCAGGCCGCTCCGCGACCGGCACCACCGACGTCTTGATCGGCGACCGGCCGACCGGCATCTCGCGCAGCGCGGAGATCTCCAGATCGCCGTAGACGGTCATCGCGACCGTCCGCGGGATGGGCGTCGCGGTCATGACGAGGACGTGCGGGCTGGTCTCGTCGGCGCCGCGGGAGCGCAGCGCGTCCCGCTGCTCCACCCCGAAACGGTGCTGCTCGTCGACGACGACCAGGCCGAGATCCGCGAAGGACACCGTGTCCTGGATGAGCGCGTGCGTGCCGACGATGATCCCGGCCTCGCCGCTGACCGTCTCCAGCAACGCCTTCTTGCGTTCCTTGGCGCCCATCGAACCGGTCAGCAGGGTCACGCGCGTCGCGTTCTCCGCGCCGCCGAGTTCGCCCGCCTGCCCGAGGTCGCCGAGCATCTCGCGCAGCGACCGGGCGTGCTGCGCGGCGAGGACCTCCGTCGGCGCGAGCATCGCCGCCTGCCGCCCGGAATCGACGACCTGCAGCATGGCCCGCAACGCGACCACGGTCTTGCCGGAACCGACCTCGCCCTGCAGCAGCCGGTTCATCGGATGCTCGGTGGACAGATCGCGGGCGATCTCTTCGCCGATCTCCTGCTGGCCCGACGTCAGCGCGAACGGGAGCCGCTTGTCGAAGGCGTCGAGGATGCCGCCTTCGGTGTGCGGGCAGGCTTTCGCGGGCCGCGAGACCAGGGAATGCCGACGCTGCGCGAAAATCAGCTGCACCGCCATGGCTTCGTCCCATTTGAGCCGGTCACGCGCGGAGTTCAGCGCCTGCCAGCTCGACGGACGGTGGATACCGCGCAGCGCGCTTTCCAGGCTGGGCAGGCCGTACCGGGCGAGCAGCTCGATCGGCATCGGGTCCTCGTCGACCTCCAGCACGTCCAGCACCTGCCGGACGGCCTTGGCGATCACCCAGGTCGGGATCCCCTGCGCCGCCGGGTACACCGGGATGATCTCGGCGAGGAAATCGTCCATCGCCTCGGCCTGGCGATCGGCGTCGAACAGTTCGTACTCGGGATTCGCCAGTTGCAGGACGTCGCGGAAGGCGGTGACCTTGCCCGCGAACAGCCCGTTCTTGCCGGGTACGAGCTCTTTTTCGCGCCAGGCCTGGTTGAAGAAGGTGCACTGCAGGCGGCGTTTGCCGTCGGTGATCACCATTTCGAGCAAGGTGCCGCTGCGCGCCTTCATCCGGCGCTTGTTGACCCGCTCGATCCGCGCCATCACGGTGGCGTGCTCGCCGAGTTCGAGGCCGGCGATGTCGGTGAGCTGCCCGCGCTCGGCGTAGCGGCGGGGATAGTGGCGCAGGAGGTCGCTGACCGTCTCGATCTTGAGGCCCTTGGCCAGCGCCTTCGCCGTCGCCGCGCCCACGACCAGTTTGAGGTCCGCGCGCAGGTTGGTCATGCGGTCACTCCACCCCCATCAGCAGCACGGCGTCGGACTGGCCGCCGGCGTAACTCGTCACTTCGACCTCGGGATGCTCCAGGCGCAGCTGATCGGCCAGCTCACCGGGCAGCCGGACCGGCGCGTCCACGCCGGTCAGCACGGTGACCAGTTCGCCACCGAGGGCCAGCATCCGGTTCAGCACGCCGACCGCCGCCGCGACCAGGCTCGTCTCCGAGGCGGGCGCGGGCTCGATCAGCACGACCTCGCCGTCGACGAGGCCGACGACGTCACCGGCCTGCGCCCGGCCCACCCAGGTTAGCGACTCCTCCTGCGCGATCCTCAGTTCGCCACGCCTGGTCGCGGCGGCCGCCTCGGCCATGGCGACCACGTCGTCGTTGGTGCGGCGGTCCTGGTCGTGGACGGCCAGCGCGGCGAGCACCTGGACGGGTGACACGCACGGGATGACGACGACATCGCGATCCGCGGCCATCGCGTGCCCGGCCGCCGCGTCGGCCGCCGCGGTCAGCTGTTGACCACCGGGAAGGACGGTGACGTGATGCCCGGCGGCCTCGTTGATCAGGCCCAGCATCTCCTCGACCGTCGGCTCGGCCCCCTGCGGGACCGAAAGCACCGCGACCCCCTCCGCGCGCAGCAGTTCGGCCAGCGGCCCGCCGTGGACCACGGCGACCACCGACCGGTCGATCCCGCCGCCGACCTCGACCGGGGTGGGCGTGATCAGCGGCTCGACCCGGACCCGGCGGGGGCGGCCAAGCTCGATCCCGGCCTCCAGCGCCGCGCCGATGTCCGCGCAGTGGACATGGACGGCGTACGCGCCCGCGCCGTCCCCGGCGACCGTGACGCTGTCACCCAGGCCGCTGAGGGTCTTGCGAAGCCCGGGGAGGCTGCCTTCGTCGACGTCGTCGAGCAGGTACATGACCTCCCACGCGGTCGGCGCGTCGATCGTGTGATGGTGATGAGCTTCGAGCGGGTGCTCCGGCTCGGTGAGGCCCCCGGAGATCACGCCGGAAAGCGCGTCGAGGACCGCGACGAGGCCGCGGGCACCCGCGTCGACCACCCCGGCAACCGCCAGGACGGGCAGCTGCTTCGGGGTCTCTTCGAGCGCTTCGGCGGCGACACTCGCCGCTTCGGCGGCCACCTCTTCGAGTGAGCCCGTCGCGCCGCGGACGGCCGCGGCGACGGTGTGCAGGACGGTCAGGATGGTCCCGGCCACCGGACGGCTCACCGCGCCCGTGGCGGCCCGGTCCGCGCAGCCGAGCGCCTCCGCGAGCCCGGGCCCGTCGAGGTCGCGGGCGGCCGCCGACTCGGCGATCCCGCGCACGACCTGCGACATGATCACGCCCGAGTTG
Organism: Amycolatopsis sp. NPDC058340; assembly: GCF_042723975.1. Taxonomy (NCBI): domain Bacteria; kingdom Bacillati; phylum Actinomycetota; class Actinomycetes; order Pseudonocardiales; family Pseudonocardiaceae; genus Amycolatopsis; species Amycolatopsis sp. NPDC058340. The sequence goes on along the minus strand of NZ_JBHXIB010000091.1, from coordinate 990 downwards.
CCCTTGGCCGCCGCGACCGCGCCCTTGGCGAACGCCGCCAGCGCCTCGGCGGTCGTCGACGGCTCGGCCTCCGCCAGCGCTTCGCGGGCCGCGGTCATGGTGAACAGCAGGTTGGAACCGGTGTCGGAGTCGGCGACCGGGTAGACGTTGATGCCGTCGATCGACGGCCGCAGCACCGCCAAGCTGTGCACACAGGCCGCCGACCAGGCCGACACCGCCGCCACGTCCAGCACCCGCACCCCGTAACCTCCTAGCTGTTCCAGCGAGGGTATCGACCCGGTGCCGGAGGGCTCTGAGCCACTGGTTACTATGGTCGAGTTGCCCAGCATGCTGGGCGCGTCATTCTTTGTCCCAGATCCAGAGGAGTTCGACGTGGCTGCCGTGTGCGACGTCTGTGGCAAGGGACCGGGCTTTGGCAAGTCGGTCTCGCACTCCCACCGGCGTACCAACCGCCGGTGGAACCCGAACATCCAGACCGTTCACGCCAAGATCGGTCTGTCCCAGCGCAAGCGCCTGAACGCCTGCACCTCGTGCATCAAGGCGGGCAAGGTCGTTCGCGGCTGAGCCGGGTTTTTGGGGAATGGCGGGTGCTCTTCGGAGCGCCCGCCATTTTTTTTGCGCTCCGGCTCGGGTCGGGTTGCGAAAGCCACTTTCGCAACGTTGAAGGTTGCGAAAGTGGCTTTCGCAACGTGGGGCCGCGCTGTCCGTGAAGGCCGGCAGGCGTGATCCGACGGACGACACAGGTGACCGAGTGGACGACACGCGTGTCCAGCCGGACGACACGCGGCGGGACCGATCGCGCCCGAGTGTCGTCCGACCAGTCACGCGTGTCGTCCGTCGAATCACCCGTGCCGTCCATTCCGTCACGCCAGACTGACTCGATCTGGGCCCCGTGCGCACCCCCGCGAAGTCCGTGAAGGCCTCCTTGAGGGACTCTGGGTCCCTCAAGGAGGCCTTCACGGACTTGGACATCGCCCCAGGAGTCACACC
>NZ_JBHXIB010000090.1:0-17263 GCF_042723975.1 Amycolatopsis sp. NPDC058340 | reverse complement strand
CGGCTGAGCCGAGGGAAGGGGGCCTTCACGCGCATCTGTGGCAGGGTCGGTGCCGTGGACAGGGACGCGTATCTCGAAGGCGCGATCAGGGACGTGCTCAGCGGCGACGACGCGACGCTCGACGACCGGATCGGGCACGCGGCGCTGCTGTTCGCCGCGTCCGGGGCGATGGCGGACGCCGACCGGCTGGTCACGCATTGGCACGCGCTCACCGAACGTCCCGTCACGGCGCTGGTCCCCGGCGCCGTGCAGGCCCGCGCGTGGGCGATGCTCTTCGAAGCGCGAGGAGCGCATCCGGACTGGGCGGCGGGGATGATCCCGCTCGACCTCGACGCCGAGGAACGCGCCCACGACGACCATCTCGCTCGGCGGGTGTCCGATCTCGACGGTCTGCTCGGCGGCTCCCCGATCGGCGAGGCCGTCTCGTATCTCGGACCGGCGCGCCCGGATCGGTTGCGTGAGGCCGTCGCGCGCGGCGACCTGGACGCCTGGGCGGAGATCGCGTCGCGACAAGGCCGGCCGGACGTCGCCGTGCTCGCCGCGACCCGGCGCCTCGCGCCCCGGCTCGCCGCAGGCGCGGACCCGCTCGGGCTCGGCGGCTGGACGGAACTGTGCGCCGGGGCGCTGGTCGCGGCGCTGTACGAGCGCTACCCGCCCGACACCGGCTCCTGGCGCGAGCTGATCGGGGGCATCCTCCGGCTGCGCGGCGGGGGCACCGCTCCCCCGGCGGCGTCACCTCGCACCATCGACGCGGCCGAGGCGCGGCTCGGGCTCCGGCTGCCCGGCGACTACCGCGAATTCCTCCGGACCTGCGACGGCCTGCCCGCGGACGTCGTCTTCCCGCGGCTGCTCGGGACGGCGGAACTGCGCGCGGAAGGCGGTGTCGTCGTGATCGCGGATCCGGCCGTCGTGCTACTGACGGCCGCGGGTGAGCAGTGGCGGACGGTCGAGATCGACCCGGCGCTGGGCACGACGGTGCATCCGGCGTTCCGTGCGCTGCTGGAGCGGCACCTGCTCCTTTTGGCGCAATCCGCGTGAGTTCCCGGAAACCCCCGCGTCAGGCTTCGCCGCGCTTCTTCCGCTCGGTGTACTCCCGCATCCGCTTCGGGTAGCCGACCCTCGCGACCTCGTACACGGGGATCGACCGTTTGTGACCGAACTGCTGCGCCGCGTCCAGGCTCTCGATCCGGCGCCGGGTCCACTCACCGTCATGCGCGATGAGGACGACCGTGGTCTCGGTGACGTTGGTCTTCGGCTCCACGTACGCCTCGACACCGGTCCGTGAAGACGCCCACTCCTCAAGATGCTTGAAGTCGTTTGAAGAGGCTTTCCGCAGCGTACCGGGCTTTTGCCCGCCTTTAGAGCGCCGGCGCAGCGAGTCGAACAGACCCACTCCGACCACCTCACTTCCCATTCGCGTCCGATGTCCATTATCCCGACGCGGGCGTGTGCTCAGCGTGGCGGCCCGCGCGGGTCGTGTCCCGTGGGTCACAGGACGCGGCCTAGGTCGCAGGCTCTCCACACGTAGTGACAAGATGGCAAGTGTCCGCGCGCGCGTATACCGCGCGGAGCGGCGCCAGAGCACCACCCCTACCGCTTGCCGAGGAGTTATTGAAGTGACCGACACCTCCGCCGACCTTGTGATCCTGGGTGGCGGATCGGGCGGCTACGCCGCCGCGTTCCGCGCGGCCGAGCTGGGCCTTTCCGTCACCCTGATCGAAAAGGACAAGCTTGGCGGGACGTGCCTCCACCGAGGCTGCATCCCGACCAAGGCCCTCCTGCACGCGGCGGAGGTCGCCGACGAGACCCGCGACGCCGAGACCTTCGGTGTGAAGGCCGTGCTGGAAGGCATCGACATCGCCGGCGTCAACAAGTACAAGGACGGGATCATCTCGCGCCTGTACAAGGGCCTCCAGGGCCTGGCCAAGGCGCACAAGGTGACCCTCGTCGAGGGCACCGGGACGTTCGTCGGCGGCACGACCGTCGAGGTCGACGGCACCCGCTACACCGGCAAGAACGTCATCCTCGCCACCGGTTCGTACTCGAAGACGCTGCCGGGCCTGGAGCTGGGCGGGCGCATCATCGCCAGCGAGCAGGCGCTTTCGCTGGACTACATCCCGAAGAAGGCCATCGTCCTCGGCGGTGGTGTCATCGGTGTCGAATTCGCGTCCGTCTGGGCGTCCTTCGGCGTCGACGTCACCATCGTGGAGGCGCTGCCCCGCCTGGTCCCGAACGAGGACGAGTACGCGTCCAAGCAGCTCGAGCGCGCTTTCCGCCGTCGCAAGATCGCCTTCAAGACCGGCGTCCGGTTCACCGGCGCCAAGCAGGACGACAACGGCGTCAGCGTGTCGCTGGAGTCCGGCGAGACGCTCGAAGCCGACCTGCTCCTGGTCGCCGTCGGCCGTGGCCCGAACTCGGCCGGGCACGGGTACGAGGAGGCCGGCGTCAAGATGGAGCGCGGTTTCGTCCTCACCGACGACCGCCTGCGCACCAACCTGCCGAACGTCTACGCCGTCGGCGACATCGTCCCCGGCCTGCAGCTCGCGCACCGCGGGTTCCAGCAGGGCATCTTCGTCGCGGAAGAGATCGCCGGCCAGGAGCCGCGCGTGATCGACGAGAGCGGCATCCCGCGCGTCACCTACTCGCACCCCGAGGTCGCTTCGGTCGGCCTCACCGAGTCGCAGGCGAAGGAGAAGTACGGCTCCGACGTCACCACCTTCACCTACGACCTCGGCGGCAACGGAAAGAGCCAGATCCTCAAGACCTCCGGCGGGGTCAAGCTGATCAAGGCTCCGGACGGGCCGGTCGTCGGCGTGCACATGGTGGGCGACCGCGTCGGCGAGCTGATCGGCGAAGCTCAGCTGATCTACAGCTGGGAGGCCTTCCCCGAGGACGTCGCCCCGCTCATCCACGCGCACCCCACGCAGACCGAGGCCCTCGGTGAAGCGTTCCTCGCCCTGGCGGGCAAGCCGCTCCACGTCCACAGCTGACGTCTCACCGTCGAAGAACCAGACCAAGCAAGACATATCAAGGGAGTCAGCGAACGATGGCCTACTCCGTCACGTTGCCGGAGCTCGGTGAGAGCGTCACCGAGGGCACCGTCACCCGGTGGTTGAAGCAGGAGGGCGACACCGTCGAGGTCGACGAGCCGTTGCTCGAGATCTCCACGGACAAGGTCGACACCGAGGTCCCGTCCCCGGTCGCCGGCAAGGTCGTGAAGATCAGCGCTCAGGAAGACGAGACCGTCGAGGTCGGCGGCGAACTCGCCGTCATCGACGACGGGACCGGCGGCGTGCCGGAGTCCTCCGGTTCGGCCGAGCCGGCCGCCGAAGAGGCGCAGGCCGAGCCGGAGCCGGAGCCCGCGAAGGAAGAGGCCTCCGCGCCGTCCCAGCCGGACACCGCGCCGGCTTCGGGCGGCGAAGGCACCGAGGTGAAGCTGCCCGAGCTGGGCGAGAGCGTCACCGAGGGCACCGTCACCCGGTGGCTCAAGCAGGTCGGCGAGAGCGTCGAGGTCGACGAGCCGCTGCTCGAGATCTCCACGGACAAGGTCGACACCGAGGTCCCGTCCCCGGTCGCCGGCACCGTGCTGGAGATCCGCGCAGGCGAGGACGAGACCGTCGAGGTCGGCGGGGTGCTCGCGGTGATCGGTGCCGCCGGTTCCGCCCCGGCCCCGAAGGCCGAGCCGAAGCCGGAACCCAAGCCCGAGCCGAAGCCGGAGCCCAAGCCGGAACCGAAGCCCGAGCCCAAGGCCGAAGCGGCTCCCGCGCCGAAGCCCGCCCCGGCTCCGCAGGCCGCCCCGGCTCCCAAGGCCGAGGCACCGAAGCCGGCCGCGAGCAGCGACAACGGCTCGGACAACGCGCCGTACGTGACGCCGCTGGTCCGCAAGCTCGCTTCGGAGCACGGCATCGACCTGTCGTCGCTGTCCGGCAGCGGTGTCGGTGGCCGCATCCGCAAGCAGGACGTGCTCGCGGCCGCCGAGGCCAAGCAGAAGGCCGCCCCGGCTCCGGCCGCGCAGCCCGCTGCCGCCGCCCCGGCCGCCGCCGCTCCGTCGGCTCCGCGCAAGGCCACGGTTTCGCCGGAGCTCGCGGCTCTGCGCGGCACCGTGCAGAAGGCCAGCCGGATCCGGCAGATCACCGCCACGAAGACCCGCGAGTCGCTGCAGGTTTCCGCGCAGCTCACGCAGGTCCACGAGGTGGACGTCACGAAGATCGCCAAGCTCCGCCAGCGGGCGAAGGCGGCCTTCAAGGAGCGCGAGGGCGTCAACCTGACGTTCCTGCCGTTCTTCGCGAAGGCCACCGTCGAGGCGCTCAAGCAGCACCCGAACGTCAACGCGTCCTACAACGAGGACACGAAGGAGATCACCTACCACGGTGCGGTGCACCTGGGGATCGCGGTGGACACCGAAAAGGGTCTGCTGTCGGTGGTCATCCACGACGCGGGTGAGCTCAGCCTCGCCGGTCTCGCGCACCGCATCGCCGACCTGGCCGGCCGCGCGCGTTCGGGCCAGATCAAGCCGGACGAGCTGTCGGGCGGCACCTTCACGATCACGAACATCGGCTCCAACGGCGCCCTGTTCGACACGCCGATCATCGTGCAGCCGCAGTCCGGCATGCTCGGTACCGGCGCGGTCGTGAAGCGCCCGGTCGTGATCGCGGACGCCGACGGCAACGACACGATCGCCGTCCGGTCGATGGCGTTCCTGCCGCTGACCTACGACCACCGCCTGGTGGACGGGGCCGACGCGGGTCGCTTCGTCACGACGATCAAGCAGCGTCTGGAAGAGGGCAACTTCGAGGACGAGCTCGGTCTCTGATCCTCTGGTAGTGGCGTGAAGGCCCTCGTCCCGCTTCGGCGGGGCGGGGGCCTTCCTCTTTCCCGCGGTTTGACAGCCACCCCGGACTCTAGTATTCCGGAATTACGGAAAACAAGAGGGAGGGTGTTCACCATGCTGACCAGACGCCATCTGCTGGCCGGAGCCGCCGCCGGCTCGGCCGCGCTGCTGCTGCCGGGGACCGCGAGCGCGGCGCAGCCGGACACGACGACCGAACAGGGCTGGCTCGACTGGATCGCCGCGCACCGGCACGACGTCTCCGTCCTGATCGACGACGGCGCCGGCCGCCGTGCCGAGCGCGATCCCGACGTCCGGCGGGTGCTGGCCTCGTCGATCAAGGTCGTGCATCTCAGCGCGTACGCCGCCGCGGTCGCCGAAGGCAGGCTCGACCCCAAGGAGCGGATCCGGGTGGGCGACTGGGACGCCCACCACCCCTTCGTCGCCGACGGCCGCGCGCACTTCCAGGCGCTCAACTGGCTGGGCGTTCCCTGCGACGACTTCGGCATCGCCAAGGATCCCGAGCAGCGTGTCCCCTTGGCCAGGCTCGCCGAAGCGATGATCCTCTTCAGCGACAACGCCGCCACGGACTATCTCCGCACCCGCCTCGGTGATCCCGCCCTCCGGCGGGCGGCGGCGCGGGGCGGCTGGGCGAGGCCGGACACACGCTCGCTCGGCGGCGAGGTCCTGATGCTGATGATGCCGGAGTACGCGCCCCCGCCCGGCAGCCCGGTCGCCGTCCGGCGGGCGATGGGCGACGCGGTCGCGCGCCGGTTCGTCCGCGATCCGGGGTTCCGCGCCGAAGCCTTCAGGCGCTGGCCGGACATGCCTGCCACCTCCGACGCCCAATGGCCGTGGATCAAGGGGCACGGTCAAGGCTCGGCGACGGATCTGTTCTCACTTCATCGCAGCATCGCGAAGGGCCTCTACCCACCCGCGCGCGAGATCCTCGCGAAGCCGCTCTCGGACCGAGTGCCGCCCGGAGCGAGCGAAGTGCTCTTCAAGGGCGGAAGCCTGCCCCGCACACTGACCGTCGGGCTTTCCGTCCGCTGGCCGGGCGGGCGTTCGGGCACGGCGGCCTTGCTGCTCACCGGCCTGAGCGACCAGGACGTGCAGAACGCCCTGCCACTCGTCGAACTCGTGCTCGCGGCACTGTCCGACCCTGCGCGGTTCACGGCCCTGGAACGAGCGCTCCGCTGAGGCGACGGTATAGATAACCGGCATGGACGCTGAGCTCGCCGACCGGATCGCCGCCCTCGAAGCCAGGGTCGCCGCGCTCGAAGGGCGGCAGGACACCGAACCGGCGGCGAGCCCCGGCGGGCTGATCGGCTACCACGGCGAGCTGACCGAGCCACTCGAACTGAGCTGGGCGATCGACGTCACGCCCGGTCCGGTGCTGGGATTCGCGGACGGGCCGCGGGTCGAGGTGCTCGCGGCCCTGTCCAGCACCGCGCGGGTGGCGCTCGTGCGGACGCTGGCCGAGAAGGGCGCGCAGACCGCGCCCGCCCTGCAGGAGGCCGCCGAACTCGGCTCGCCCGGCCAGCTGTACCACCATCTCAAGGCGCTGACCGGCGCCGGGATCGTCGAGCAGGACAAGCGCGGCAGTTACCGGCTTCGCCCCGCCGCGACGATCCCGGTGCTGGTGCTGCTCACCGCCGCGTCGGACGTCGCCGGGCAGCTGAAGAACCTGAGCGTGCGTCCGGATCGCGGATAGGACACGATCGGATCATGCGAGTTCTGATCGCGGGCGCGAGCGGACTGATCGGCACCTCCCTGACGACACGGTTACGCCGTTCCGGGCACGAGGTCGTCCGCCTCGTCCGCCGGGAGGAGCGGGCGGCCGACGAGCGCCGCTGGGATCCCCCCGCCGGGGAGATCGCCGACGGCGCGCTCGACGGGGTCGACGCGGTCGTGAACCTCGCGGGCGCGCCGCTGCTGCCCGGACGCTGGAGCGCCGCCCGCAAACAGGTACTCCTCGACAGCCGGGTCGAACCGACGGAGGTCCTCGCGGAAGCCGTCGCCGAACACGGGATCCCCGTGCTGGTCAACGCTTCCGCCGTCGGCTACTACGGCGACCCCGGACCGTCCCTTGTGGACGAATCGAGTCCGGCGGGACGCGGTTTCCTCGCCGGGCTCTGCACCGCGTGGGAAGGCGCCACCGAGTCCGCGGCCACCGCCGGCGCCCGTGTCGTGCGCATCCGCACCGGGCTGGTGCTCGCGCGCAAGGGCGGGCTCCTGGACGTCCTGCGGCCGCTGTTCCGCTTGGGACTCGGCGGGAAACTCGGCGACGGCAAGCAATACATGCCGTGGATCTCACTCGACGACGAGGTCGGCGCGATCGTTTTCGCGCTGGAGAACGAATCCCTGTCGGGCGCGGTGAATCTCTCGGGACCGCAGCCCGCCACGAACGCCGCCTTCACGAAGGCGCTCGCCCGCGCCGTGCACCGGCCGGCGATCTGGCAGGTGCCCGGTTTCGCCATGAAGATCGCTCTCGGGCAGGCGGCCGAGGAGATGGCGTTGTTCGGGCAACGGGCCATGCCGCGTGCGCTGGAGGAGGCTGGATACGCGTTCCGCCATCCGACCCTCGAGGACGCGCTGGCCGCCGCGACATGACCTTGCAGCGCGGGCTGTACACCCTCGCCGGATTCCTGCTGCTGGCCGGCTTCGTCATCCTCGGGCTGTCCGTCGACGAGCGGCCGCCGCCGGTGGACGTCGCCCTCGCCGACGCGTTCCGCGATCAGCACACCCGGCCCGCCGGGCAGGTGGCCGGCCTGGTCACGCATGTCCTCGGCCCGGTGCTGCCCTTCGCGCTGGGCGCCGTGCTGGCGCTGATCGCGTGGCGCCGCCGCGACCTGACCGTCCTGTGCGTCAAGCTGGCCGTCGTCCTGCTGCTGTGCCGCATGACCAGCCTGATCGCGAAACCCGCCTTCTACCGGGAACGGCCTCGCGAGTTCCCCGATCTGAGCTATCCGAGCGGGCACGTGGTCGCCGTCGCCTGCACGGGGTTCGTCGCGGTGCTGCTGTGCGCGTGGACCCGGCCGCATCTCGCGCGCCTGGCGATCACGATCGCCGCCGCGGCGACGGTGCTCGGCGCCCTCTGCCGCATCGTGCTGGGCGTGCACTGGCTGACCGACACCGCGGGATCCGTGCTCGCGGTGGGTGGTGTGGGCCTGATTTCGGCGGCCGCTCTGGGCCTGCTGCCACTGCCGCGCGGCGGCGCGTAGTGTCGCTGACGTGAGCTCTTCGACCACGTCATGCCGTGCCGCCACCGAGCCCGTCGACGTCCGCGAGATCGGGACGATCGACTACACCGAAGCCTGGGAACTCCAGCGCCGATACGTGACAGCCCGTGCCGACGGCGAGGGCCCCGACACGATGCTGCTGCTGGAGCACCCGTCGGTGTACACGGCGGGCAAGCGCACCGAAGCCGAGGACAGGCCGACCGACGGCACCCCGGTGATCGACGTCGACCGCGGCGGCAAGATCACCTGGCACGGTCCTGGTCAGCTGGTCGGGTACCCGATCGTCAAACTCGCCGACCCGATCGACGTCGTGCACTACGTGCGACGTCTCGAAGAGGCCCTGATCACCGTCTGCGACCAGCTCGGCGTGCACACCGGCCGGGTCGAGGGCCGCAGCGGCGTCTGGATCCCCGCCGACGACCGCGGCCCGGAACGGAAGATCGCCGCGATCGGCATCCGCGTCCAGCGCGGTGTGACCATGCACGGTTTCGAGCTGAACTGCAACGCCGACCTGGGCGCCTTCGACAAGATCGTCCCGTGCGGCATCCGGGACGCGGGCGTGACTTCGCTTTCCTACGAGCTCGACCGCGAGGTCACCGTCGCGTCGGTGCTGCCGATGGCGCGTGAAGCCGTGCTCGCGGCGCTGGAAGGCGAGCTGCCGGTGAGCGACGAGCGCTGGCTGCCGCGCCCCGAGGCCCCGGCCGCCCCCGGCGTCACCTTCGCCCTGCAGAACTAGCGACTCGTGAGTGGTAAGGACGGTTAGAACCGTCCTTACCACTCACGAGGCTCAGTCCAGCTGAGGCGCGACCTCGGAGGCGATCAGCTCGACCTGGTCCAGATCCGAGAGGTCCAGCAGCTGCAGGTAGAGCCGGGTGATCCCGGTCTTCTCCCGCCATTGCCCGATCTTCTCGACGACCTCGGACGGCGTCCCCGCGAGCCCGTTCTCACGCAGTTCGGAAACCTCGCGCCCGAGCACCGAAGCACGCTTCGCGACCTCGGCGTCGTCACGGCCCACGGCGACGACGAGCGCGGCCGACCGGATGATCTCCTTGGGGTCGCGGCCGATCTCGCGCGCGGCGTCGTCGACGCGGCCGAACTGCGCCGCGGCGGCGTCCGGCCCCACGAACGGCAGGTTGAACTCGTCCGCGTAGCGGGCGGCGAGCGCCGGGGTGCGCTTCTTGCCGCCACCGCCGATGATCACCGGCGGCCGGGGCCGCTGCGCCGGCTTGGGCAGGCCGGGCGAGTCGACGAGCTGGTAGTGCTCGCCGTCGAAGGAGAACGTCTCCCCCTCCGGCGTCTCCCACAGCCCGGTGACGACGGCCAGCTGCTCGGCGTAGCGGTCGAAGCGCTCTTTGATCGGCGGCAGGTCGAGGCCGTAGGCGGTGTGCTCGTCGTCGTACCAGCCCGATCCGAGGCCGAGTTCGACGCGGCCGCCGGACATCTGGTCCACCTGCGCGACCGAGATCGCGAGCACCGACGGATGCCGGAAGGTGGCGGCGGTGACGAGCGTGCCCAGCCGCACACGCCGGGTCTCGCGGGCGAGACCCGCGAGGGTGATCCACGCGTCGGTCGGTCCCGGCAGCCCGGTCGCCGAACCCATCTTCAGGTAGTGATCGCTGCGGAAGAAGGCGTCGTAGCCCGCGTCCTCGGTGGCCTTCGCCACCCGGAGCAGGTCTTCGTAGCTGGCCCCCTGCTGGGGCTCGGTAAAGATCCTGAGGTCCACGCCGTCACCCTATAGACGGAGTGGTCAGCTCGCTTTCCCGTGCTCAGCGGGCGGAACACGGCGGAACCCGACGAGCAGCCGCACCAGGACCTCTTCGACCTGGGCGCTGACCTTCTTCGGCTCCGGCGAGCTGGCGATCTCGATCGCGGCGCTCGACAACGCGCCGAACAGCAGCCGCGCGGTGACGTCCACCGGGACGTCGTCGACCTCGCCGACCTCGATGAGCGACTGGATCCCGGTGCGGACCAGGCCGAAGCTGCACCGCTCCTCCGCCTCGCGCCAGCGTTCCCAGCCCATCACCACCGGCGCCTCGTGGATCGCGATGCGCTGGTACGCCGGGTCGAGGCAGCTCTGCAGGAAGCCGCGCAACCCGGCGAGCGCCCGCTCCCACGGCGAATCGGGGCCGTTCATGATCTTTTCGAGCCGGTCGAACACCTGGCTCTCGACCGTGTCGAAGGCAGCCTCGAACAGCGCCTGCTTCCCACTGAAATGGTGGTACAGCGCGCCTTTCGTCACCCTGGCCCGCTTGGCGATCTCGTCGAGAGACGTGCCCGCGTACCCACGTTTGGTGAACAGCTCAACGGCACTCTCGACGAGTGCCGACCGGGTGGACTCGGAGTAGTCCAGCCGCCTTGACCTCATTGTCGCCACCTTCACAACTTTACGCCGCCGGTCCCGCTCCATACCCATGGTATGTTGGCTGCTGTCAGGTCCGTACCGGGAGTATGCCGCAAACCTGCGGTATGAACCGGGTCACGGAGGGGAGCCCACATCATGAGCTGGAACGACTTCTACCAGCGGCGCGACATCCTCGAAGCCGCACTGCGCCAGGCGGGTCACCACCCGTCCGACGCGATCTCACTCGAAGAAATCCCTGGCGCCACCAAGTACTTCGCGACCGAAGAGGAGCTTCTGGTCGCCCTTCGGTACAAGTGGAACCAGGTGTTCGCCGGTCACCTCCGCGCCGAGATGACCGATCCGGACTACGCCGACCAGGACCTCGCGCTCGACCGGGTCGAAGCCGTCACCCGCGCCTGGAACAGCGCCACCACCGAACACGAGACCCTCCGCGCCGTTCTCGACGCGGCCCTCGAGCGGTGCCCCGCGCTGATCCCTGGCCACGAAGCCGAGCTGCGCACTCTCGCGCTGACGGCGGGGCTGGCCGACGGCAACGAGCCGGCCGAGGAGATCACCAAGGTCGGCAGCGCGTTCGCCACCCTGCTCCGGCACGGGCGGCACGCGAAGCCCGCCCGCCGCCGCAGCCCCATGGGTCACCTGCTCCGGTTGCTCGCGCCGAGCGCCTGACCTGGCGTAGCGGCACGGCCGACGATGTAGTTAGGTGACCCGCATGGCTGCTCACGCGCGCTGGACCGAGGCCGACATCCCGGATCAGACCGGCCGGACCGTATTCGTCACCGGCGCGAACTCGGGGCTGGGGCTGCGGATGTCCGAGGTGCTCGCGGGCAAGGGGGCCCGCGTGCTGCTCGGCTGCCGGTCGCCGGAGCGTGGCGCCAAGGCGCTGGAGCAGGTGCGCGCGGCCGCGACCGGGGACGCACCCGAGCTCGTCCGGCTGGATCTCGTCGACCTCGACTCGGTCCGCGAAGCCGCGAAGAAGGTCCAGGAGCTGACGGACGGCAAGCTCGACGTCCTGGTCAACAACGCGGGTGTGATGGCGACCCCGCGCGGCCACACCAAGGACGGTTTCGAAACCCAGTTCGGCACGAACCATCTCGGGCACGCGGTGCTGACCTGGCTGCTGATGCCGTCACTGCGCAACGGCTCGGGAGCGCGCGTCGTCACCTTGTCGAGTGTCGCGGCGACGGGCGCGCGCATCGACGTCGCCGACCCGAACTTCGAACGCCGGATGTACAACCCCGGCTCGGCCTACGGCCAGTCGAAACTCGCCAATCAGGTGTTCGCGCTCGAACTCGACCGCAGGCTGCGCGCCGCGGGCGAGGATGTCGTCAGCGTGGCGGCGCACCCCGGCTACACCTGGACGGGACTCGGTTCGGGAATGGCCCGTTCCTACCGCAACCGGGTGGTGCGCGCGCTCGTCGCCGGGGGCAACCGGATCGGCGAGATCTTCATCGCGCAGAACGCCCGCCAGGGCACCCTCCCGCAGCTGTTCGCGGCGACCTCCCCCGAGGCCGAAGGCGGCGATTACATCGGCCCTCGCGGGCTCGGCGGACTTCGCGGCGCCCCGGTCAAGGTGCGCCCGCTGGCCGCCGCTAGGAGCGAATCACTCGGTGCCGCGTTGTGGGATCTGACCACCAAGTTGACGGGCGTCACCCCCGACCCCGCGTGAGCGGCGAGCACTGCTCCGGCGGGCGTAGGGTGACGGTGTGAGTGCTGCCCCAGATGGCCGCAAGCTGTTGCGGCTCGAGGTCCGGAATTCCCAGACTCCCATCGAAAAGAAGCCGTCGTGGATCAAGACGCGCGCCCGGATGGGTCCGGAGTTCACCGAACTCAAAGGCCTGGTGCGCCGTGAAGGCCTCCACACCGTCTGCGAAGAAGCCGGTTGTCCCAACATCTACGAGTGCTGGGAAGACCGTGAGGCGACGTTCCTGATCGGTGGGGACCAGTGCACGCGGCGCTGTGACTTCTGCCAGATCGACACCGGCAAACCCGCCGAGCTGGACCGCACCGAGCCGCGCAAGGTCGCTGAAAGCGTCCAGGCGATGGGTTTGCGCTACTCGACCGTCACCGGCGTCGCGCGCGACGACCTGGAAGACGGCGGCGCGTGGCTGTACGCCGAAACCGTCCGTCAGATCCACGCGCTGAACCCGGGTACCGGGGTCGAACTGCTGATCCCGGATTTCAACGCGGATCCCGACCAGCTCGCCGAAGTCTTCAGCTCCCGCCCCGAGGTGCTCGCGCACAACGTCGAGACCGTGCCGCGGATCTTCAAGCGCATCCGCCCCGGCTTCCGCTACGCGCGGTCGCTGGAGGTCATCACCCGCGCGCGTGAGGCGGGTCTGGTGACGAAGTCGAACCTGATCCTCGGCATGGGTGAGACGCCGGAAGAGGTCGCGCCCGCGATGAAGGACCTGGTCGACGCGGGCTGCGAGATCCTCACCATCACCCAGTACCTGCGGCCCTCGCCCAGGCACCACCCCGTGGACCGCTGGGTCAAGCCCGAAGAGTTCGTCGAACATTCGAAGGCAGCCGAAGCGATGGGCTTCGCTGGTGTGATGGCGGGGCCGCTCGTACGCTCGTCGTATCGGGCCGGTCGCCTTTTCGCTCAGACGAAGGCCCACCGCGGGGAGCCGCTGTCGGAGAACCTTGCCCACCTGGCCGCCGAAGGTCCCGCCGCGCAGGAAGCCAGCTCGCTGCTGGCACGGTGACTCCGGTCACCCTCTTCGCGACATCGCCACCCACCAGGTCACGAATCAGTAAAGTGACCTGGTGGCGTTGGTAACTGATCTTCTGAACTGGCTGCAGGGACTCCCGGAACCGGGACTCGTCGCGGCGACCGGCGGACTCGTGTTCGCCGAATGCACCATCGGGCTCGGCTTCATCGCCCCCGGTGAATCGGGGCTGCTGGTCGCGGCCACGACGGCGACGTCGGTCTCGCGTTTCCTCACCCTGTGGGCGGTCGTGACGGTCTGCGCCGCACTCGGCGACTCGCTCGGCTACGCGATCGGCAAACGCTTCGGCCCGCGTCTGCGCGAGACGAAGCTGATCCGCAAGTACGGCCTCGACGCCTGGGACAAGGCGACGGGTGTGCTCGAACGGCGAGGCGCGTGGGCGGTGTTCTTCGCGCGCTTCCTCCCGGTGATCCGCACGCTGACCCCGGCCGCGTCCGGGACCTCGGGTCTGCCCTTCCGGAAGTTCCTGCCCGCCGCCGCGGCGGGCGCGGCCTGCTGGTCGGCCATCCACATCGGCATCGGTGCCGCGCTCGGCGAGGCGGCCAAGAAGGTCGAAGGCGCGCTCAACACCGGCGGCCTGGTCATCGTCGGCGTACTCGTCGGCGTCGCCGTGTTCTTCCTGCTGCGCTACAAGAAGAAGAAAGCGCTCGCGGTCACGGCCGAAGAAGCCACCCCGGCGAAGATCGGCGCGGACGACTAGATTCCGGGCATGGCCGCCCTGAACCTGCCCCAGCCGATCGGTTTCGTCCTCGGTGGCGGCGGCAGTCTCGGGGCGATGCAGGTCGGGATGCTGCGCGCCCTCACGGAAGCGGGCGTCGCGCCCGATCTCGTCGTCGGCACCTCGGTGGGCTCGTTGAACGCCGCCGTCCTCGCCCTCGGGGGTGAAGCAGGCGGCAGGCTCGACCGGATCTGGTCACGGATGACACGGCACGAGGCCTTCCCGGGCGGCGTGCTCAGTCAGGTGCGGACCCTGCGGCACAGCAAGACCAACCTGTTCCCCAACACCGGGCTCGCCGCGATCGTCGACGAGCACATCGGCGAAGGCGTCCGGTTCGAAGATCTCGCGCTGCCGCTGGGTGTCGTCGCGACGGACGTCGACACCGCGGAGCCGCTGCTGATCCGTTCCGGGCCCGTTCTGGCGCCTCTGCTGGCCAGTTGCGCGATCCCGGGGATCTATCCGCCGGTGCCCTTCGGGGAGCGCATGCTCTACGACGGCGGCCTGGTCGCCAACGTGCCGATGCGCCAGGCACTCACCATGGGCGCGAAATCGCTCGTCGTCCTCGACTGCGCCTTCCCCGGCAAGATGCCCGGCACCCCGCAGACCTTCGCGGAGGTGATGATGTTCACCGCGATGATCAGCATGCGGAACCAGGCGGTCCTGGAGGCGCCGATCGCCGCGGCCGAAGTGCCCGTGGTGTACGTGCCGGGGCCGAAGCCGGTGCGGGTCAGCCCGCTCGACTTCAGCCACACCGCGGCACTGACCGCCGAGGCCTACGAAGCCGCGAAGACCTATTTGGGTGAATTGAGGGTCGATGGCCCCGGTCTTTATGGTGCGCCCGGTCTCGTCGTGGCCTGACAGGCAACCATCCGGCAGCGATCACGTCTTCTTCGTCGCGTAGTTTTGAAAGAGAACTTTCCGCTGATGGCGCGACATAAAAAGAGAACCATATGTTTCCCAAGAAGACATTACTTTCGACGGCCGGAATACTCGCCGCGATACTGCTGATCTCGGCCTGCTCGTCATCCGGCGGCACCGGCGCTTCCGATTCCTCCGGCCCGAGCGCGGGATCGGACGAAAGCCCGGTTTCGGTGACCATCGACCCGGCGGGCGGGACGAACGTCAATCCGGCGACCCCGGTGGTGGTCAAGGCGGAGCACGGCAAGCTGATCGACGTCACCGTCAGCAACGCCGACAAGGGCAACCAGGTCAAGGGCGAACTGGCGAGCGACGGGCTCAGCTGGAAGACCACCGAACCGCTCGGCTATGGCAGCACCTACAAGATCGTGGCGCATGCCCAGGGCACCGACGGAAAGCCCGTCGAGCAACAGAGCAGGCTCTCCACGCTGAGCCCGAAGCAGCAGGCGAACCCGAACCTGATCCCGGCGCCCTCGGCGGTCGCTTCCGGCGGTGTCGGCGTCGGGCAGCCGATCGTGTTCACCTTCGGCCAGCCGGTGAAGAACAAGGCCGAGGTGGAGAAGAAGCTGTCCGTGGAGTCCACGCCGAAGCAGGAAGGCTCCTGGTACTGGATCGACGACAAGAACGTCCACTACCGCCCCAAGGTGTATTGGCAGCCTGGGACGACGCTCAAGGTGTCGGCGATGATCTACGGCGTCGATTTCGGCAATGGCGTGTACGGCGCCACCGATCGCACCGAAACGTACAAAGTGCATGATTCCTGGGTCGCGAAGGCCGACGGCAACACCGAGCAGATGCAGATCTTCCACAACGGCCAGCTCGCGAAATCGATGCCCATTTCCATGGGCAAGGACGCCACGCCGACCCATTTGGGCGCGCACGTCATTTCGGACAAACACGAGAATTACACGATGGACTCGTGCACGTACGGCGTCTGCCAAGGGCAGCCGGGGTACTACAAGGCGAACGAGAAATGGTCGCTGCGCATCTCCAACGACGGCGAGTTCGTCCACGAGAACCCGAACAGTGTCGGCGCGCAGGGCAGCTCGAACGTGTCGCATGGCTGCATCAACCTCAACGCGGCCAACGCGCAGTGGTTCTACCAGAACATGGGGCTCGGCGACGTCGTCGAGGTGACCAACTCCGGTGGCCCGCAGCTGCCGGTGTGGGACCTCTACGGCGACTGGTCGAAGTCGTGGGCGAACTGGCAGGCGGGCAGCGCGCTCAAGTAGAGGGATGATGGGCCGGTGACCAGCACCCTGAGCACCGCCCGCTCACTCGTGGCCGGCGCCGGCCGGATCGTCGCACTGACCGGCGCCGGGATCTCCACCGACTCGGGGATCCCCGACTTCCGCGGCCCGCAGGGGCTGTGGACCCGCGACCCGGGCGCGGAGAAGATGTCGAACCTCAAGGCGTACCAGGGCAGCCGCGAGGTCCGGGAACGGACTTGGCAGGCGCGGCTGGTGCATCCCGGCTGGGACGCCGTGCCGAACCCGGCGCACTACGCGCTCGAGCGCCTGTCGCCGGCGTGGATCGTCACCCAGAACATCGACCGGCTGCACCAGAAGGCGGGCTCTCCGCCCGAGCGGGTGCTGGAACTCCACGGGACCATGTTCGAGTCCGTCTGCCTGTCCTGTGACGATCACCGGGACATGCGCTCGACGCTGGAACGCGTCCGGGCAGGCGAGGCCGACCCGCCCTGCCTGGTGTGCGGCGGCATCCTGAAGTCGGCCACCGTGTCGTTCGGCCAGCACCTGGACCAGAACCTGCTCCGCGCCGCCCGCGCCGCCGTCTCCGACAGCGATCTCCTGCTGGTGGCCGGATCTTCCCTGAGCGTGCAGCCGGCCGCCTCGCTGGTGAGCGTCGCTTCACGGGCCGGCGCCGCCGTGGTCATCTGCAACGGCACCGAGACGCCCTACGACTCCATGGCCACCGCCGTCGTCCGCGGCCCGCTCGCCGACACCCTCCCCGCGCTCGCCCCTTCCCGCATTTAGTCCTCTAAATGCGGTCGGGTCTCCCGCTCCTTCGCGTGCCCGTGCCCCTCGCTCGCGTGCCCAGGCTGTCGTCCCTCGTGCCCAAGGCCGTATTTCGTGTGCCTGTGGCCGTGTCTCGCGTGCTTGGGCCCGTGTCTCGCGTGCTTGGGCCCGTGTCTCGTGTGCTTGGGTCCGTATCTCGTGTGCTTGAAGCCGTATCTCGTGTGATCAGGTGGACGGCACCCGTGATCGCAGGGACGACACTCGTGATCAGACGGACGACACGGCCCACCCGGTGACGCGAGGCCGTGTCGTCCGTCTGATCACCTGTGTCGTCCCTGCGATCACGCGAGTTACGCCTTCAAACACGCGTGTGGCGGCTTCAAGCACGGGTGTAGCGGGTTCGGGTATGAAAAAAGGTCTGGGACCTGGGAGAACTCTCGGTTCTCGACCAGGTCCCAGACCTTTTCTAATGTTAGTCCGGCGGTGTCCT
>NZ_JBHXIB010000089.1:0-18614 GCF_042723975.1 Amycolatopsis sp. NPDC058340 | reverse complement strand
AGCCACTTTCGCAACCTTCAACGTTGCGAAAGTGGCTTTCGCAACACCCCGCGCGGCAACACCCCGCGGCACCCCCGGGGCGAAAGCGCCAGAGCGTCAGGAGAAGCACCGGATGGGCGCACCGTTGAAGGTGACCATGTCCGCCAGTGCCGCCCCCAGGTCGATCGCCCCATCCCACTCCAGCCCGTCCAGTTCGGCGTAAGCCCGGTGCAGGTTCGCCGGAAGCCGTTCCTGTTCGGACAGTGACGCATAGGGCCCGAGATCCGCTTCGCGGGCGGCCTGAAGCGGCGTCAACCCCGCGGCCTTCCCGTAGGAGGCGAGTTTCTGCAGGAAACCCAGGTATCCGTCGACGACGTCGATCGCCTCGGGGCCGCACACCGGGCCGTGGCCCGGCACGATCGTTTCCGGCTCCAGTTCGCGGACCAGGTCCAGCGCCTTCCGCCAGCCGGCGGGCGAGCCCATCAGCGCGAAGGGGCTGCCGCCGTTGAAGATCAGGTCGCCGACGAACAGCACCCGCCGCTCCGGCAGCCAGACGAGTACGTCGTTGGTGGTGTGCGCGGCGTGTCCGGGGTGGATCAGCTCCAGTCGGACGTCGCCGGCGTGCACGGTCAGCCGGTCGTCGAACAGCACCTCGGGCGGCCGCAGCTCCAGATGGCCCCAGTCGTTCCCGGTGAACGAGTTCTCGTAGGTGTTGATCCCGGTCGCGACCATCACCTCGCGGGTCTTCCGGTGCCCGATGATCGTCGCGCCGGCCGCCAGGTAGTTGCCGTTCGTGTGGTCGCCGTGATGATGCGTGTTGACCACAGTGGTCACCGGCGCCCCGGCGGTCGACTCCGCCGTCGCCAGCAGCGCCCTGGTGCGCCGTTCGGTCGAACAGGTGTCGATCACCACCGTGTGCTCGCCCGCGGCGACGAAGCCGCAGTTGTTGATCCACCAGGAGCCGTCGGGCTGGACGTACCCGAACACGCCATCGGTGACCTGCTCGGCGAAGGGGGATTGGTCCACTCGGTCACTATGCCCGACCGGCGTGCCCGAAATGTGACGAGATCGCTCCGCCACCAGGGTGACGTACCAGGTGACTGGTGTTTTCGGCCGTTTCCTGGAACGCTGCGCAATGTCATCATCGAACCCCGCAAGGTGAAGTACCCTGGGTGGGTTCGAGTATTCGCGCGCAGGACGGCGGGCAGCCGCGGTCCTGGTCTATGTCCGGGAGAGCAAGGCGATGGCCAGCACCGTCACCTCGCGCCGGAAGCAGCTCGGGAACGAGCTCCGGCATGCCCGCAACGCCGCGCGGATGACACAGCAGCAGGTCGCCGAAGTGCTCGGCTGCACCCAGGGCAAGGTCAACAAGATCGAGTCCGGTGCCGTCGGGGTCAAGCTCGGGGATGTGCGATCGATGCTGAACGCGTTCGGGATCAACGGCGACGAGGCCGACACGTTGATGAACCTGGCCCGCGCCGCGGCCGGGCAGCGCGGCCACTGGTCCGGTTACCGATCCGTGGTGCCGCACTGGTTCCGCACCTTCACCGACCTCGAACCAGCGGCCGCGGAGATCCTCACCTGGCACGGTGAGCGCATCCCCGGCCCGTTGCAGTCCGAGCACTACATGCTCAAGCAGTTCACCGAAGCCGGCGCCACCGACGTCACTTCGCTGGTCCGCAACCGCTTGGACCGCAAGGCCGTCTTCGAGCAGCAGCAGCCGCCCTACTACCGGTTCATCATCAGCGAAGGCGCCTTGCGCCGCGCTCCCGGTGGTTCCGCGCCGGCGGTGATGCTGGACCAGGTCGAGCATCTGCTGGCGTTGGACAAGCATCCGCGCGTGTACGTGCACGTGCTGCCGTTCGGCGCGCGGCTCGCCGCCGTACCCAACGACTTCACCATCATGCGTTTCCCCGACCGCACCAGGGATTTCGTCTACATCGAACATTCCGCCGGCGGGTTGTACCTCGACGACGTCAAGGACTTCAACATCTTCGTGGACTCTTGGGACAGGTTGCGCGGCGCCGCGCTGGAACGCCAGGAAACCCGGCAGTTCCTCAAGGAACTCGCCGAGCTCTACAGAACACAGATGCAAGCCTGAGATGGACCCGCGGTTCCTCCCCGAAGGCGTGGATCTCGAGCGGCCCAACGCCGCCCGGATCTACGACTGGGCGCTCGGGGGCACCGCGAACTGGGCGGTGGACCGGGAATTCGGCGAGCAGCTGGTCAAGACCTTCCCACTCGTGCGCACCGCCGCCAGGGCGAACAGGGCCTTCCTCGGCCGCGCCGTCCGGTATTGCGCCGAGCACGGCGTGACCCAGTTCCTCGACCTGGGTTCCGGCGTGCCGACGGTCGGCAACGTCCACGAGATCGCCGACGAGGTCGACGGCGACAGCCGGTGCGTGTACGTCGACAACGAACCGGTCGCCGTCGCGCACGCCAGGATCCTGCTGGAGAAGAACGGGGACCCGGCCAGGCACGCGGTGATCGGCGGCGACCTGCGCGACGCGGACGACATCTGGGAACACGCCTTCGACACCGGCGTGCTCGACCCGGCGAAACCGGTCGCCCTGCTCACCGTCGCGGTCCTGCATTTCGTGCCGGGCCCCGAACTCGCCGACGTCATCGCGCGCTACCGGAGGCTCCTGCCCGCCGGTTCCTTCTACGTCCTGTCCCACGTCACGATGTCCGGCGTGGAGGGTGACGAGCTGGCCCAGATCCAGCGCGTCGTGAAGCAGTACGAACAGTCGAGCACGCCCGCGTCCTTCCGCGACCGGGAAGAGATCCTCGGTTTCTTCGGGGATTTCGACCTCGTGGCACCGGGTCTGGTCCCGGTCGGCGCATGGCGGCTGGACGACCCCCACCCGCCTGCGGTTGACTGCGCCATCGGCGGGGTCGCCCGCAAACCCGCTTCCTGACGAGGTGTGACGGTATGACGACGCAGCACGACCCCATCGACCCGGTGGCCCCCGAGGGGGTCGATCTCGAACGACCCAACGTGGCCAGGGTGTACGACTGGTTCCTCGGTGGTTCGGCCAACTGGGCCATCGACCGCGAGTTCGGCTCGCAGGTGCTCAAGCAGTTCCCGGAGGTCAAGACGTTCGCCCGCGTCGGCCGCGACTTCCTCGGCCGCGGCGTGGGATACCTGGCCCGTCAGGGGATCACGCAGTTCCTCGACATCGGTTCCGGCGTGCCCACCGTCGGCAACGTCCACCAGATCGCGAGCGCGGTCAACCCGGACAGCCGGGTCGTGTACGTCGACATCGAACCGGTCGCCGTCGCGCATTCCCAGCTGCTGCTGGAACGTGAGGGCCTGCTCGGTCGGCACGCGGTCCTGCAGGGCGACGTCCGGGACCCCGCCGACATCTGGAAACGCGCCCTCGAAACCGGGGTGATCGACCCGCGCCAGCCGATCGGGCTGGTACTGGTCGGCCTGCTGTACTTCCTCGGCCCGGACGAGCCCGTGTACGAGATGGTCCAGCGCTATCTCGATTTCCTGCCGTCGGGTTCGTACTTCCTGTCCTCGCATCTGACCGAGGACGGCGTCACGCGCAAGGAAGGCGACAACCGGGAGAACGTCCAGGAGCTGTACAAGAAGACCAGCGCGCCGTTCCATCTGCGGTCCCGCGCGGAGTTCGCGTCGTTCTTCGACGGGCTGGAGATGGTGGAGCCGGGTATCGACTGGATGGCCACCTGGCATCTCGACGAGGCGGATTCCCGTGCCAGCGACCGGTTCGCGGACGACCCGACGTTCACCGGCGGGCTCGGCGGATTGGGTCGCAAGCCCTGATTCTCGTCAGGCCCGGCCGGTCAGATGCCCGATCAGGGGTGTCAGCTCGAACTGACCTTCGAGCGGCCGGCCGGTCCTGATCAGGTCCCGGTGCGCGCCCGGCGAATCGACTTCGGAGTTCCACGGCGGCTGCTTGCGCAGCGGGGCCTGGATGAGGCTGAACCCGAACCGCTGACGCAGTTCCAGCCCGATGGTGCGGTGGTGGTGCTTCGCCGAGGCCAGGCGTTCGTCCTCACGGCGGAACAGCAGCGTGGTGAGGCGGACGGCCATGGCGGTCACACCCCCCGGCTCGGACGCGGCAGCCGCGCCTGGTCGGCCGAACCGGCGAGGCCGAGGCAACGCTCGCAGGGCATCCCCGAACCGACGGGGACCCATTCCAAGTGGTCGTAAGGCATCGCCGCGCCACAGCGGGCGTGCAGGAACTCGGGGTGCGAACCCCCGGAGTGCAAGTCGAAAAGATGCGCGGAGCGGCGGCTTTCGCCCGCCGTCCCGGCCATGAGCCTGCCGACGGCGAGTACCGTCGCCGGCATGGTGTCCTGAATGATCACGCTGATCCTCCCCCACGAGGTCGGCGGTGGGTGGTCATGCGCCGCGGGGCAGACGTCCCTGCCGGTCATCTGCCGTCGATGGCCTGCCGAAACGGTGAAACGTACTGCGAGCGATTCACCAACAACCGAGCCCCGGCCGCTGCGATTAATCCTACTCCTGGAATAATCTTCATGTCGAGGGTGGGCGGAGTTGATCACCCACTTGGCCGTGCGGGATAGTCCCGTTGAGGCAGGGAGAAGCCGGGACGGTGACGGTTCGCGCAGGTCGCGACCCGCGCCCCCGACCGACGTTCGGAGGTACGACCAATGGCCGATTATCCATCGGCGGCGGATTACGATCCGACCACGGCCGTGTCGCTGTTCGACGACTCCGCGTGGGAGAAGTCCTTCGCGAGCGAGCCCAACGGGGGGAACTGTGTCGAGGTCAACCTCGCCCGCGAAGGCCTGGTGGGGGTCCGTGACACCAAACTGGCCAACAGTCCCGTCTTCGTCTTCGATTCCGGTGAGTGGAACGCCTTTCTCAAGGCGGTCAAGGCCGGACAGTTCGATTTGAGCCCATGACGAAAGGCTCGCGTGCCCGTCGGGACACGCGAGCCATCCGATCACCGGTCACTTCGAGTCACACCGTCGCGGGGAGCCCGTTCCCCCGCAGCCGGGATTTCGTACGCCGCCAGGCGACGGCGATCAGGACGGCCAGGACGATCAGCGGGATCAGGCTGATCGACCAGCTCACCGCCATCGGCGGCCCCGGTTGTTCCAGCACCGCCAGATCACGGAGTTCTCCCGCGCCCTTGCCCGCGGGCCCGTCGATCTCGAACCGGAACGTCCACGAGCCCTGTGTCTGCAGGGCCCGGATGTCCAGTCCCCACACCTCCAGTTTCCGCGGATGCTTCGCCAGCGGCTGAGGACGGCCCAGCCGCCCGGTCTCCGGGTTGAGGAACGCGAGCGTCCCCGACTTCCCGGCGATCCCGTCGTCCGGGATGAACGTGAAGTCCAGCGATTGCATGGCGCGCAACGGCCAGGTGCTGAAGCCGACGGTCATCCCGTACGGTCCGACCTGGACCCGTTCGGTGTGGACGATGTTCACCGGTTCGTAGGCGTTCGCCGCGGGCGTGGTCGCGAACAGCAACCCGATCGCCGCCGCCAAGGCCAGCAATGTCTTACGCATGCGCGTTCTCCCCCTTCGCCGGGGCCAGCAGCCTCAGCATCCCGCCGAACCGCCACCCGGCGAAGCCGCCGAGCAGCCCGACCACCGCGCCCGCGGCGCCCGTCGCGAACACGACCGCCCAGGGCATCCGGTCGGCGCCGTAGACGATCGCGTTCTGGATCGGCATGCTCGCACCGGCCAGCAGCCCGCCGACCACGCCTGCCAGCACCGAAACCCGGCCCGCCGACCAGCCGCGGCGCGAAAGCAGGTACACCGCTTCGAGTACGGCCGCGATCGGCAGCAGCGCCATCGGCATCATCGAAGGCATCGCGGGGACGCCGTCGATGTAGTCGCGCATCGGCAGGCCGACGGCGCTCGCGTACGCCTCCGCGGCCCACGGCGAGAACCACCAGGTGATCGCCTGGATGACCGCCAGCGCCGCGGCGACCCGGACCGCTCCGCCCGGCCGTCCCCAGAACCCGGCGCCCGCCGAGACCAGCAGCACCGAAAGCAGCGCGATTCCGACCGAGACGACGTCGAGCCCGTCGACGTCGATCTGCTGCAACCCCAGCACGGTCACCGTGCTGAACGCGATCAGCACGCCGAGGCTGCCGACCACGCCGACGGTGCCCCAGCGGTGTTCCCGCGCGGCCGCGAAGACCATGACCGTGCCGATGATGCTCAGCGTGATCGACAGCAGCAGCCCGATATGCGGCGGCGAGTCGATCACCGCGTCGAAGCCGTAAAGACCGTGCCACCACTGGTCCCAGAGGCCGTACAGCAGGAACATCGCCGCGCCCGTCCCGGTCACCAGGTAGCCGGCGGGCGCGGCGAAGATCTTGCCGAAGACGTTGATCGCGCGGCCGCCGACCCGTGCGTCGATCGGCCGTCCCGCCCGGCGCGCGGCCGTGGTCATCAGCACGACCACGAGGCTCGCGAGCCCGGAGATCGCGCTGCCCGAATACAGGAACAGATGTGGCATCGTGAAGAACGTGTCCGGGCCGACGTCGCCGTGCCACTGGATGTCCCAGGTCAGCCCGATCAGCGAGATCACCGATCCGGCCAGCACCGTGCCCGCCGGCAGCAGACCGGTGCGTTCACTTCGCGCCACCGAGGCGACCCGTGCCCCTCCCGCGGTGAGATCCATCCCCCGACCTCCCTCTCTTACTTGACCAGCAAAGGAAAAACGTGCTGCGTGGCGCCGGACGGCCCACGCAGTGAAACGGTGATCTCCCATTGCCCCGGCATCGGCAGCAGAACGTCGCCCGTGCGGAACCGGCCCGGTCCCTCCGCGATCGCGGGCGACGGGGCGAGCGCGTGCCCCATCTGGGGCATCACGGGTTCGAGCGTGACGACGTCCGGCGTGGCACCGGTGACGGTCAGCGCGAAGACATTGCCGCCCTGGTGCGGATCTTCGACCGACATCCGCACCGTGTACGGGCCCTGCGTCGAGTGCTGTACCTGTGCTCCGCCGCTGCTCGGCCACACCAGCCAGGCCACGATCGCCGCCGCGAGCACGGCGACCACGGAGATGAGCAGAACCGGCCTTCGTCTGTCCACTGTGGAATTCACTGCGGTGCCCCTTCCGCCGGGACCTCGATCTGCATGGGCACGGTCAGCACCGTGTAGCCGCGTTCGGCCTGCAGCCAGACGCGGTATTTGCCCGGTGTGGCGAAGGTGTAGGTGAACGGGACGGCCGGGCCGTACGCGGCGACTGTTTCGTCGGGTTTGCCCGGCATTCCCGGTGACTGCGGGATCATCGAGTGCACATGGGCCCAGGTCGGCGCGGCAGCGGCATCCGCGCCGACCCGGTGGTCGCCGGAGATCGGGCCGACGACGATGAGGTGGCCGAGCATGCCCAGCCAGGGTTGGAGATCGGCGTTGGCGAACCGCGCGGTGATCGTGGTCGGCGTACCCGGCCGGATCTCGACGTCGACCGGATTCCCTTGCACGACCCGCTTTCCGGCTCCGGCGGGAACGGGCTCGGCGGGGGAGTCCGTTCCCTCCGCGACACCCAGCGTGGTGCGGAGCAGTTGTACGCCACCGCCTCGCCGGGAAAGTTCCGCGGCGACCGCGTAGGTCCCGGCCTCGGGCGGGGTGAACTTCACCCGGTAGTCGCCGGGGCCGACGCGCACCGGATGCAGATGCCAGAGCCTGCCCGTCGGCGAGATGACGACGAGGTGGAGCAAAGCGTTGTCGTGCACCAGAAGGTCGTCGACGGGGCGGCCGGTCGAGCCGTCGGCGAGGGCGAGACGCACCTCGGCGAGCGCCCCCGCTCGCGCGTTCGGCGAACGTACGGCCAGATTCACCGGCGGACGAGAGTAGTCCACTGTGGACAGTTGCGCGTTCGCGTACGGATCTTGGATGTTGTCGATCGTCGGGTCCAAGGCCGTTCCTGGCGCGGGTGGCGGCGGGGTGGACGCGGAAAGCATCGCGCCGGTGACCGCGACCGCGAGCGCGGCGACCATCCCGCCCG
The DNA here is from genome assembly GCF_042723975.1 of Amycolatopsis sp. NPDC058340. Classification (NCBI taxonomy): domain Bacteria; kingdom Bacillati; phylum Actinomycetota; class Actinomycetes; order Pseudonocardiales; family Pseudonocardiaceae; genus Amycolatopsis; species Amycolatopsis sp. NPDC058340. The sequence continues at coordinate 10,674 of NZ_JBHXIB010000089.1, read as the reverse complement.
CCGGGATCAGCGCGAGCTGTGGCCGTTTGACGCGCATCGCGACGACGAGGCCGAGCACCAGGAACACGCCCGCGGCGACGAAGCCGCCGAAGGTGGCCTTCTCCCACGGAGGGATGACTCTGGCCGGGACGATGAACGGGATCGACGCGGTATCCGTCCCGTCGTCCAGGCCGAGCTCCCATGGCCCCGGCTGATCGACCTGAAGCCGCGCCGCATGGGCCCCTGGTTTCCCGTCCAGCCGCACCGTGGTTTCGGAAAAGGTCGTTCCGGCGGTGGACGCGCGCAGTTTCAGCGTTCCCGGCGCGCTTCCGGTATGCGTGACGACGTCGACGTGCAGCGGTCCGGGCGCGATGTCCATCCGCCGCAGGATGACCGTGAGATCGCGGGTGCCGAGCGTCTGCGCGACCTGGACGTCCGCGCCGCTCGACACGCCGTCCGCCTGAGCGGCGCCGGACAGCAGAACGGACGCCAGCGCGCAGAGCGCGAGTACGCGGGCGATGACCATCGGCGCCGTGCGCCGCCCCCTCGGTGAATTCCCCATCCCGGCCGAAGTTAACGACGACGGCCCGGGAAAGCGTCACAGCGCCGGGTGAATCGGGGTCCCCCGTAAAGGGGACGGCGTCCCTTAACGCGGGTAGGGGTCCCGGCCGAGAAGAAACGGTTTCAGGTTTTCCAGCAGGGCCTGAGGTCGTTCTTCGGCGAGGAAATGGCCGCATTCTTCGATCGCCGCACCGGAGACGTCGTTCGCGTAGTCCTTCCAGATCTCCAGTGTCGGCAGCTTTCCCAGCAGACCGCTCGCGCCCCACAGCGCCAGCACGGGGAGTTCGAGCCGCCGGCCCGCGTCGAAATCGGCGTCGTCGGCTTCCGCGTCGTGCGGGAACGAGGCGCGGTAGTCGTCGAAGCCTGCCCGCAAGGCGCCCGGCGCGGAGAACGCGCGGACGTATTCGCCGACGGCCTCCCGGCTCAGGCCCTGCCGCTGATGGGTCCAGCGTTCGAAGAAGTAGCCGAGGTAGGCGGCGATGTCCCGGCCGGCGAGCAGTTCCGGCAGATCCGGCTGAAGATGGAACAGCCAGTGCCAGTAGGCGCGGCCGATCTCGGTGTCGAGGCGTTTCCAGAGTTCCCTGGTGGGGATGATGTCGAGGACGGCGAGCCGGTCGACCTGATCGGGCCGGTCGAGTGCCCAGCGGTGGGCGACCCGGCCGCCGCGGTCGTGCCCGACGACGGACACTCGCTCGAAACCGAGGTGGGTGGCGAGGGCGGTGACGTCCGCCGCCATCGTGCGTTTGTCGTAGCCGTCGCGGGGTTTGTCCGATTTGCCGTAGCCGCGCAGGTCGGGGGCGATGACGGTATGCGTTTCGGCCAGCTCGCCGATGATCTCGTGCCAGCAGAAGGACGTCTGCGGCCAACCGTGCAGGAGGAAGAGCGCGGGACCCGCTCCGGCACGCCGGTAGTGCAAACGGATTCCGTTGACCGAAGCGGTCTCGCTTTCTAACCGGTTCATGGGGTTAGACGGTAGATCGACATCCTAACCGATGGCAAGGGTTAGAATCACCGGATGGAGTGGGTCTTCGACGGCGGGCGACCGTGTCTCGACCTCGTGAACACCGTGCGCGAGCGGCACGAGGAACGCCGGGAGCTGCTCACCGACCTCGCCGCCCTCGCGGAATGGCTGCGGCTCATGGGCTTCGCCGTCACCGAGGTGAGCGCGGGCGAACTGTCGGCCGCGCGGGCGCTGCGGGAAGCCGTCGACAAAGTGCTGCTTGGTGAGCCGCGGAGTGCCGATGTCCTTCTGGTGAACGAGCTGGCGTCCGACGCGCCGTCGCCGTGGCTGCGTTACGACGACGGCAAGCCGGTCAAGGAGCTGAGGCCGGTTTCGGTCGTCGCCGCTCTCGGCGCGCTCGCGGCCGACGCGATCGACCTCGCGACCGAGGACATCGCGGTCCGGATCTGCGCCGCCGACGACTGTGGTCTGCGGTTCTGTGACGCGTCGCCGAGGCGGTCGCGCCAGTGGTGCTCGATGGCCCGCTGTGGCAACCGGGCGAAGGCCCGAGCCCACTACGCGCGCACCCGAAAGCGCGATTAGCGGACTAACCGCCGCCGAGGAATCGATAGACACAGGGGTGTGCCCGGAACCAGACGTTGAGCCTGCCGATCCTGCGCACGAGCGAAGACCGCAACGTCACCGGCACCAGCCCGCCGGCCAGCCGCACCACCGTGCGGAACCGGTCGAACCGGCGCTGGTCCCGATCTGTCCACTGTAGACCGAGGCGATCGCGGAACGCGGGCGGCAGCGTGGCGCGGATGACGAACATCTGCCCCTGATGCTGCCACCGCTGTAACCGCACCCATCGTTCGTCGGGCAGCCACCGCCACGGTTTCTTCACCGTGCGGATCGTTTCGAACAACGTCGAGATCGTCTCGTTCGGGCCGAAACCGTCGATCATCTCCGCGTAGTACCGCTCGAATTCGGGCCACGTCGGCGGCATGTCCTGTTCGCGCAGGCCCAGAAGTGCTCCGACGTCGCGCATCTGCGCGTAGTATTCGTCCAATTCGGACGGTGTCATCGGATTGCCGTAGAACCGTTGTGTGTCAACGGGAACCATGACGAGCGTGGCGTGCACCCAGGCGTACGCGTGCGGATTCAGCGCGCTGTAGCGGCGGCCGTCGTCGACGCCGGTGAACGACCGGTGCAGTGCGCGCAGCCGATCGGCCTCGTACCGCGCGCCTTCCGGGCCGCCGTAGATGTAGATGGACAGCGACGCGGCGGTGCGCATCAGCCGGGTCCACGGATCCTCGATGTAGTCGGAATGATCCCGCACCCCGGCCGCGACGACCGGATGCGCGACCTGCAGCACCAGCACCTGGCCCGCCAGCAGCCCGGCCCGGAAGTCGCCGAAGTACTTCCACGCCGCCGTCCCCTTGACGATCGGCGGACCGGTCATGACGCGCCGCGGACGAGCATCATCAGCGACTGCGCCACCCCGACGCCGTCGTCGCCCGTGGCCAGCCTGCGCAACTGCAACCCGGCGATCAGCGCGACGACCGGGCCGGTCAGCCGTTCCGGCGACGGCACGCCGAGCGTTTTCAGGATCACCAGCGCGAGTTCGTCGTACGCGGCGAAACAGCGGGCGGCCGCGTCCTGGAGCCCGGGGTCGCGGGCGGCCTGCAGGTACAGCTCGTGCGCGCCGAGTTCGTCGGTGCCGAACGGAAGCTGCTCGATGACCTGCTCGACCACCGAGGCGGCCTGCTCGACACTCAGGCCCTGCTCGCGGTAGGCGTCGACGAACCCGGTCAGCTTCGTGGTCTCTTCTTCGACGAACAGCAGCATCGCCTCGCGCAGCAACGCGGTCTGGCTGGGGAAGTGGTAGGTCAGCGTGCCGAGCGAGACCTCGGCCTGCCGCGCGATCCGGCGGTTGGTCAGCCCGCCGACACCTTGTTCCCCGACCACCTTGAGGGCGGCGTGGAGGATGGCCTCGCGGGTGTTCACCAAGCGGTCTCGGGTTTGCGGTCCTGCCACCGTTCGACCTCTTCCAGTTGCGCGGCCAGCGAGATCAGCCGCTCCTCGGAATGCGAGGGACCGAGCAGCTGGCCGCCGAGCGGCAGGCCTTCCGGGCTCGGCCCGGCGGGGACGTTGACCCCCGGCCAGCCCAGCACGTTCCACGGCCAAGCGTAGGGGCACGCGGCGATCATGGCCTGGTCGGTCTGCCAGCCGGAGAGCTTGTCGAAGGTGCCGATCCGCGGTGGCGGCGTGGCGGTGGTCGGCGTGAGCACGACGTCCACCCGGCCGAACACCGAGCCGATCTGCCGTTGCAGCAACGGTTCCGCGGCGCGGGCGAGCCGCAGCGCCGGGCCGGACAGTGCGGAGCCCTGCCGGGCGTTGGTGCGCGTGCGCGGATCGAGCCGCGCCGGGTCCGGGACGCGACGGGACCAGTCACGCACGCCGACGAGCGAACGCGGCAGGAAGGTGAGTCCGATCAGCCGGTAGTCGGGTTCGATCTCGACGATCTCGTGGCCGAGTTCGGCGAACCGCTCCGCGAGCCGGACGACGGCCGCGTGCGCGTGCGGATCGAGTTTGGTTTTCGTCGCGGTGAAAGGGATCCGGGTGGACAGGCCGATCCGCATCCGGCCCGGTTCGCGGCGGGCGGCGGCTTGGAACGCGGTGCCGGTGCCGGCGGCGACGTCGAGCAGGAGGGCCGCGTCGGCGACGGTGCGCGCGAGCGGGCCGACCACGGTCAGGCCGTGGAAGAGTTCGCGTTCGGTCGGGACGCGGCCACGCTGCGGTTTGATCCCGACCAGATCGGTCCACGCGGCCGGGATCCGGATCGACCCCGCCCCGTCGGAACCCAGCGCGGCGGCGATCACCCCCGACGCGATGGCCGCCGCCGCGCCGCCGGAGGAACCGCCCGGGGTGCGTTCGGTGTCCCACGGATTGCGGGTCGCGCCGAACGCCGGGCCTTCGGTGAAGGGCCATTGGCCGAGTTCCGGGGTGTTGGTCTTGCCGATGAGCACCGCGCCCGCCTCGCGGAGCGCGGCGACGGGCGGGGAATCCGTTGTCGCGACGGAGAAATCGCCTTCGCAACCGAACGCGGTCGGCAGGCCGGTGACGTCGAGGTCGTCCTTGATCGCGGTCGGGACGCCGAGCAGGGGAGCGGATTCGCCGTCGGCCAGCCGCCGGTCGGCCGCCTCGGCCTCGCGAAGGGCTTCTTCCGCGCGAAGGCATTTGAAGGCGTTGAGAACGGGCTGGCTGGCTTCGGCCTTTTCGAGCGCCAAGCGCGTGAGCTCGACGGATGTCGTGGCTCCGGCGGCGAGCATCGAGGCCTGTTCGGCGAGGCCGGTGAACGCGAGGTCCGCCTTCGAGGTGGTCATGGGCTCCCCCTGCAGGTTCTCGTTCGTTCAAACGAACGATACCACCGAGTAGCCTCGGTGTGGTTACGTGAAGTTCATGAACCTCGATCGCTTCCCCCGCGTCGACCTCGGCGGCTACCCGACGCCGCTGCACCCCGCGCCTCGGCTGGGCGAGGCCCTCGGCCTGCCGAACCTGCTGCTCAAACGGGACGACGTGCATCCGCTCGGCGTGGGTGGCAACAAGCTGCGCAAACTCGAGTTCCTGCTCGGCGCGGCGATCGAGAACGGCGCCGACACGGTGATCACCTTCGGCGCGCTGCAGACCAACCACGGCCGTCAGACCGCCGCTGCCTGCGCGAAGCTCGGGTTGCGGTGCGAGCTCGTGCTGACCGCGAAGGTCCCCCGCGACGGCGACGCGTACGAGCGGTCCGGCAACGTCTCCCTCGACCACCTCTTCGGCGCGAACGTGCACATCTGCCGCGACGGCGAGGAGACCGGCCGGACTTACGACCGGTTGATCACCGAGGCCGCGGCCGAGGGGCGCCAGGTCGCGACGTTCCCCGTCGGCGGCTCCGACGGTGTCGGCGCGCTCGGCTACGTCGCGGCCGCGCGCGAGATCGCGGGACAGCTCGCCGAGCTGGGCATCACCAAGGCGCGGCTGGTCGCCCCGCACGCCAGCGGCGGGACGTCCGCGGGGCTCGTCGTCGGCACGGCGGACCTCGACTGGCTCACGCTGGACATCGCCTGCGTCAGCCATCCGGTCGACGAAGCCCTCGACAACCTGGCCGATCTCACCATCGCCGCCTCGGTGCTGCTCGGGACCGAGCCGCCGTCACTCGAAGGTCTGCGCATCGACGACCGCACGATCGGCCCCGGCTACGGGATCCCGACCGGCGAGACGTGGGACGCGGTGCGGCTTTTCGGCCGCGCGGAAGGGATCGCGCTCGATCCCGTGTACACCGGCAAAGTGGGTGCCGCGCTGATCCGCTGGGCCGCCGAAGGCCATTTCGCGCCCGACGAGCACGTCGTCTTCCTGCACACGGGCGGCCTGCCCGGCCTCTACGGGTACGCCCCCGAATTCGCCGACGCGGTGCGCCGCTGACGCGACCTTCAGCATCCCGGCGATCAGGATCACGTGTGCCACCAGGGAAACCCGCTGCATGACGCCGACCGGCGCGATGTCGGTCAGCGTCTTGAAGAACGGGATGTCCGCCAGGCGCACGAAGATGAAGCTGAGCCCGAAGACGACGAGACCGGCGGTGCTGCCCCAGGCCAGGCGGCCGATCAGCCTGGCCGCGGGGGTGCCGCGCAGATTGTCGCGCAGGGTGAAACCGGCGGCGGGCAGGCTGAGAAACGCGATGAGGCACGCGTACAGGTGGATCTCGCCGCTGACCGGATCCGGGAACTCCGGGTAGCTCGCCGGGAAGATCGCGGCCGCCGCCAGCCCGAGGGACCACAGCACGAACAGCAGTTTCGTGGTGCGGCTGAGCTGGATCCCGGCCGCGGCCAGCGCGCCGAGCGCGGTGAGCGAGCCGATGGAGAGGGAGAGCACGCTGGCCCCGAGCATGCCGGTGCCGCGGTCGACGTAGGCGTAGCTGGACAGCGTGTCGAACACCGGATCGCGTGAGCTGATCAGGTGGAGCACCACCATGGTGAACAGTGCCCAGCCGATGGCCGCGCCCGACGCGATCAGCCAGGGTCTCGTCCGCGATCTCTCCCCAGGGAACGTCATACGTCCAGCGTGCTCGCGCGGACGCGGTTTTCCGATCCGGGAAGCCCCCGGTTTTACCCTGGGGCTACCCCGAAGTCGACGAGTACCAGCAGCTGGTCATCGTGCCTTTTCGCGCGGGGCCAGCGCTCGCCGTCGGGGTCCTGTTTCTCCGCCGTGCGCACCGCGTCGAGGACGGCGTCCGGGCCACGCTCCCGGCTGATGGCGAGCACCTCGGGCCAGTCGAACAGGCCGTACTCGTCGACACCGATCGCGACGCCGTCGGTGGCCAGCAGCAGGGCGTCGACCTCCGAACGCGGCCAGCTGCGGCGGACGGCTTCGGCGGCGGCCTTGGGTTCCGCTTCGGCGACCCAGAAGCCGTCCGGCGCGTTGCGTTTCGCGCGGACGTCGGCGCCGGTGCGGAGCTGACCGCTTTCGCGCAGCGAGACGAGCCTGTCGTCGGTGAGCGGGTCGGCGCCGGAAGGGCCGAAGGCGACGATGGGGCTGTCGGCGAGCACCAGCCCGTCGACCGTCTCGTCCGTCCAGCGCGCGATCGCGACCGTGCTCGACGGCGAGCGTCCCGGTTCGAGGCTCTCGCGCCGGGCGACGTCGGCGATCGACTCGGCCAGCAACACCGCGAGATCGGCCTGGGGTTCCGCGGCCAGCGCCCGCGACAGGCTGTGCACGAGGAGGCTCGCGTACCAGCCGCCGGACGGCAGATCCGGCCGCGGCGCGGTCGCCCCGTCCAGCACCACCACGGCGTTGCCGAGGACGGCGACGTGGTCCTCGGTCGGGCGCGCCGCTCCGTCCGCGCCCACTCCGTCCCTTTCCGCCACTGCGATTTCGGCCATGACCCGACCCTAACTGTCAACTGAGGTTGACATGGGCCAGATGTCAACGTAGGTTGACATCATGACCGAAGCGACAGATCTGGCCGCGCGAGCCGGTGACCGCGATCCCCGCGTGGGATTGCGCGCCGTCGCCGCCTTGCGCCGGCTGTTGGAACAACTCGAGGCCGTGCAGGTCCGCAGCGCGCGGGTGCACGGCTGGTCCTGGCAGGAGATCGCGGCCGAGCTGGGGGTCAGCAGGCAAGCGGTGCACAAGAAGTACGGGAGGCACTGATGTTCGAACGCTTCACCACCGAAGCCCGCGAAGTCGTCGTCGGGGCTCAGCGCGTCGCGTCGGACGAGGCGTCCGGGAACGTCGATCCGCTGCACCTGCTGACCTCCCTCTCCCGGCACACCGGCGTGCTCACCGCGCTGGGCTGCCCGCCGGACGAACTGGCCGACGACCTCCGGCGCGTCCGCCGCCGGGGCGGGATGAGCGACGCCGACGTCGAAGCACTGAGCGGTTTCGGCATCGACGTCGAGCACATCGTCGAGCGGGTCGAGCAGACCCACGGTCCCGGCGCGCTGACCGGTGGGCAACGCGCCGGCCGCGGCCATCGGCCGTTCACGCCGGAGGCGAAGAAGGTGCTGGAGAAGAGCCTTCGCGAAACCATCGACGTCGGCAGCAAGCGCATCGAAGGAGAGCACCTCCTGCTCGCGCTGACGGCCGTTCCCGGCGTGGCCGCCGACGTGCTCGCGCAGCGAGGCATCGACTACCTCGCCGTCCGGCGCCTCCTCGAACAACGCGAGGCCAGCTGATCAACCCCGCACACGCGAGTTACGCCTCCGATCACGCGAGTGCGGTCTTCAAGCACGCGAGTTACGCCTCCGAGCACGAGCCGTGTCCTGCGATTACGCGTGACTGGATGGACGACACGCGTGATCCGACGGACGACACGCGTGACTGGATGGACGACACGCTCGCGGCCGGGGCAACGTCGCGAGCCGTCCGCCCAATCACGTGTGTCGTCCGCCCAATCACGTGTGTCGTCCATCCAGTCACGCGAAGCCGCCGACCGCGCACCGGCGGTCCTTGCCGATCACAGGCGGACGCGGTCCCGCCAGACGACATAAGGCAGGAAGGCCTGCGTCAGCGGCCCGATGGCGAGCGCGTACAGGACCGTGCCGACGCCGACGGTGCCGCCGAGCAGCCAGCCCGCGGCCAGGACGGTGATCTCGATGAGGGTCCGGACGAGGCGGATCGATTTGCCCGTCCGCGCCGAGAGGCCGGTCATCAGCCCGTCGCGGGGGCCGGGGCCGAGCCGCGCGCCGACGTAGATCGCGGCGGCGAGACCGTTGAGCACGACCCCGGCGACCAGGTTGAAGATCTGCCAGCCGAGCACGTCCTGGTCGGGGAGGAAGACCCGCACGAGGTCGACGGTGAGCGAGATGACCACGACGTTGGCCGCGGTCCCGATCCCGGGCCGCTGCCGCAGCGGGATCCACAGCAGGAGAACGAGGACCGACGCGATCGCGGTGACCGTGCCGAACGAGAGACCGGTGATCTTCATCAGGCCTTCGTGGAGCACGTCCCACGGGTCGAGGCCGAGTCCCGACCTGGTCAGCATGGCCATGCTGCCGCCGTAGAGGGCGAGCCCGCCGACGAGCTGGATCGAACGGCGGGTGGTGTCCTGCGAGATGCCGACAGGTCTGAGGTCGAGTTTGAGTGCCACGAGTGCACCATCGGGGGTAAGTGGCTACCTTGACCATGGCCAATCTGGAACAATTGGCCTTATGGAACCGCTGATCCCACTGACTGGACGCGTTTCGGGGACGAAATTGGCCCTTTTGCTGGGGAGTTGGCGGCAGAGTGGTTCTCGACACGGTGCCGCGGATCTGGCGGCCGCCGTCGAGCTGCTGGTCCTCGACGGCAGGCTGCCGCTCGGCACGAAACTGCCCGCCGAACGGGAGCTCGCCGAAGCGCTGGACGTCAGCCGCACGCTGATCGGCGCCGCGCTGGACAAACTGCGTGCCGACGGCCTGGTCGCCAGCCGTCGCGGCGCGGGCTCGTGGATCGCGGCCCCCGGCGGCCGGGGCCGGAGCGCGGTCCTGCCGACCGGCGAGGACCTCATCGATCTCGCCCAGGCCTGCCCGCCCGCCGTCGCCGGCCTGGTCCCGGCCGTGGACGCCGCCCGGAAGGCGCTGGTGGACCACCTCGGTGAGAACGGCTACCACGTACGCGGCCTGCGGATCCTGCGTGAGCGGATCGCCCGCCGCTACACCGAACGCGGTCTGCCGACCAACGCCGATCAGGTGATGATCACCAACGGCGCACATCACGCGTTCGTGCAGGTCCTGCGCATGCTGGCCGGGCCCGGCGACCGGGTGCTCGTCGAGCAGCCGACGTACCCGAACTCGCTGGAGGCCATCGGTGCCGCGCACGCGATCGGGGTGCCGGTGCCGTTGGATCCGGTCACCGGATGGGATGTCGTCGGGATCGAAGCCGCGCTGCGGCAGTCCGCGCCGAGGCTCGCGTACTTCGTCGCGGACTTCCAGAACCCGACCGGCCTGCGCATGGACGCCGCCTGCCGGGAGCGGCTCGCGGCCGCGCTGACCCGCGCCCGGACTCCGGCGATCATCGACGAGACGCTGGTCGAGCTGGACCTGGAAGGCGATCCGGCCGACGGGCCGCCGCCGCTGGGCGCGTTCATGGGCGATCTCGGCATCACGATCGGCTCGGCGTCCAAATCGCACTGGGCGGGCCTGCGGCTCGGCTGGATCCGCGCTTCCGAGGACGTGATCGGCAGGCTGATCGCCGCCCGGTTCGCCGTCGACCTGGGGTCGCCGGTGTTCGAGCAGCTCGTCCTCGCGGAACTGCTCGACGACGGCGGGGCCGCGCTGGCGCACCGCCGCCAGGAGACGCTGGCCCTGCGCGACGCGTTGACGGGGGCGCTCAACTGGTACTGCCCGGAGTGGACGTTCACCGTCCCGCCCGGCGGGCTTTCGCTGTGGTGCCGTCTGCCGGAGCCGATGAGCACGCGGCTGGCCGTCGCGGCGGCGGGGCACGGAGTGCAGGTGGCGCCGGGCTCGCGGTTCGGTGTCCACGGTGGACTGGAGCGCTGGCTGCGGCTGCCGTACGCGCTTCCGGCCGAGACGCTCTACGAGGCCGTGCGCAGGTTGGGCGCGGCGGCCGCTTCGGTGGCCGCGACCCCCGCCGTCGCCGCCCCGGTCGCCGTCCAGGTCACCTGACCCCGCGTTTCGTCCTCTGAATGCGGTAGTTGCGTGTGCAAGTAC
>NZ_JBHXIB010000088.1:0-19051 GCF_042723975.1 Amycolatopsis sp. NPDC058340 | reverse complement strand
GGCTAAACGCGATCCGGCGAGCCCCCAGGCCCCACCGCGTCGCGTTTAGCCCGCTAAACGCAGGTCAGCGGAATTCGTGGGTGACCTCGATCTTCCCCACGATGTGCGTGTTGAACTCGGCGAGGTCTTCGGCCGGGACCCAGAGCTCCAGGATCGTCTTCCCGCCCGCCTGCTGGACGGGGTACCGCTCGACGAACGCGGTCTCGACCTCGAACCGCGTCACGAAGCCCGCGCCGTCGTAGCGCACGTTCCAGTCGCGGGCGATCTTGATCGCGTAGTCCTCGTTCAGCACCGGGTAGAAGATCGGCTGCTCCGGCAGCCTCGGCGGCCACTCGCGCCAGCCCGACTCGCGGACGAGGTCGAGTTCGACGGGGCCGGTGGGACGCCACAGCGTCGTCGTGTCCGTCATGGCGCGACCTTATCGGCGGCGGCCAAGGGGCGCTCGACCTGCGGAGTGGTAGCAAAGGTCCCTTGCTCCCTCGGGCGCAGCCGGGTCAGCGCGACCCCGCCCAGCACGACGACCATCCCGGCGATCACCCGCAGGTTCAGCGGCTCGCCCAGGAACACCGCCCCGAGCAGCACCGAGACCACCGGCAGCAGGTAGCCGACGATCGACGCCGCCACGGCACCCTCGCTCGCGAGGAGCTGGTAGTTCAGCGCGAACGCGATCCCGGTCGACCCGATCCCCAGGATCACCACCGCGATGACCGCGCCGGCGCTCAGGTGCACCGGTTCGAAACCGCCCATCGGCATCGCGAGCACCAGGAACCCGGTCGCCAGCAGCATCTGCCCGCCGGCCAGCGACATCGGCGAGTCGCCGGTGCCGGTGAGGTACTTGCCCTCGTAGACGAACGCGAAACCGTAGCTCGCGGCCGCCGCGAGGCACGCGAGCGCGCCCCAGCTCAGCAGGCCGGAGGCCTCCCAAGGCGCGAAGATCAGGAGGATTCCCGCGAGCCCGACGACGAGCCCGGTGACCCGCACCGCGGTCATCTTCGTCCGCGCGCCCATCATCGGAGCGGCCAGCAGCACCCACAGCGGCGTCGTCGAGTTCAGCACGCCGGTGATTCCCGAGTCGACGGTCAGCTCACCCCACGCGAACAGCAGGAACGGCAGCGCGTTGTGGAAGAACGCCGCGACGGCCAGGTGTCCCCAGATCCGCCGTCCCGACGGCAGCCTGTCCCGGCCGAGATAGCAGAGCCCGATCAGCACCGCCGCGCCGAGCGCCACCCGCGCCAGTACCAGCTGCACCGGCGTGAACGCGCCGAGCCCCAGTTTGATCCAGAAGAAACTCGATCCCCACATGAGCGCCAGCGCGCCGATCCGCAGCAGGGTCTTCGTCTCGCCCACCCCAGTCCTCCTTAAGTGCCTGGCTCAGCTTCGCCGGGCCGACGCGTAAGGACAAGCGAAAATAACTGCAGGGAGCCTTAAGAAGAACTGTACGATCGGGGCATGCTGGACGTCCGCCGCATGCAGGTCCTCCGAGCCGTCATCAGTAGCGGTTCGATCACCGCCGCCGCCCGGAATCTCGGCTACACACCTTCCGCGATCAGCCAGCAGTTGTCCACCCTGGAAAGGGAAGCGGGCGTCGAACTGCTCGAACGCGTCGGCCGCGGCGTGCGGCCGACACCCGCCGGTTCGCTGCTGTCCGAACACGCGGAAACGCTGAGCACGCAGCTCGCCAAGGCCGAAGCCGCGCTCACCGAACTCAAGGAAGGCCGCACGGGCAGGCTCGCGATCCGCTATTTCGCCACCGCCGGTGCGTCGCTGGTGCCCTTGGCCGTCGCCGCGCTGCGCCGCGACTTCCCGGGGGTCCGCCTCGACCTGAGACTGGTCGAACCCGACGATTCGCTGCCCGAGATCGAGTCGGGCAAGGCCGACGTCGCGATGATCGTGCTCCCCAGCAGCACTCCCCGGATCAAGGGCGCCGAGTACATCCACCTCCTCGACGACCCGTACCGCGCGATCCTGCCGAAGAACCACCGGCTCGCCCGTAAACGCGTGCTCGATCTCGGCGAGCTCGCGGAGGATCCGTGGGTCGGCGTCGACGGTCTCCCCGGCGCCTGCCGCGACATCCTGCTCGATGCCTGCGGCGCGGCCGGATTCTCCCCGAACCATGTCGTCGAATCCGAGGATTACCAGACGGCACAAGGGTTCGTGGCCGCCGGGCTCGGCGTCGCGCTGATCCCGGAGCTCGGTCTCGGCGCCCCGCATCCCGGCGTCGCCATCCGCAAGGTCCGCCGTCCGGATCCGGTGCGGTCCATCCACGCCGCGGTCGCCGCGCACGCCAGGGAACACCCCGCGGTGCGGCGGTTCCTCGCCGCGATCCGCGAAGGGGCCGGACAGGTAAGCGGGAATGGCCGAGTGGGCACGAAAACCGGCTGAGCTTGAACAGCCGCGACGGCGGTCGACAACCTGGCAGGGAAGCCATATTCCCGCCAGCGAAAGGACTTCCGTGCGTCCCCTGATCGTCCTGCACGGCTCATGGCACCAGCCCGCCCATTTCGACGACGTCGTCGAACGCCTGCGCCGGGAAGGCGTCGAAGTCACCGTCCCCGACCTCGGCGCGCGCCCGATCGCCGAAACCACCCGGACTGTCCAGGAAATCGTCGACAGGGCGGCCGAGCCACCGGTCGTGCTCGGGCACTCCTTCGGCGGCCTGACCGCCAGCGGCCTCCAGGGCGCGGCGCATCTGATCTACCTGGCCGCGTTCGTCAGCGGGCCGGGTGAAACCGCGCAGTACTGGATCGAGCGGACCAAAGAGGAAACCGGCCGCGAACCCCAGCAGCTGCCTTTGACCTTCGACGATGAAGGCTGGACCCATCTCGACCTCGCCGCCGTCCGCGAGGCCATGTACGCCGACTGCACGGACGCCGTCGTCGATCGCGCCACGGCCCTGCTGCGTCCCGAGCCCGTCACGATCTTCGACGAGTCGCCGGAAGGCGCGGCGTGGAAGGACACCCCGACCACGTACATCACCTGCACCGAAGACCGGGTGCTCATCCCGGAAATGGTCGTCCACTTCGCCGAACGCTGCGAGACGAAGGTGACTTGGCGGGCGAGCCACAGCCCGTACCTCAGCCGTCCCGTCGAACTGGCGACGCTGGTCCTCGAGCGGCTCTAAATCAGGAACAGTTCCGCGAACAGCACGCCGATCAGGATCGCCGCCACGACGGCGCCGACCGTGATCAGCAGCTTCCGGGAGTCCGGCGACTTCGTGGCCGCCGGCGCGGCGGGAGCGTACTGCTGCGCCGGCGGCGCGTACTGCGGCTGCGGCGGCTGATACTGCTGCGGCTGGTGCTGAGGGAACTGCTGCGGAACCGGCTGATGCGTCGGGATCGGCATCGAGGCAGGCACCGTCGGCATCGCGGGGGCGGTCGGCGGGATGAACGCGGTCTGCCGCCCCTCCGTGATCGCGTTCAGCGAGCGCACCGTGTCGGCCATCGTCGGCCGCGCGTCCGGCTCCGCCCGCAGCATCTTGCGCAGCGCCCCGGCCAGCGGCCCGGCGGTCTGCGGCGGCCGTTCCGAGGACTCGCCGTCCTCGCCGAACGGCGGCACCCCCTCGACGGCCGTGTACAGCGTCGCGCCCAGCGAGAACACATCGGACGCCGAAGTCGCCGGTTCGCCGCGCGCCACCTCGGGCGCCCGGTACGCGGGGCTCGGACCGCCGCCGGTGATGCCGATGTCGGTGAGCTTCACGCCGCCGTCGTCGGCAAGCAGGACCGTGCCAGGCTCGACGGTCCGGTGCACCACCCCGGCCTCGTGCATCGCGGCCAGCGCGCGGCCGAGCACGATGCCAAGCCCGGCGGCCTGTTCCGCGGTCAGCCTGCCGTGTTCGGCGAGGAAGGTCGCCATCCCGCGGGACGGGATGTACTCCATCACCAGCCACACGTCCGGCCCGTCGGGCAGCACGTCGTACACCTTGATGGCGGTGGCGTGCTCGAACTTGGCCGCGTCCTTGCCTTCTTGGACGACGACGGCCTTGGCCTGCTCCGCCCGGTCCGGCGGCAGGCCGACGGGCAGATACATGCGCTTCATCGCGACCGTGCGCAGAAGACGGGTGTCGAACGCCAGCCACACGATGCCCGCCCGGCCCCGCCCGATGGGCTGGTCCAGGCGGTATCGGCCACCGACGATGGAACCTTCAGAACTCAATGCAATCCTCGGATCACGTGCCAGCCGGGGTCGATGTCGGCGTCTCCGTGTTAGTCGGAGTTGTCGGTGTAGTCGGAGTCGTTGTCTTCGTCGGCGTCGTTTTGGTCGGTGTCTGCTTCGAGCTGGTCGGCCGTTCCGGCTCATCCGTCTGGCTCGCCTTGGTCGACGTCTTCTTCGACGAAGTCGTCTCCTTGGGCGGCTCGGCCGACTGCGTCTCGGTCGGCGTTTCCGTCGTCTCCGGAGCCGAAGACGTCGCCGAAGGAGTCGGCTTCGTCGACGAGTTCCCCACCTGCGCGGGCGTCTCCGGGTTGTTCGGGCTCAGCAGCCAGAAACCCAGCGCGGCCAGCGCCACGACCACGACACCGCCGATGATCGCGGGCTTCTTCCACGCGCCCGGCTTCTCGTCGTCCTCGTCCACCGGGCTGGTCTGCGCGCGGGTGGGCGGCGGCGGGGGCGGGGCGTCGTAGTCGTCGTCGTAAGGATCGTCGTCGTAGTCGCCCACGGGGATCGGGACGGCGCGTGTGGGCGCGGGGCCGCCGCCGGGGTGGCCGCGTTCGGCCAGTAACGCCGTCTCGTCGTAGTTGTCGTACCCGTCGTAGTCGTCTTCCGGGTATCCCGACGCGGGCGGCTGGTGATAGTCGTCCTCGTCGTCGTAGTACGAACCGGCCGCGGCCTGCTCGTCGAGGAGTGAACCCGAGTGCCCGGCGGCCTCGCTGTCGAGCGCCTGGGTCACGCCTCCACCGGCGAGCGCGCCCGCGATCGGCGCGGCGAGCACGGTGTCGTCGGCGGGGCCGCCCAGCGGCGTTTCACCCCGCGCGACGGCGGCGAGAAGCTCTTCGCACTCTTCGGCGGTGGGCCGGTGCCGCACCTCCGGGTGCAGCAGCACGGCCAGCACGCTGGCGAGCGGGCCGGACTGACGCGGCGGGATGATCTGCCCGGCCGCGACCGCGTGCAGGAGGCTCAGCGTGTTCTCGCTGAGGCCGAACGGCGGCTGGCCTTCGCAAGCGGCGTAGAGCGTCGAGCCGAGCGAGAAGACGTCCGACTCCGGGCCGGGGTCGCCGCCGATGGCCACCTCGGGCGCCAGGTAGGCGGGGGTTCCGGCGATCATCCCGGTCTTGGTGACCGTGACGTCGTCCTTCGCCCGCGAGATGCCGAAGTCGGTGATCTTCACGGTGCCGTTGGGCGCCAGCAGGATGTTGCCTGGCTTGATGTCCCGGTGCACGATGCCGACCGCGTGCGCCTCGGTCAGCGCCGCCGCGACCTGCGCGCCGATCCGCGCGACCTCCGTCGGCGGCAGCGTCCTTTCCTCCTGCAGCACCTGGGCGAGGCTCGTGGAGTTCAGGTACTCCATGATCAGGCACGGCTGGCCGTTGTCGTCGGTGACGACGTCGAACACCGAGATGGCGTTCGGGTGGTGCAGTCTCGCGGCGATCCGTCCTTCGCGCATCGTGCGCTGGCGGGCGTCTTCGGCGTCGTGAGCCTCAAGACCTGGTTGCAGCAGCAATTGCTTGATCGCCACCGTGCGGCCGAGTACCTCGTCGTGCGCTTGCCACACGGCCCCCATCGCGCCCGTGCCGATCCGCCCGGCGATGCGATATCGACCGGCGACCAGGCGACCCTCGTCGCTCACGCGACCTCCCTTTGGGCTCCGTCTTCACGTCGCGGAGTCGTCCGCGCACGCGGTGCGGCCTTCAGCACGCCACAGCGTTGGAGCGTATGCACATGTAGTGGTCTGTGGGCCGGCTTTTCCGAGACCGACTCGTGACAAGGCTAGGCGCTCACTCTGCGCACACACACGCGGCACACTCTGATCGCCCTGGGTGGAGGGCTGTTACACGCGGGGTGTCCGTCACATGTGCTGCGCGGACAGCAGCCGCGCGTCGGTGATCAGGCCGGTCGTCTCGTCGGCGAATTCCAGTACCTGGGTGACCCGGAGCAGCCCGCCGTCCGGGTTGCGCATGGTCACCACGGCGAGGATGGTGCCGTCGGCCTGTTCGCGGATGTCCTGGATCTGGATGGCGTCCATCGCGCTCCAGGCCTCGATCAGCCTGCCCGCCTCGGATTCGGCCAGCACCGGCGTGATCAGCGACATCGCACCGCCGGGATCGGCGTCGACGGTCTGGTAGAACTTCCGGACCGCGTCGATCTTGTCCTCGACCGTGCTGACCGCGGCCGGTTTGGCGGCCGGCTGCGAAGCGGTGCCGCCGGACGAGGAACTCTGCCGGGGGAGCGAGCCCGAACCGGTGCCCGAAGACGGCTGGGCCTTCGTGCTGGTGTCCGACGTCGTCGGCGTCTCCTGCTTGCGCTGAGGCTCGGTGGAGTCCGGGACGGCGAGTCCGCCGAGCGCGGCGGCCCCGCTCATCGACTCGGGTGCGGCGGCGCCCGGCACCGTGCCTTCCCGCTGGGTGCCCGCGAGTACGCCCGCGGTGACGACGGCGCCCGCGACCAGCAGTCCGGCGGCGACCAGCCCGGCCAGTTTGGCCCGCCGGGCGGCGCGGCTCTCCGGCTCGTCTTCTTCGGGCTCGGGCCGCGGTGCGGGCTCTTCACGGGTGCGCGCGGGTACGAACTTCTGCGGCTCGCGGAAGACCTGCTCGAGATACTCGCGGTCGACGCGGGTGTCGTTCAGGATCTCTTCCGGGATGACGTCCTCGACACGTACGGCGTCCTCACGCCGTATGCGCTGTCGATCAAGCACGAAATTCCTCGCTCTGGTCCGGGGCAGGCACTGGGCCGTTCGGCCGATGCCTTTGGTCCGCGCGGCCGTCTTCTGAACGGTGCGGACCCTGCAGTCGTCAGGTAACCCTGTGCGGACGGTGCACGGCCAGGCTCTATCGCCGGAATGCCGTCGCGATACGACGAACGGCAGCTTAGGTCACCCACCCGGACCAGGGACGACCGCTCAACGCACCGCACGTGCAGAGGAACAGGACACTTGCACGTGCGTGCTGCCCTACATGCCGTCGTCGACGATCTTCTCGTCGTCACCGAAGGTGAACGTGCGCTGCTCCATGGTCTTCGTGCCGTCTTTGTGGGTGACTTCGACGGTGTTGACCGTGACGCCGCGGCGCTGGTCGATGCTGACCTTCTTCACCTCGAAGTAGGCAACGTCGGCGTAGCGCTCACGGAGGCCCTCGGCCCCTTGTTCACCCAAGCTGCCGGAGGTCACCGAGGACGCCTCTTGGGGGTCGGTGGTGACGGAGTTGAGGAAGATCTCGGTGTTGTCGCCCATCGCCTGCGCGTCCGGCTGCTGCGCGTACCAGGCGGCCGTCGTCGTGGTGCGGTCGGCGGGCACGACCGGCGGCTTCTGCGGCCGGTGGCTCGACGACGGCGCGGATCCGGACGTGACCGGGCCGCCCGAGTCGGGCTGCGACGAGCCGGTCCCGGTGCTGTCACTGTCCGACGAGGTGCCGGAGTTGCTGGAACTGCGGTCGTCCCTGGTGGAGGAATCGGTCTCGGATTCGGACGGGTTGCCAGCCGCGCCGCCCTGCGGCGGGGTGGCCGGATGGCCGGCGAGACCGTCCTGGGTCAGCGGGCTGCCGCCGCGGTATCCGGGCCAGCCGCCCTGGCTCTGCTGTTCCGGGAGGGGCTTGCCGACCAGGAACGAACCGGCGAAGAGCAGGCCGACCACGACCAGCGCGGACGCCGCCGCCGCGAACCAGGCGGCCTTGCGCCAGGTCTTGGGCGGGGTCACCGAGGCGGGCACCGACCCGAGGTCGAAGGTGCTCAGGCCGTCGACCGGCGGGGCGACGTAGACGCGGACGTCGCTGTCGTCGATCTCCGCGGGCTCGGGACGGCGGGGGGAAGGGGCGGTCAGCGTCACCTTCGTGCGCTGGGCGGCCTTCGCGCGCCGTTCCTCGACGGGGGACAGGGCGGGTTCGGTCAACGAGACCTCGACGCGGGCCGGGCGTGCTGGGTGCTCTACGGGTATCTCGCGTGCGGGCTGGGGGAGCGGCAGCCGGCCGCTCGATGGGGCGTAGCCGGGGCTCGGCGCCCTCCTGTCCCGCGGTGGCGGCAGAGGAAGGGAACCGGTGGAGGGCGGGGCGAACTCGCGGTGCGCGTGATGCCCGTGCCCGGTCGGGCGCTGCCGCCTCGGCGGCACGGGTGGGGTCCAGCTCTCGGCACCGCCCGCGCGGTGCCGACCTGTCTGTGTGGCGCCGTTGCGTCCCTGGTGTTCCGCCCAGCCGTTCATGTCCGAGCGACCCCCTCACGGGGCGGCCCTGACGCCGATGTGACACCGGTTAAGCCGAACGGAGCAGCGGTTTCACGGGATCCCTCGCTTGCAGACTCCCGGGCAGTCTCGTGAGCAAATGCACGCGCATACGACTGGGGGCGCGCGGGGCCGTCGCCCCCGCGCGCCATGCGGGCATCGCCCGACCCAGACGCAAGGGTCCTCACGAGGTCCACACTAAAAGTTCGACACCCGCAAGTCTTCACCCACTCTGCAAGTTGCAGATGTTTCACTCGGTCGGGTGCGGCCGAACGGGCCTCGGTGACGTAACGCTGTGCTATTGGCGCTGGTGAAGCCGCTCAGTTGCCGCTGCGGTACTTCTGCTGGGTCGATTGCAGGGCTTTCGTGGCGGTGATCCCGCTACCCGCTGCAAGCAGAATCGCGATGACGTCGAGCGTCGTTCCCCCACTCGTGAGCAGCCAGGCGAAAAGCGAGGCCGCGGTGGTACCGGCCGCGATCGGCCAGCGCGTCTTGACGTACTGGGCGACGGGAGCGCCACCCGCGCGCTTACCCGCCGCGCTGTTCAGCATGGCGAGATAACCGACATGGCCCAATGCCGCCAGGACACCGGCGATCGCGATGATCACGGCGATGAGGTTAATCATGTGTCCAGTTTGCCTGGTCCCGAGCCGTCGTGGCTCGGGGAACACCCTGAGTTCCGCCTCACGGCACTGGATCGTGACGTGGCCGGATCGCGTTTAGCGGGCTAAACGCGATCCGGGTGCGAGGTGGGGGAGCAAGGGACCTTTGCTACTGCGATCCGGGTCCGCCGCGGGAGCAGGGGACCTTTGCTACCGCTTACCGCCCCAGCCTGCCCCGCCCCAGGTTGAGCAGCGCCATCGCCAGCTGCCGCCCCTCCGGCCCGAGTTCGCGGTAGCGCGCGAGCACGTCCATCTCGCGGTTGTAGACGATCCTGGTGCCGCCCGCGGCCATCCTGGCCGCACCGATCGTCTTGGAGACTTCGACGCGGCGTTTGACCAACCGCAGGATCTCGCCGTCGAGGAAGTCGATCTCCTTGCGGAGCTCGCCGATCTCTTCGGCCGTGGCGGTGGGTTCTTCGGCGTCCGGCTTCTGTGTGGTGTTCATCGGGACCTTTCTTCGGTCCGGATTCCCATGCTGGCCCCCGGAACAGCGTAAAGCCCCGGGGTCCGTGGACTCCGGGGCTTCGGGTGATGGCATTTCGGCACTATGCGATCACGGGAGCCGGAGTCCGGGTCCCGTAAAAAAATCGCGTCGCGTGGTGCCGCATGCCGGTCATTATGCCACAGCGACGCCGTCCTCCGGCTTGACGCGGCGGCGCGCTCCGCGGACACGGGCGTGCACGAGGACGCTCATGGCCAGCCAGAACATCGGCATCGCGGGCCAGAAGAACGGCACCCCGGAGATCACCCAGCGGCCGATCAGCAGCACCGAGAGCACGACGGCGAGCGCGAGGTGGATCCGCACCGCCGGATGCCCGAAGGCGACCGGGCGCCGCTTCGGGACCGGTTTCGGCAGATCCGTGGTGAGCGCGGCGAGGTCGTCCGTGTACTTGGCGGAATACACGGCGCTCAGGCGGTCTTCCACCTCTTCGAGAGTGAGACGGCCTTCACCGCCGGCGGCCTGGATCCGGGTGGCGACCCGCTCCCGGTCGGCGTCGGCGGCCCTGAGCCTGGAGGGAATTCCGTTGGTGTCCATGGCATCCGATCCTCCGCCGCGAACACCGCCCGCGCGTCGGACGGCAGGCGGCAACACCGCCTACGCCCGGCGCTGTAGCGTGGACCGGCGATGAACACCCTCTTCGATCTCCCAGCGGACGGTCCGGCCAAGCCCCGGCACTCGGATCTGCTCGACGACCTGAACCCGGCGCAGCGCGAAGCCGTGACCCACGCGGGCTCGCCGCTGCTGGTCGTCGCGGGCGCGGGTTCGGGCAAGACCCGGGTGCTGACCCGCCGGATCGCGTACCTGCTGGCCGAACGCGACGTGCACCCCGGCCAGATCATGGCGATCACGTTCACCAACAAGGCGGCCGCGGAGATGCGGGAGCGGGTGAGCGACCTCGTCGGCCGCCGCGCGAACGCCATGTGGGTGTCGACGTTCCACTCCATGTGCGTGCGGATCCTGCGCCGCGAGGCCAAAACGCTGGAGATGTCGTCGAGTTTCTCCATCTACGACTCGGACGACACGAAGCGGCTCATCACCCTCGTCGCCCGCGATCTCGACATCGACCCGAAGCGGTACGCGGCGCGCACGCTGGCCGTGCACATCTCGAACCTCAAGAACGAACTGATCGATCCGGAGACGGCGGTCGCCGACGCGGGCAACGACCTCGAACGCCGCGTCGCCGAGGTGTACGTCGAGTACCAGCGGCGGTTGAACCAGGCCAACGCGTTCGACTTCGACGACCTCATCATGCGGACGGTCGAACTCCTGCAGACGTATCCGGACGTCGCCGAGTACTACCGGCGCCGCTTCCGGCACGTGCTGGTCGACGAGTACCAGGACACGAACCACGCTCAGTACACGCTGGTCCGCGAGCTGGTCGGCACCGAGACGAACGAGGCCGGGATCGAGCCCGCCGAGCTGTGCGTCGTGGGTGACGCGGACCAGTCGATCTACGCCTTCCGGGGCGCGACGATCCGCAACATCGAGGAATTCGAACGCGACTTCCCGAACGCGCGGACCGTGTTGCTGGAACAGAACTACCGCTCGACGCAGACGATCCTGAACGCGGCGAACGCGGTCATCGCCCGAAACCCGAACAGGCGCGCGAAGCGGCTGTGGACCGATTCCGGTGACGGCGAGAAGATCGTCGGCTACGTCGCGGACAACGAGCACGACGAAGCGGCGTTCGTGGCGGGCGAGATCGACGCGCTGGCGGACAAGGGCGAAGCGGACTACTCCGACGTCGCCGTCTTCTACCGCACCAACAACCAGTCGCGTGTCTTCGAAGAGATCTTCATCCGCCTCGGCCTGCCGTACAAGGTCGTCGGCGGGGTGCGGTTCTACGAGCGGCGCGAGGTCCGCGACATGCTCGCGTACCTGAGGGTGCTGGCGAACCCGGAGGACACGGTCAGCCTGCGCCGCATCCTCAACGTCCCCAAACGCGGCATCGGGGATCGCGCCGAAGCCGTCATCGCGACGTACGCCGAGCGTGAGCGCATCTCGTTCGCGCAGGCGCTGCGCGGTGCCGTCAGCGGTGAGGTGCCGCTGCTGAACCCGCGTTCCGCCAAGGCGATCACCGGTTTCGTCGAGTTGATGGACGAGCTCGGCGAGGTGGTCGAGAGCGGCGCCGAAGTCGCCGACATCCTCGAAGCCGTCCTGGAACGCACGGGCTACCGCGCGGAACTCGAAGAGTCCGACGATCCGCAGGACGCGTCGCGGGTGGAGAACCTGACGGAACTCGTCACCGTCGCGCGCGAGTTCACCGAATTCACCGCCGAGGTCGCCGGGCCGGACGGTGAGCTGCCGGAAGCCGACACCGTGGATCCGGGGGTGCCGGAGCCGGGCTCGCTGCCCGCGTTCCTGGAGCGGGTTTCGCTGGTGGCCGACGCGGATTCGGTCCCGTCGCCCGACGGCGGCGACGACGGCGAAGGGCACGACGCGGGCGTGGTCACGTTGATGACCGTGCACACCGCGAAGGGCCTGGAGTACCCGGTCGTCTTCGGAACGGGCTGGGAAGACGGGATCTTCCCGCATATGCGCGCGCTCGGAGACCCGACGGAGCTGGCCGAAGAACGACGGCTCGCCTACGTCGCGATCACGCGGGCGAGGAAGCGGCTGTACGTCTCCCGTTCGATGGTGCGCTCGGCCTGGGGCCAGCCGCAGATGAACCCGGCTTCGCGGTTCCTCGACGAGCTTCCCGCCGACCTGGTGGATTGGCGCAGGCTCGCGCCTTCCTCTTCTTCCGGTGGTTTCGGTTCGTCGGGCGGATCGCCGCGTGCCGCGACGACCTGGGGCAGCCGAGGCGGTGGCGGCGGTTCGTCGTCGAGGGCGGCGAGCACGAGCCCGTTCGGCAAGGGCTGGAAGGACACCGTCGCGCTCAAACTCGACGTCGGCGACAGGGTCAGCCACGACAAGTACGGGCTCGGCACGGTCGTCGCCTGCGACGGCGCGGGCCCGCGTGCCACGGCGACGATCGATTTCGGTGCCGCCGGCAAGGTCCGGCTGATGCTGATCGGCAGCGTCCCGATGGTCAAACTCTAGCCCCGGCCTGCGGTTTCACCCTCGCGTCCGAAAATTGTCGGACCCTTCCCGTATACCTGTGTCATCGAACACGAGTTCGATGCGCTGGGGTAAGCTGGACGGGCCGGTGTGCCCCGATCAGAGGGAGGGGGCACACGGTGTGGACGGGGTGTTGTTTGGGGTTCTCTCGAGTGGGGTACTCGAGTACCTGCGGGGTGTTGAAAAAGGGGCGGGTCCGGATCGGGGTCCGGAGCCGCCGGAAGTGCTCAGGCTGGTCGCGGCCTGGCGCGCGTTACTGCGGACACACGAACCGGACGGGGCCGGACGGTGTGTCGTATGCGGGCACGCGCGGCGATGGCTGTTCGGGCCGCGATCAGCCGGGTACCGGAATCCTTCTCGGAGACTTTTCGCCGGATGGCGGCCGATCGAACGGCGCCCGGCCGGTCTCTGCACGGTCTGGCAGATCGCCGTGGGGTACTTCGTTCGGAAGCTGCCGGACGGCGTCGCCTGAGGGCGTTGAGGGCCCGGAAGAACGCACGGGCTCCGAGCCGGAGGAGCTACGACGCTTCGTGATGCCCTCGAAGGGGGAAGCGGAGGTCCTGGAGGCGCGCCTGAGCGTCATTGCCCGGCGCGCCCTCGTCACAGACGGGATCACCGGTGTGGTGATGAGTGGTGCTGCGGTGAAGAGCGGGGCTCGATCAGCCGACGCTCACGCCACGGGCGGCGAGCCACGGGCGCGGGTCGATCTTCTTCGTGCCGTTCTGCCACACCTCGAAGTGCAGGTGCGGGCCGGTGCTCTGGCCGCGGTTGCCGACCTCGGCGATCTCCTCGCCGCACTTGACCTTCTGGCCTTCGCGGACGGAGAACGAGTTCATGTGGCCGTAGACGTGGACGGTGCCGTCGGCGAGCTGGACCTTGACCCAGAGACCGAAACCGCTGGCGGGGCCCGCCTCGATGACCGTGCCGTCGGAGGCCGCGACGATCGGCGTGCCGATCGGGGCCGCGAGGTCGATGCCGAGGTGGCTCGTGCCCCACCGGGCGCCGAAGCCCGAGGTGAAGGTGCCCTTGGTCGGCATGCAGGTCTTGGGCCGCTTGGCCTCTTCTTCGGCCTTGCGGGCCGCTTCGGCCTCACGCTTCACGCGGGCCTGGGTGATGCTGTTGTTGTCCGAGAGCTTCTGGGCCTCGGCGGAGGCGTTCGTCGACTGGCTCGTCGGCAGCAGTTCGGGTGCGCCACCACCGGCTCCGCCACCGAGGGCGAACGCGGCGCTCGCGTCCTGGGTGCTGGCCAGCGGGGTGACGGCGGCGTCGGAGGATTCCGAAACGGACTTCAGGGTCTGCCCGGCAGCGGCGGCCGCGAAGGCGCCGGCAGCGACGGCTGCGACCACGACACGGCCACGAAGGGCCGAGGACGGGGGCGACAGGCGGTGCGAGCCCCGGACGCGAACGACCGCACCATCGAGTGCGTTCTCGAGCGCCGGGGAAGGAGCTTGGCCGCCGGGGGAGCGGTGTGAAGCCAAGACGGGGCCTTCCGTGTTCGGGGAGTCGGATCAAGAGCCCGGGCGGGGGATCCCGGTGAACGACCTCGGGGGTGGTTCGTTCGGTGCTCTCATTCGTGATCTGACTGTAATGGGGACCCCGGGACAGTAACGAAGCGGCACCCAGGTCAGCAAGATCTGACGGCGCTCTCGGCCGATCGGGCGACGGGGATCTGGCCGTTGTCCAGTGAGGATTACCCAAAGTTAAGCCAGGTTTACTCACAACCGTGTGACTTGCGTTACAGGTTCGAGGGGCCGTTCGGGGGTACCGAACGGCCGGGAAGGGGGCAAACGAGGGAAATAACCTGTTGCCCAGCGGTGTTGAAGGGTCCTTACCCGGACTGGGTCTCGTCTCGGTGGCGCCGGTCACGTGGCCGTCCAGGTGCTGTCACGGTGATAGGCCGCCTTCGGCCAGGCGGGTTCACGCTGGTCGCGTCGTGGAGTGCCATCGGTTCCGCTCGCTGGTGCCGAGGCCGCCGCGCCTCCGTGAGGACGTTCCGTGAAGGCGTGAGGTGCCCCTGCTGGCGGGCCCGGCCGAGCCCGGCTTGCTAGCGTCGCCGTCGATGACTTCGCGCTCACGGCACCCTGGTGGCGAATCCACCGGGCAAGCCGTCCCCGGGACCGCGTCCGCCGAACTTCTCCGGAGCGAACCGGGCGCCCGCCCGCGAGCGCTCCTGCTGGCGGCGGGGCTGGTGTCGGCCGGTGCGGTCGCGCTGGCCGCCGGCGCGCTGATGCCCGTCGTCCGGGGTGGTTCGCCCGGGTTCACCGCCGCTCCCTTGCTGGTCGTGCTGGCCTTGGCGCCCGCGGCGACCGTGCTCTACGCACTGGTCGCCGGGCGCTCGGGGCTCGCCGCGGGCCTGGTGCTCGGGCTCACCGCCCTCGCGCCCGGACGGCTGCTGCTGGATCTGCAGCTGCTCGCGGACGGTTCCCTCGCCGCGCGTCCGGAGCTGTTCCTCGCGGACAGGCTGCTGGCGATGCCGCAGGCCGGGCCGGGGCTGTGGCCGCTGGTGGCCGGGCACCTGCTCACCCTCGCGGCCGGGGCCTTCGCCGCCGGGACCGCCCGCGACGAGGCGGAACTGGCGGGTGAACTCGACGGACGGCGCCGCTGGCGGTTGCTCGGGCCCGTGCTCGGTGTGGCGGGCGGGGCCGGTCTGCTGCTCGCGCCGTTCGGTTCGGGCAACGCGTACCTCCTGGCCAAGAACGCCTTCGAGGGCCCGACGGTCGCGATGGCCGGGTACCTGCTGCTCGCAGCCTTGCTTCCGCTGACCGTGCTCGTGGCCGTGAGCTCGCCCTCGGCCGGGGTCGGCAAGGGCGGATTCGCGGGGGCGGGGCTGGCGGCGCTCGCGGTCGGTCTCCCGCCCGTGGTCGCGGGTCTGGTCGTGGACCGGCTTTCGGTCGCGCCGGGTTCGGTGGTGGTGACCATCGCCGGTCTGGCATTGGCCGGGCTGGCCTGCACCCGGTTCGACGTCGCGGAAGCGGACGAGGCCGTCACCGGCGACCTGGCGGGCGAAGCCAGGCTGCCCGGACTGTTCTGGTGGCGGCTGGCCACCGGAGGACTGGCGCTGCTGGCCGCCGGTGCCGCGGCCGCGGGCGCGCTGGCCCCGGTGCTGAAGGCCAACGGCCCGACGCCGGTCCCCGAGACGCCGGCGCGCTGGCTGCTGCTCGGTGCCGCCGTCGTGCTCGCCGTGCCCGCGCTGTTCGTTTTCGTGCCGCGGCTTTCGGCGTTCGCCAGGGGAGTCGTCGCGGCCACGTGGGCGGGCGTCGTCCTCGCGGGCGCGGCGGTGCTGAGCGCGGCCTTGTCCGTGACCGAGGACAAGGCGGTGGACCCGGCACTGTTCGGTGTCGACCTCCCGGTGCCGTTGCCGGACAAGGTCGGCTACTCGGCGGGCGCCGGTGTCACGTGGACGTTCATCGCGCTCGTGCTGGCGGCCCTGGCCGCGCTCGCCGCGGTGATCACCGGTGTGGTGGAGCGCGACGTCTCCGATGAAGAGACGGACGAAACGCGCGTGAGCGGGACCGTGCTCACCCCGGTCGTCGCGGCGGCGGTGCTGGCGATCGCCGCGTTCGGCACCCCGGTGTTCGGCGCGCCCGGCTACACCGCCCCGGGGCTGTGGTCGAACTTCGGCGCTGCGTCGTGGGGCCTGCTCGGTGCGCTGGCGGTCGTCCTCGGCCTGTACGCGCTCGTCCCGCGCTCACGGCCGGTCGCCGCGGCGTCCGCCTTGGCCGGGGCCGCGCTGGTACTCGGTCTGCGCGCGGCGGAACTGCCGCTCGTCGGCTCGGAGTACGACGGTTCGTCGGCCGGGATCGGGTTCTGGCTCGCGCTGGGCGGCGCCGTCGTCACCCTCGTCGCGGCCGGGATGGCCGTCGCGGGTTCACGGCGGGCCGGATGACACGTCGTCTCCTTCGTGTCGTGCTGGCCGAGTTCGACGTCGAGGAAGGTTCGGCGGTCGTGCTCGGCAGGTTGCTGCGCGACGACGGCGTCGAGGTCGTCTACGCCGGGCGTCTCGACACCGTCGAACAGCTCGTCCGGACGGCCGAACAGGAGGATCCGGACATCCTCGGTGTCCTGCGTGGCGCGAGCGAACCGGAAGGGCTCGCCGAAACGCTCCCCGGCGTTCTCCTCTTCGCGGTCGGTGACGGCCCGAGCGGGTTCGAGAACGCCTTCGAAAGCCAGGAAGACGCGGCGAACTGGGTCTCCGGTGTGCGGTCTCACACCGTGGAAACACCGTCTGACCGCGTACGGTGACCGACTTCACCAGGTGCGGAGTCCCCTGCTTCTGCGCAGGTCGCTAACCTCGACTGGTCCGACAGCGCGGTCCGGCAACGGACCACCACAGTGGCGTGTCGTCAGGAGACTGGAGTAGTGGACCTCTACGAATACCAGGCGAGGGATCTCTTCGCCGCCCACGGAGTACCGGTTCTGCCGGGTGCCGTGGCAAACACCCCCGAAGAAGCCAAGGCCACCGCCGAGAAGATCGGCAACCAGGTCGTCATCAAGGCGCAGGTCAAGACCGGCGGCCGCGGCAAGGCCGGCGGCGTCAAGCTGGCCCAGACGCCGGATGAGGCCGCCGAGAAGGCCGAGGCGATCCTCGGTCTCGACATCAAGGGCCACATCACGCGTCGCGTGCTGGTGGCCGAAGCCTCGGACATCGCCGAGGAGTACTACTTCTCCTTCCTGCTGGACCGTGCGAACCGCACCTTCCTCGCGATGGCTTCGGCCGAAGGTGGCGTGGAGATCGAGCAGCTGGCCGTCGAGCGTCCCGAAGCGCTCGCGAAGATCCCGGTCGACGCGATCGCCGGTGTCGACAAGGCGAAGGCCGTCGAGATCCTGACCGCGGGCAAGTTCCCGGAGAAGGTCGTCGACGAGGCCGCCGACGTCGTCGTGAAGCTCTGGGAGACCTTCGTCTCCGAGGACGCGACCCTGGTCGAGGTCAACCCGCTGGTCCGCGACCCGCAGGACAAGATCATCGCCCTCGACGGCAAGGTCACCCTCGACGAGAACGCCTCGTTCCGTCAGCCGGGCCACGAGGCCCTGGTCGACAAGGACGCGGAGAACCCGCTCGAGGCGAAGGCCAAGGCCAAGGACCTCAACTACGTCAAGCTCGACGGTGAGGTCGGCATCATCGGCAACGGCGCGGGCCTCGTGATGTCCACGCTGGACGTCGTGGCCTACGCGGGCGAGAAGCACGGCGGCGTCAAGCCCGCCAACTTCCTCGACATCGGCGGCGGCGCTTCGGCCGAGGTCATGGCGGCCGGTCTGGACGTCATCCTCAACGACACCGACGTGAAGAGCGTCTTCGTCAACGTCTTCGGTGGCATCACCGCTTGCGACGCGGTCGCGAACGGCATCGTCGAGGCGCTGAAGATCCTGGGCGACGAGGCCACCAAGCCGCTCGTCGTGCGGCTGGACGGCAACAACGTCGTCGAGGGACGTCAGATCCTTGCCGACGCGAACCACCCGCTGGTCACCGTGGTGGACACAATGGACAACGCGGCCGACAAGGCCGCCGAGCTCGCCGCGGCAGGTGCGTGAGATGTCGATCTTCATCAACGAGAACAGCAAGGTCATCGTCCAGGGGCTCACCGGCTCCGAGGGCATGAAGCACGCGACCAAGATGCTGAAGTCCGGCACGAACATCGTGGGTGGCGTCAACGCCCGCAAGGCCGGTCAGACCGTCTCCATCGAGGGCAAGGACCTCACCGTGTTCGGCACGGTCGAGGAGGCCATCAAGGAGACCGGCGCCGACGTTTCGGTCATCTTCGTGCCGCCGAAGTTCGCCAAGGACGCGGTCATCGAGGCGATCGACGCCGAGATCCCGCTCGCCGTGGTGATCACCGAGGGCATCCCGGTGCACGACTCGGCCTACTTCTGGGCGCACGCCGTCGCGACCGGCAACAAGACCCGCATCATCGGGCCGAACTGCCCCGGCGTGATCAGCCCCGGCAAGTCGAACGCCGGCATCATCCCGGCCGACATCACCGGCGCGGGCCCGATCGGCCTGGTGTCGAAGTCCGGCACGCTGACCTACCAGATGATGTACGAGCTGCGTGACATCGGTTTCTCGACCGGTGTCGGCATCGGCGGCGACCCGGTCATCGGCACGACGCACATCGACGCCCTCGAGGCGTTCGAGGCCGACCCCGAGACCAAGGTCATCGTGATGATCGGCGAGATCGGCGGCGACGCCGAAGAGCGCGCCGCGGCCTACATCAAGGACAACGTGACGAAGCCGGTCGTCGGCTACGTCGCGGGCTTCACCGCGCCCGAGGGCAAGACCATGGGCCACGCCGGCGCCATCGTCTCCGGCTCCTCCGGCACGGCCGCCGCGAAGAAGGAGGCCCTCGAGGCCGCCGGCGTCAAGGTCGGGAAGACCCCGAGCGAGACCGCCGTCCTGGCGCGCGAGCTGTACAACAGCCTCTGATCTCCGGAGACTGACGCTTTCCCCGGCGGGCCGGGCACCACCCTGGTGCC
>NZ_JBHXIB010000087.1:3218-19764 GCF_042723975.1 Amycolatopsis sp. NPDC058340 | reverse complement strand
CATCTGATGTCTCGAAAGTGGCTTTCGCGACGCGCGCTCACCGCGGGCGGTAGGCGTCCGTGACCGTCCGCGTCACCGAATTCCGGCCAGAATCGGTCGCCGACGGCCGCGACGACACGAAAGCCGGAGAACCGAACGGCGGCGCCACGACAAGGGCCTGCCGATGCCAGGTCTTGCCGCCGTCGAAAGGCGCCCGGTCACTCCGAGCGCGGTCACCAGGAGCAGACCGGTCAGGACAGGGACTCTTCGGCGCAGGTGGCACCTCCACGTGCGCTCGTATCGGCGGGCCGAGGCTCGTCGGAAGTGGCCGTTCGGGCACCCGTGATTACGATCACAGCGAGACTCCTGGCCTGACATCTCTACAAACCGACCGCTCAGTACGGCAGACTCGACGGCACTTCCACTCGACGACGAGGAGAACACCCGTGACCGAACACCCCTCCCGCGTAGCGATCGTCACCGGCGCCGGCCGCGGCATCGGGGCGGCCGTGGCCAAGCGGCTCGCCGCCGACGGATTCGCCGTCGGCCTGCTGGACCTCGACGAGGCAGGCGTCAAACAGGGTGCAGAAGCGATCGTCGCCGAGGGCGGCAAGGCCGTCGGTGTCGCGCTGGACGTCAACGACGCCGCGCAGGTCGAAGCCGCGGTGACCCGGGTGGCCGAGGAACTCGGCGCGCCGACCGTGCTGATCAACAACGCCGGTATCACCCGCGACAACCTGCTGTTCAAGATGACCGAACAGGACTGGGACTCGGTGCTGGGCGTGCACCTGAAGGGTTCGTTCCTGATGACCCGCGAGGTGCAGAAGTACCAGACGCAGGAGAAGTGGGGCCGCATCGTCAACCTGTCCAGCACCTCGGCGCTGGGCAACCGCGGCCAGGTCAACTACTCCGCCGCCAAGGCCGGTATGCAGGGCTTCACCAAGACCCTCGCGATCGAACTGGGCAAGTTCAACGTCACCGCGAACGCCATCGCCCCCGGGTTCATCGCCACCGACATGACCGCGGCGACCGCCGAGCGGCTCGGCATGTCGTTCGAGGACTTCAAGGCGGCGGCCGCGTCGCAGATCCCGGTGCAGCGCGTCGGCACCCCCGACGACATCGCCAACCTCGCGTCGTTCCTGGTGAGCGACGGCGCCGGATTCATCTCCGGCCAGGTCATCTACGTCGCCGGCGGACCGAAGGACTGAGCCATGCGCGAATTCGCCTCCCTGCAGGAGTTCGAGAACGCCGTCGGCGAGCATTTCGGCTACAGCGACTGGCTGACGCTCACCCAGGACCGGGTGAATCTGTTCGCCGACGCCACCGACGACCACCAGTGGATCCACGTCGACGTCGAGAAGGCCGCCGAAGGCCCGTTCGGGGCTCCGATCGCCCACGGTTTCCTGACGCTGTCGCTCATTTCGGGTTTCGTCGGCAAGCTCTACCGGGTCCACGGGCTCAAGATGGGCATCAACTACGGCCTGAACAAGGTCCGGTTCCCGCAGCCGGTCAAGGTCGGCGCGAAGATCCGGGCGGGTGCCGAACTGGTCGAGGTCACCGACGTCGCCGGCGGCAAACAGGCCGTCGTCCGGTGGACGATCGAGATCGACGGCGAGCCGAAACCGGCGTGCGTCGCGGAGATGGTCGTCCGGCTGATCGCCTGAGAGAGTGACCTCCGGCACCTCGCCGGACCAGCCCTACCCGACATACCGACTGGTCGGTACTGTAACCGGAAAGCGAGACGCTGGAGGCACCATGAACCAGTCCGACCTGCCGGGCCTCGACCTGGCCAGGCTCAAGGCCCATCTGGACGAGCAGCGGCCGGGGCTCGTCCAGGGCGACCTGAGCGGCCAGGTCGTGGAAGGGGGCCGGTCGAATCTCACCTACATCGTGGGTGACGGCCGGTCCCGCTGGGTGGTCCGCCGCCCGCCGCTGGGCCACGTGCTGCCGACGGCGCACGACATGGGCCGCGAGTACCGGGTGATCTCCGGCCTGCACGGCACGGCCGTCCCGGTGCCGGAAACCGTGCTGCTGTGCGAGGACACCGACGTCATCGGCTCGCGGTTCTACGTGATGGAGTTCGTGGAGGGCACACCCTTCCGCTCCGACACCGAACTCGCCGCGCTCGGCCCCGCCCGGACCAAGGCGATCGCGGAGGAACTGGTCGACACCCTGGTCGCGCTGCACGCCGTCGAGCCGGAATCGGTGGGGCTCGGCGATTTCGGCCGTCCCGAGGGCTTCCTCGAACGCCAGCTGCGGCGCTGGAAGAAGCAGCTCGACGGCAACCGCAGCCGCGACCTCCCCGGCGTCGACGAACTGCACGACCGGCTCGCCTCGTCGGTGCCGGAATCGGGCAAGCCGTCGATCGTCCACGGCGACTACCGGCTGGACAACGTGCTGGTGAACGCCGACGACCGGATCACCGCGGTGCTGGACTGGGAGATGTCCACCCTCGGCGACCCGCTGACCGACCTGGCGCTGCTGGTGGCCTACGCCGAACGCGACAAGGTCTCCTTGCAGTTCGTGTCCAACGCGAGTTCGGCGCCGGGCTATCCGCGCAACGACGAGGTCATCGCGCGGTACGCCGAGCGCTCCGGCCGCGATGTCTCCCGGCTCAACTGGTACGTGAGCTTCGCGTTCTTCAAACTCGCGGTGATCCTGGAAGGCATCCACCTCCGCTACAGCAAGGGGCAGACCGTCGGCGCCGGATTCGACGGCATCGGTTCGGGCGTCGTCCCGTTGATCGCGCACGGCAATGAGACTCTCAAGGAAGAGGGATAGAGATGGACTTCGCCTTCGACGCGAAAACCGAGGAACTGCGGGGAAAGCTCCTCGAGTTCATGGATTCGCACATCTACCCGGCCGAGGCCGTCTTCGAGCGGCAGCTGGCCGAGCGCGACAGCGAATGGTCGCAGCCGCCGATCGTCGAAGAACTCAAGGCCGAGGCCCGCAAACGCGGGCTGTGGAACTTCTTCCTCCCCGGTGACCACGGCGCGGGCTTGACGAACCTGCAGTACGCGCCGCTGGCCGAGATCACCGGCCGCAGTCTCCGGCTCGCGCCGACCGCGGTGAACTGCGCGGCACCGGACACCGGGAACATGGAAGTGCTCACCATGTTCGGCACCGAGCAGCAGAAGAAGCAGTGGCTGCAACCGTTGCTGGACGGGGAGATCCGGTCCGCGTTCGCGATGACCGAGCCCGACGTCGCCTCCTCCGACGCGCGCAACATCGCCACCAGCATCCGGCGTGACGGCGACGAGTACGTCATCAACGGCCGCAAGTGGTACATCTCCGGCGCGATGAACCCGAACTGCAAGATCTTCATCGTGATGGGCAAAACCGATCCTGACGGGCCCGCGCACAAACAGCAGAGCATGATCCTGGTCCCCCGCGACACCCCCGGCATGACCGTGAAACGCGGTATGCACGTGTTCGGCTACACCGACGGGGACCACGGCGGCCACGCCGAAGTGCTCTTCGAGGACGTCCGTGTGCCGGCGGAGAACCTCATCGCCGGTGAGGGCGACGGGTTCGCCATCGCGCAGGCACGCCTCGGGCCGGGCCGGATCCACCACTGCATGCGCGCCATCGGCATGGCCGAACGCGCGCTGGAACTCATGTGCCGCCGGGCGCTTTCGCGCGAGACCTTCGGCAAGCCGATCGCCGAACAGGGCGTGGTGCAGGACTGGATCGCCGAAGCGCGGGTCAAGATCGAGCAGCAGCGGCTGCTGGTGCTCAAGACCGCGTGGCTGATGGACACGGTCGGCAACCAGGGCGCGCACACCGAGATCCAGGCGATCAAGATCTCCACCCCGATCACCGTCGAGTGGATCCTCGACAAGGCGGTGCAGCTGTTCGGCGCGGGCGGCGTCAGCCAGGACTTCCCGGTCGCCGAGATGTGGGCGCAGGTGCGGACACTGCGCCTGGCCGACGGCCCGGACGAGGTGCACAAGCGCTCGCTGGCACACCGCGAGCTGAAGAAGTACCGCGGGGAGGCCTCGAAGTGACCACTGTGGACGATCTCAAGCGGCGCGTGGCCGAGCTGCTGGCCGCGTATCCGCCGGAAAGCACGCCGCGCCAGGACTTCCTCGACGCGCGGTTCGACGCCGGGCTGGCCTGGATCCACTTCCCCGAGGGGCTGGGCGGCCTGAACGCGCCCCGCTCCCTCCAGTCCGTTGTCGACAAAGAGCTCGCCGCGGCGGGCGCCCCGGACAACGACAAACGGCGGATCGGGATCGGTCTCGGCATGGCCGCGCCGACCATCCTCGCCTTCGGCACACCCGAACAGCACCAGCGCTTCCTGCGTCCACTGTGGACAGAACGCGAGGTGTGGTGCCAGCTGTTCAGCGAGCCCGGCGCCGGATCCGACCTGGCCGCGCTGGGCACCCGCGCGGTCCGCGACGGCGACGACTGGGTGGTCACCGGCCAGAAGGTCTGGACGTCGGGCGCGCACAAGTCGCAGTGGGCCATCCTGGTCACCCGCACCGATCCCGACGTGCCGAAACACCGTGGCATGACGTACTTCCTGTGCGACATGACCGCACCGGGCGTCGAGGTCCGGCCGCTGCGGCAGATCACCGGCGAGGCCGAGTTCAACGAGGTCTTCCTCAGCGAGGTCCGCATTCCCGACGCGCACCGCCTCGGCGCCGTCGGCGACGGCTGGAAGGTCGCGCAGACCACGCTGATGAACGAACGGGTCGCGATCGGCGGGACCGAGTTCCCGCGTGACGGCGGCATGGTCGGCGTCGTCGCGGAAGTCTGGCGGGAGCGCCCGGAACTGCGCACGTCCGAACTGCACGACAGGCTGCTGAAGCTGTGGGTGGAGGGCGAAAGCCTGCGCCTGGTGAGTTCGCGGCTGCGGCAGCAGCTCGCCGCGGGCGCGCCGGGGCCGGAGGGTTCCGCGGTCAAGGTCGCGTTCTCGGAGCTGAACCAGGCCGCCTCCGGGCTGGAGATCGAGCTGCTGGGCGACGAGGGCCTGCGCTACGACGACTGGACGATGCGACGTCCCGACGGCGTGAACTTCCTCGGCCGCGAAGCCGGCTATCGCTATCTGCGCGCGAAGGGGAACTCCATCGAGGGCGGCACCTCGGAGGTCCTGCGCAACATCATCGCCGAGCGCGTGCTGGGGCTGCCGTCCGAGCCGCGGATCGACAAGGACGTCGCCTGGAAGGACCTGCCCCGATGACCGACCTGCTGTATTCCGAGGTCGAAGAGGACCTTCGCGCCAGCGTCCGCGATCTGTTCAAAGACCGCGCCGAACCGGCGGCCCTGATCGCCAGGACCGAAACGGCGGAGCCGTACGACCTGAAGTTGTGGCGCACGCTCGCCGCCGACCTCGGCGCGGCGGGGCTCGCCGTCCCGGAAGCACTGGGCGGGCACGGCGCTTCGGCGCGGGAAGTCGCCGTCGTGATGGAGGAGCTCGGGCGCAGCGTCGCCCCCGTCCCCTATCTCGGCAGCGCCGTCCTGGCGACGTCTGCCCTGCTGGCGACCGACACGTCGCAGGCGGAAGTGTCCGAACGGCTCGGGAAGCTGGCCGCGGGCACGCTCATCGGCGCGCTGGCCGTGCGGCTGTCGACCGCGCCCGGCACCGAGTTCCCCTCGACGGTGACCGCGGCGGCCGACGGCACACTGAGCGGCAAGGTCCGCAGCGTCGCCGACGCTTCGGTGGCCGAACTGCTCGTCGTCCCGGCGGTGGGGCCCGACGGCCCCGGCCTGTACACGGTCGACGTGTCGTCGGCCGGAGTGACGGTCACCGAGGCCGTCTCCCTCGACCTCACCCGGCGCATCGCCGACGTCACCTTGGAGAACGCGGCCGCGAAACGTGTCGCCGGCTCCTCGGTGGCCACGTCCGCGCTCGACACGGCGCTCGTGACGGCGGCCGGGCTGCTCGCTTCGGAGCAGCTCGGGATCGCCGAGTGGGCACTGACGGAAACGGTGCGCTACCTCAAGGAGCGTTACCAGTTCGGCCGCCAGGTCGGTTCCTTCCAGTCGCTGAAGCACCGGCTGGCGAACCTGTACACGGATCTCGTCAACGCCAGGGCGACCGCGCGGTACGCCGCCGACTGCCTGGCTTCCGGTGACGACATCGCGATCGCCGTCGCGGTCGCGCAGGCCCGCAACTCCCCCATCGCCGTCCACGCGGCCGAAGAGGCGATCCAGCTGCACGGCGGGATCGGCATGACCTGGGAGCACCCCGCGCACCTGTACCTGAAGCGCGCGAAGAGCGACGAGATCGCGTTGGGCACTCCCGGGCGGCATCGCGCCGCCCTCGCGCCGCTGATCGACCTCCCCGCCTGACCCGCCCGGCGGGGTCCGCCCGGAAACTGTCGGACCCCGCCGGTACAACTGTTCGAACATCCGCTCGAACAGGGAGTCAGCATGAAACTGCTCGTGGCGACCGCGAAGACCCAGGGTCCGCTTCGATCACTGCGCGAAAGGCGAAGTGCTGTGGATCGCCCCCACGGGACGACGACGGCACTCGTCGCGGAACTGCCCGGCTTCACCCTTTCCGACTTCGCCGTCGCCTTGCGGTCGAGCCTGGCCGCCCAGGGCCGGCCACCCGAACGGCGGGCACCCGCGGGCTGAGCGCTACTCGGGCCGCAGCGCCGCCAGCAGGAGGTCGGCGAAGTGGTCACCGATCTGGCGGGCCGAGAGCGCGCCGCCACGCCGGTACCACGAACCGAGGTGGTGCACGGAGCCGAAGAAGAAGTCGACGATCACGTCGGCCGGT
The DNA here is from genome assembly GCF_042723975.1 of Amycolatopsis sp. NPDC058340. Taxonomy (NCBI): domain Bacteria; kingdom Bacillati; phylum Actinomycetota; class Actinomycetes; order Pseudonocardiales; family Pseudonocardiaceae; genus Amycolatopsis; species Amycolatopsis sp. NPDC058340. The sequence goes on along the minus strand of NZ_JBHXIB010000087.1, from coordinate 13,055 downwards.
TTGTCGCCGCGGAATTCGCCGGACTCCTGGCCTTCCTCGATCAGCGTGCGGAACCGCTCGTGGTACTTGCGGCGTTCCGCGCGGACGGCCTTCTGCTTCTCCACGCTGAGCTGATGCATGGACTGCATGAAGATCGTGTTGTCGTCGAGGTTGTCGATCGTGCTGACGATGACGTCGGAGGCGGCGGAACGCAGCCGCTCCCGCAGCGGCGCCTCACTCGAGGCCACCTTTTCCAGTTGCTCGGTCTGCGAGCGCAGCACCCGGGCGTAGATCTCGTAAAGGAGGTCGTCCTTGGAGCCGAAGTAGTGGTACATCGCGCCCTTGGTGACCCCGGCCGCCTCGACGATCTCCTGCACGGAGGTGCGGTCGAAACCCTTCTTGGCGAAGAGCTTCGTGGCGTGCGACAGCAGACGGCGCGGGACGGCGGCCTGGTCTTCGCCGCCTGCCTCGGCCTTCCGGGTGGTCGCTCGTGTCATGACCGGCTCCTTCTCGTGCGGACACTCAGCATACCGGCCGGTTTGTCGACGCACGGGAAAAGGGGGACTCAAGCTCGCGTGATCAGGCACGTGACTCGCGTGACCGGATGCCGCACCCGGTGTTCCGCCGCCGATCACGCGAGTTCCGGCTTCGATCACGCGAGTTCCGGCTTCGATCACGCGAGTTCCGGCTTCGATCACGCGAGTGCGGTGCCGCGTCACCACGACGCAAGCCAGGACTCGGCCCCGCAAACCTCGTGAGTGGCGATTCGGGTCAGAACCAAGGCTGTCTCAGGTACCTGCTGAATGTGGCGGCAGTTGATCGCAGGTCCATGAACGCCACCCGCGGCTCAGCCGAGGAAACTCGACCTCCACACCTTCCCCAAGTACATGAAGACCCCCTCCCTTGCGCTAGACGCCAGGGTCCCGGCAAAGTCGTATAACTGCTGGTCAGTGCCACTGTCATGAGGCACAGAGGCGTTCGCAGGAGCAGGCTCAGCCAAGAGATCTGGATCTCGACAGTCCACAAGGGACACGAATCGAGACCAAAGAGCCCGATTCAGGCGTTTTACAGTCGTGAGTGTTTTGGGTCGTTCTAACCCTCTTTGCCACTCACGACCCCACGAATAACCGTACCCGTGCCCGCCCTGTCAGCGTTCGGGAACCCAGGCCTGCGCTATCTCGACTTTGCCGGGACCTGGCGCTAGACGCAATGAAGGGGCCTTCACGTACTGCGGCTGCGAGCGAAGAGCGGCGGTGGCGTGGTGGGGCGCGACCACCCCGCCCGAGCGCCGGCCCCCGGCACCAGAACGAAGGGGTCAATACGCGCCGCCGTGCTCGAAGAACCGGCGGGGATTCGTCACCAGCATCGTCGTTATGTCCTTTTCGGAAACCCCACGCTCCCGCAAAGCGGGCAGCACGTCACGGGTGATGTGGAGGAAATGCCAGTTGGGCGCCACGGCGGCCATCTTGTCCTGCTCGAACCAGTCGATGAAACAGGAGGCGTCATGGGAGAGGACCATGCTGCCGGCGTAACCGCGCTCGCACATCGCCGCGACCGTGGCCACCCGGTCGTCGAACGACAGCAACGGGTCGAGCCCGAACCGGTCCATCCCCAGCAACGATCCCTTGTCGGCGATCTCGGTGAGGTAATCGAGGTCGGTGGTGTCGCCGCTGTGGCCGATGAGGACCCTGCTCAAGTCGACGCCTTCGGTCGCGAAGACGGCCTGCTGCTCAAGACCGCGCCGGGTGGGCGCGTGGGTGTGGGTCATGATCGGCGCGCCGGTCTCCCGGTGTGCCTTCGCGACCGCGCGCAGGACCCGTTCGACGCCGGGAGTGACCCCGGGTTCGTCGGTCGCGCACTTCAGCAGGGCCGCCTTCACCCCGGTGCCGGCGATCCCGTCGACGATGTCGCCGGTGAAGAGGCCGACGAGCGGGTCCTCGCCGTCGTCGAAGATGAGGCCCGGTCCGCGATGGTGGAGGTAGTGCGGGACGTCGTTGTAGGTGTAGAGCCCGGTCGCGACGATGATCCGGAGGTCGGTTTCGGCCGCGACCCGCCGCACGCGCGGGATGTAGCGGCCGAGCCCGATCACGGTGGGGTCGACGATGGTGTCGATCCCGGCGGCCTTGAGCTCGTCGAGCCGCCGGATCGCGTCGGCGACGTGTTCGTCCTCGCGGAATCCGTCGTGCTCGGGATGGTTCGCCATGAACTCGGGACTGAGCACGAACAGGTGTTCGTGCATGAGCACCCGGCCCAGCTCGCCGGTGTCGACGGGCCCGCGAACGGTTTCGACCTGTGCCATCCCGCTCAGCCCCTTTCCCGGAGTTCGCGGCGGAGGATCTTGCCGCTCACCGTTTTCGGCAGTTCGTCGAGCACCTCGATCACGCGCGGGTACTTGTACGCGGCGAGGCGTTCCTTGCAGTACGTGACAAGGTCCTGAGGGTCGGGCGTGGTGCCCGGCGCCGGGCTGATGTAGGCCTTCACGGTCTCGCCGCGGTATGCGTCGGGAACGCCGACGACGGCCGCTTCACGCACCGCCGGATGCGTGTACAGGACGTCCTCGACCTCTCGCGGCCAGACCTTGAACCCCGAGGCGTTGATCATGTCCTTCTTGCGATCGACGACGTAGACCCAGCCACTCGGCTCCATGAAGCCGATGTCGCCGGTCAGGAGCCTGCCGCCGGGCAGCGCGGCTTCGGTCGCCTCGGGCCGGTTCCAGTAACCGGGGATCACCATCGGTCCTTCGACGGCGATCTCACCCGCCGTCCCGAACGGCAGTTCCTCACCGTTTTCACCGAGGATGCGCACGATCGTCCCCGGTACGGGCAGGCCGATCGAGATCGTGCCGGACGCTTCGTCGATGGGCGCTTCGAGACTGCTCGGGACGACGATGCAGCCCGCGGTCGTCTCGGTGAGCCCGTAGCCGTTGTGGATGTAGTGGCCGAACCGTTCGCGGAACGTGCCGACCACGGCGGGCGGCAGCGCGGCACCACCGGAGTACAGCAACTCGAAGGAGGCGAAATGTTCGCGGCCGACGCCGGGGTGGGCCATCAACGCCATGTACGCCGTGGACGGGCCGACCGTGTACACGGGCTTGTGCTCCAGGAAGGCGTCGAGCACCACGCCGGGCTCGAACCGGTACGCGAGCGCGAGCGTGCCGCCGATGTCGATCGCGGAGGCGATCTCGCAGACCATGCCGGTGATGTGGAACAGCGGGGCGAGACCGAACAGCGTGGCGCCCTCGCCGAGGCCGCTGAACGTGCTGAGCACGGCCGCGTTCGCACCGAGGTTGCCGTGGGTGTTCATCGCCCCCTTCGGCGTCCCGCTGGTGCCCGACGTGTAGCTGATCAGCGCGACGTCGTCGGCGCCGAGCCCGGGGTCAGGGGGCGGGTCTCCGGCCGCGGCCCGCGCCACCGTCAGCAGATCGGCGGCGCCGGGAGTCGGCTCCCGCACGATCCCGCCGAACACGCGCGCGTCGTCGCGGCCCTGCAGGTCGAGCTCGCTGGTGGTCAGCGCGATCGTCACACCGCTGCCGGGGACGAGCGGGCCGATCCGGCGGTTCCAGCCGCTCTGCGAGCAGACGACCGCGCGCACCCCCGCGTCGTCGAAGACGTGCCGGAGTTCCCGCTCGCGGTACATCGGGTTGACCGGGACGACGATCCCGCCCGCCTTCCACGCGCCGAGCAACGCCAGCACGAACTGCGGGATGTTCTGCAGGACCAGGGCGAGCCGGTCGCCCGGGGCGAAACCGGAGCCCAGCAGATGACGCGCGACGCCGTCGGAGAGCTCGTCGACCTCGCGATAGCTCATCGTGGCGTCGAAGTAGGCGATCGCCGTGGCCTCCGGAGAGCGCTGGACCGCCCGCCGGAAAGACTCCAGGACCGTCGTCGCCTTCGGTGCCTCCGCCGCCTTCATCCGATCTTCGTAGGCGGCCAGCCACGGCTTCGCTTCGTACCGGCTCATGCAGGTTTCCTCCCTGACAAGTCTCGACGATCCTGTAAGCATCCGCTTAGTATGTCGATGACGCAAGGAGGTCGACGTGACCGATCAGCTCTCACCGTCCGAAATGGACACTGTCCGGTACGCCGTGGACGGCGCCGTCGCCACGATCACCTTCGACAAACCCGGGCGCGGCAACGCGATGGACCAGCCGATGCAGATCCGCTACGGCAGGCTGCTGGGTGAGGCCTCGGCCGACCCCGGGGTCCGTGCCGTCGTCGTCACCGGCAGCGGGCGTTCCTTCTGCCCCGGAGCGGATCTGGGATTGCTGGAGGACATCTCCGTCAGCGGCGCCGGTGCGCCGGAACGAGAAGGTTTCCGCGACGTCCTCGCCGCCGCGTATGCCGGCGTGCCGGTGGTCGCGGCGATCAACGGTGGCTGCGCCGGGCTCGGCTTCGTGATCGCCTGCGCCGCCGACGTCCGGTTCGCCGCGGCGGGCGCGAGGTTCACCACCGCCTTCGCACGGCGGGGCCTCATCGCCGAATACGGGGTGGCGAAACTGCTGCCCGAACTCGTCGGCCGCGGCCGGGCGCTCGATCTGCTGCTCTCCGGGCGGACCTTCACCGCGGAACAGGCGTACGAGTACGGCCTGGTGCAGGAAATCGTGCAGCCGGAAGAGCTCTCCGCGCGGGCGATGGCCTACGCCACCGAACTCGCGACCTACAGCGCGCCGCGCTCGATGGCGCTCATCAAACAGCAGGTTCTCCGGGAAGCCGGGCTCTCCCTGGAGGATTCCGCCCGCGAAGCCACCGCCCTGATGCTCGAATCCTTCAGCCACCCGGAACTTCCCGAAGGCCTCGCCAGCTGGAACGAACGCCGCCCGCCGAATTTCCCGCCGCACCAAGGAGATTAGGCCCCGGACGCGCGCCCCGACCGGATCAGACGGTTTCGCCCGTGGTCGCCGCCGCCGAAGCAAGCCGGAACTCGCGTGATCGGAGCCGGATCACGCGAGTTCCGCCTGCGACCCCGGGAGATCACTCCCCGGCGAGCTGCTCCACCTTGCGCTGAAGCTTGTTCATCCCGCCGAGCCAACGGTCGGTCTGTGTGGCCCGCGCGGCGTAGTAGTCCGCGACCTCGGGGTGCGGCAGCACCAGGAAACGGTCGGCGGCGATGGCCTCGAACAACGCGTCCGCGACCTGTTCCGGCTGGATCGCCGACGCGCCCATCAGCAGTTCGCCCGCGGGGCCGGTGTTCTCCAGCATCGCCGTCCGCACGCCCTGCGGGCAGATGGCCTGCACGGTGAGCCCGCGGTGCCGGTACGTCGCCGACAGCCATTCGGCGAAGGCGAGCGCGCCGTGTTTGGTCACCGAATACGACGCCGAACCGAGGCTGGTCAGCAATCCCGCCGCCGAAACCGTCGAAATGAAGTGCCCGCGCCCGCGTTCGAGCCACGGCGGCAGGAGCAGCCGCGCCGCCCGTACGTGCGCCATGACGTTGACGTCCCAGATCCGCGCCCAGTCCTCCTCGGGCGCGTCCACTCCGCCCATCGGCGCGATCCCGGCGTTGGCACAGAAGACGTCGATCTCACCGAGGGTTTCGCGGGCCGCCTCGATCAGCGACGCGACGCCCGCTTCGCTCGCGGCGTCACCGGCGACGGCGGTTCCGCCGATCTCCTTGGCGACCTCGGCCGCGGCGTCCCCGTTCAGGTCGCCGACGACCACGCGCGCGCCCTCGGCGGCGAACCGGCGGGCGAGTACGGCACCGATCCCGCCGCCCCCGCCGGTGACGACGACACCTGATCCGGTGAAGGACGGGGTCACAGGCCACCGGCCAGCGTCACGCCGCCGTCGAGGACCATCGTCTGCCCGGTGATCCAGCCCGCCTCTTCCGAAAGCAGGAACGACACGGCGCTCGCGATATCCGCCGGGACGCCGAGACGCTTCATCGGGTACGGCTCCGAGACCTCTTCTTCGCGGCCTTCGTACAGCGCGGTCGCGAACTTGGTCTTGACCACGGCCGGCGCGACCGCGTTCACGCGGATCTTCGGCCCCAGTTCGAAACCGAGTTCCTTGGTGAGCCGGATCAGCGCGGCCTTGCTGACGCCGTACATCCCGATCCCGGGCGACGCGCCGAGCCCGGCGATGGACGCGACGTTCACCACCGCGCCGCCGTGCTCCCCCATCCAGGCGTCGCGCGCCTTGCGGGTCCACGAAAGCGGGGCGAGCACGTTGACGGCGAAGATCTTCGCGGCGGCGGCGGGATCGACATCCAGGGTGGGCCCGAACACGGGGTTGATGCCGGTGTTGTTGACCAGCATGTCGAGCCGCCCGAAGGCCTCGATGGTCTTGGCGACGGCCTCGTCCTGGTGGGCGTCGTCGTCGGCCTTGCCCGGCACGGCGATGGCGACGGCCTCGCCGCCCAGTTCGGCCACCGCCTCGGCCAGCGGCTCCGGCTTGCGTGCGGTGATGCACACCTTCGCGCCGCGCTCGACGAGGTCCTTGGCGATCCCGAGACCGATACCCCGGCTGGCGCCGGTCACGATCGCGACGCGATCCTTGAAGGAGTGGTTCACTCTGTCGATCTCCTCTGTGTTCACTAGCGAGCGCATTCACTAAGCGAGCGCTCACTTACAATGGGAAGGTCCGGAGGCGCTGTCAAGCCCACACTCCGGTTCGAGCGTCTGGGAGGATCTGCGGATGACCATGTCGCTGTCGGCCGAACTGTGGCCCGACGTCCAGCCGGAGACGGCACGGCGCCTGATGCTGGCCGGGGTCGAATCCTTCGCGCGGCGCGGCTATCACGCGACCACCACCAGGGACATCGCTTCGGCGGCGGGTATGAGCCCCGCGGCGCTGTACGTGCACTTCCCGTCCAAGGCCGCGTTGCTGTTCGCGATCTCGAAGTACGGCCACGAGCAGACGCTCTCCCTGGTCGAGAGCGTCGTGGCACGGGAGACCGACCCGGTCGAGCGGATCCGGCTGCTGGTGGAGGACTTCGTGGCCTGGCACGCGCGGAGGCACACCGTGGCCCGCGTGGTGCAGTACGAACTGCAGGCGCTGCCCGACGAGGAGTTCGAGATCGTCGCGAAACTGCGCCGCCGCATCGAGCAGGTCGTCCGCGAGGTCATCACCGAAGGCGCCCAGGCGGGCGTGTTCACCGTCGGCGACCCGCACACCGCGGCCCGCGCCGTGCTCTCCCTCGGCGTCGACGTCTCCCGCTGGTACAGCGAGCGGGCCCGCCAGACACCCAAGAAGCTGGGCCAGGAGTACAGCGAGCTGGTGCTGCGCATGCTCGGCACGAAACTCTCCTGACCAGTACTGATCGACCATCCCCGGAGATACCGCCACCAGAGTGACATACCAACTGGTCGGTATCTAGAATTACCCGTTGAGACGTTGACCACATACTAAGCGGTTGTTAACTTGCCCGGACTGCATCGCCGCAGCAGCGCCGAGCGAAGGGCATCCAGATGGCCGACACCGCACCGAACGCCCCTGAAACCGCCGCCGAACCGACGATCACCGTCTCCCAGCGCAGGAGGGCCGCGACGGCGGCGGCACTCGCCTCATCGGTCGAGTGGTACGACTACTTCGTCTTCGGGATCGCCGCCGCCCTGGTGTTCGGGAAGACCTTCTTCCCCACCACCAACGCCGCGGCCGGCGTCCTCGCCTCGTTCGCCACCTTCGCGGTCGGCTTCCTCGCCAGGCCGCTCGGCGGGATCATCGCGGGCAGCCTCGGCGACAAACGCGGCCGGAAACCCGTGCTGGTGCTGGCGATCGCGCTGATGGGCGCGGCGACAACACTGATCGGCCTGCTGCCGACCTACGACACGATCGGCATCGCCGCGCCGCTCCTCCTGGTGCTGCTACGGCTCGTGCAGGGGGTCGCCGTCGGCGCCCAGTGGGGCGGCGCGATGCTGCTCGCCACCGAATACGCGCCTCCCGGGAAACGCGGTCTCTACGGCAGTCTCGTCCAGCTCGGCGTCCCGATCGGGGTCGTGCTGGCGAACACGGTGTTCCTGATCGCCGCGCAGGTGGCTCCGCCGTCGGATTTCCTCGTGTGGGCGTGGCGGATCCCGTTCCTGGTCGGCGTCCTCGTGCTCGGGCTGGCCTGGTACATGCACGTCAAGATCGACGAGACGCCCGAATACCGCCGTGCCGAAGCGAAACTCGCCGCCGAGGAACGCGGCCGCGCCAAGTCGCCGCTGCGTGACGTCCTGCGCCACCACAAGGGCACCGTGCTGCTGGCCGGTGGTTCCTTCATGGTCAACACCGCCACCTTCTACATCCTGCTGAACGGCGTCCTCGACTACGCCACCCGTCATCTGGGCATGTCGCGGACCACCGTGCTCGTCGCGACCCTGCTGATCAGCACGCTGCAGCTGGCGATCATCCCGCTGGCGGCGAAGCTGTCCGACCGGATCGGCAGGCTCAAGATCTACACCTTCGGCGCGGCGGGCGTCGCGCTCTGGGCGATTCCGATGTTCCTGCTGATCGACACGGCGTCCCTGCCGCTGTTCGTGGTCGCCTCGTTCGTCGGGTCGCTGTTCCTCGGCATCATGTACGGCCCGCAGGCGGCGCTGTTCGCCGAACTGTTCACCGCCGAGATGCGCTACACCGGCGCCTCGCTCGGCTACCAGATCAGCGCGGTCGTGGGCGGCGGGCTCGCGCCGTTCATCATGGTGCTGCTGCTGGAATCCACCGGGACCTCGATGTCGGTCTCGCTCTACATCATCGTGCTGGCCCTGATCTCGCTCGGTTCGATCGGCCTGCTGGCCAAACGCGCACGGTCCACTTCGGACTCAGACGACCGCGCGCGCGAACCGGTCGGCGACCAGTCGTAGCCGCTCCTTGACCTCCTCCGGCGCCTCCTCCACGACGAAGTCGACGTCCCAGTGGGCGAGGTAGTAGGGCATCACGGAGAGGTCGTTGGAACCGACCCTGACCCGGCAGGTGCGCTCGTCGATGGCCTCGATCGTCCCGGCGGTCGGTGTCACGTACTCGGCGAGCGCCTCCGCCGAGGCGTTGACTCGAAGCACCATCTGGTGCGGATACGGCGACGACGTGATCCCGCGGGAAACGTAGGCCGCGAGGTCCTCGGCGGGCGGTTCCCTCGGCGTGAACCGGAAACTCGTGTCCGGGACGCCGTCGATCCGGTCGACGCGGAAGGTCCGCCAGTCGTCACGATCGAGGTCGAACGCGACCAGGTACCACCGGCGCCCGGTGTGCACCAGGCGCAACGGCTCGATGTAGCGCTCGGTGACGTCGCCGCTGTGGCTGCGGTAGCTGAACCGGAGCCGCTGATGGTCGCGGCACGCCGACGCGATGACCGTCAGCGCCGCCGCGTCGATGACCGGGACGACGCCGCCGAGCGGGATCATCGCGGTGTTCAGCGCGGTCACCCGGTGCCGGAGCCGGGCGGGCAGCACCTGCTCCAGTTTCGTGAGCGCGCGCACCGAGGTCTCCTCGATACCCGACACCGTCCCGTTCGCGGCCGTGCGGAGACCGACGGCGACCGCGACCGCCTCGTCGTCGTCCAGCAGCAGGGGCGGCAGCGCGGCCCCGGCACCGAGCCGGTAGCCGCCCGCGACCCCGGGGGTGGCGTGCACCGGGTAGCCCAGCTCCCGCAGCCGCTCGACGTCGCGCCGGACCGTGCGGACGTCCACCTGCAGCCGGTCGGCCAGGTCGGCGCCCGGCCAGTCGCGCCGTGCCTGCAGCAGGGAGAGGAGCCTCAGCAGCCGTGCCGACGTGCCCGTGGTCATCGGTTCGCTCGCTTCATGGGAGGGAGTCTGGCAGATATTCAGGACAGGTCCGGTCCGCATTGGGCTCGTGAGTGGCGGTGGCGGGTATAAACGACCAAGGCAAAAACAAACCCGAAATTGTACCGGTTAATATAACCCCCCCACAGAGGTAAGTAGCAACC
>NZ_JBHXIB010000087.1:0-3208 GCF_042723975.1 Amycolatopsis sp. NPDC058340 | reverse complement strand
TCGCTTATCGCGGACCTCGTCGTTCCGCTTGGGGGCGGGGGTGGGGCTGGTCGTTTTCAACCCGTCCTCGCCACTCACGAGCCGTAAGGTGACCGGATGATCGATCCCGCGCAGCTGCTGTCCGTCGCCCGCGAAGAGGCCGAACTCGGCAAGGCCGAGGGCGGGGTCCCGATCGGCGCCGCCCTCTTCGACACCACCGGCGCCCTGCTCGGCCGCGGCCACAACCGCCGCGTCCAGGACGGCGACCCGTCGATGCACGCCGAGACCTCCGCGTTCCGGAACGCGGGCAGGCGGCCGCACTACCGGGACACGATCATGGTCACCACCCTCTCCCCCTGCTGGTACTGCAGCGGGCTGGTGCGCCAGTTCGGCATCGGCCGGGTGATCATCGGCGAGGCGACCACGTTCGAGGGCGGGCACGGCTGGCTAGAGGAGAACGGCGTCGAGATCACCCTGCTGGACGATCCGGCCTGCACCGCGCTGATGACGGAGTTCATCCGGGATCACCCGGAGCTGTGGTTCGAGGACATCGGCGTCCCCGCCGAAAGCTAGCTTTCGCCCTCGAACACGACGGTCCGGTTGCGCCCGGCCCCCTTCGCCGCGCGCATCGCCTGATCCGCCGCGCCGACGAGCCGGTCGAGCGTCTCGCCGGCGGCGGGATGCGACGACACCCCGATCGAGACGGTCGCCCCGGCGAACGTCCCACCCAGTGAGACGAACGTCGAGGAGATCCGCATCCGGATGCGTTCGGCGATCGCGTGCGCGTCGAACCGGCTGGTGCCGGGCAGCAGGACGACGAATTCCTCGCCGCCGAACCGGCCGACCAGGTCCGCCGCCCGGACCTCCGCGCGCAAGGTGTCCGCCACCGCGCGGAGGACGTCGTCCCCGACGTGCCTGCCGTGCCGGTCGTTGAGCCGCGCGAAGTGGTCCAGGTCGAGCATCAGCAGCGAAAGATCGGCGCCACGGCCACGAAGGAGTTCGAATTGGGTACGCGCACCGTCCAACCAGGACGACGCGGTGAGCAACCCGGTTCCGGCGTCCGTGCCCGCGTGGCCGCGCAGGGCGCGCATCGTCCCGGCCCGGTGAAGTACCACGAGTGCCCCCGCGAGTACCAAGGCGACGTACGGCCAATCCGCCGCCGACCACGCGAGCAGCAAGCCGAACGCGACCATCGCCGCGTCGAAGGCGAACCCCGACGGTTCCGCCCCGAATTCGGCGGCAGGCGCGGCCAAGGCGGCGTCGACGGACAGGAAGATCAGGCCGGTCGCGAAAACCAGCGCGAAACTCTCGAAGTCCCTTGCCGCGTCGGCGAACGGCGGCGCCCCCAGCAGTACCGGGATGATCGAGGCGCCGAGCGCCGAGAGCATGGTGGCGGAGGCCGCGAACACCTGGCGATGCGGGATCCCGCGCCGGATCCGGAACCAGCGGTGACCGGCCGAAGCGACGACGAGCACCGCGGCGAGCGCGGGCGGCAGCAGCAAAGCTCCCGCGAAAATCCACGCCGCGTCCAGTCCGGCACCGAGCCGGGTGTCGGCACGCGACCGCTCGACGGGCCGCGAAAGCTCCGAGCTGAGGATCATTCCCGCCAGCAGAGCCGAAAACGGGAGCAAGGACGACGGCGCGGGCGGCCGCAACACGAAGAGATAGGCGGTGGCGGCGAAAGCGGCGAAGTCGACGAGGAGCAGGTACCCGATCAGGCCTCGCCTGGGTAGTTCCCACAGGCTCCAGGACCCCAGTATCCGGCGCGGCGCGGCGAGCCGGTCTCTCCGGCCGCGGCGTCCGGTCGCCATCAGGGAGTCCCCCACCATTTCGGCAAACTAGCCGGTAATCGCGGTGGTGTCGATCCGCTTTCCGGGTCATCACCCCCCTACTAAGGTCGGTCGTTTCCCCCGGGAATCCCGGTGAATTCTTGACAGTCCTCAATGGTCTAGTCCACCGTGAGTGTGCGCACCCTCCCGGTTGATACGCCGCGTCAAGACGGAGGTGCTCCACACCTGCGCGCCTCGCCGCGCGCGTACCAGTTGGAGGACCTATGAAATCCTTACGACGCTGGGCAACACTGGCCACCGCCGCCGGCGCCGCTCTCGCCACGGCCGTCGGTCTCGCCCCCGTCGCCTCGGCGGCCCCGGACCCGGTGCTCGCCTCGCCCTATCTGTACCAGTGGTCGGGACAGACGGACCCGATCGCCGCGATGAACGCCACCGGGGTCAAGGCGTTCACCCTCGCGTTCATCCTCTCCGACGGCGGCTGCAACCCGAAATGGGACGGCAGCCGTTCCCTCACCGGCTCCGACGCCACGATGATCAACAACATCCGCGCCAAGGGCGGCGACGTCATCCCGTCGTTCGGCGGCTGGTCCGGCACGAAGCTCGGCCCGAAATGCGGCACCCCCGCCGCACTCGCCGGCGCGTATCAGAAGGTCATCGACGCCTACAAGCTCAAGGCGATCGACCTCGACATCGAGAACACCGACGAGTTCGAGAACTACACCGTCCAGGACCGGATCCTGAACGCCGTCAAGATCACGAAGCAGAAGAACCCCGGCCTGCGCGTGGTCATCACCATCCCGACCGAGGTGGGCGGCCCCAACGCGCACGGGAAGCGGCTGATCAACCAGTCGAAGGCGCTCGGCGCGGGGGTCGACGCGTGGTCGGTCATGCCGTTCGACTTCTCCAGCGGCGGTGACATGGCGGGCAAGACCCGCAGCGCCGTCGACGGGCTGAAGAACGTCGTGAAGTCCACCTTCGGCCTGAGCGACGACGCGGCCTACCGGCGCAGCGGGCTTTCGTCGATGAACGGGAAGACCGACGTGGCGGGCGAGACCGTCAGCGTCGCCGACTTCCGCGCGATCCGCGACTACGCGGCGAGCAAACATCTCGCCCGGCTGTCGTTCTGGGCGGTGAACCGCGATTGCAACAACTGCGCGGGGATCCCGCAGGGCAAGTACGACTACACCAAGATCGTGGCGGGTTACACCGGCTGACTTCCGTTCCCCACCGGTGTCAGTCCGTGAGGGCCTCCTTCCCTACTCTCAAGGTAGGGAAGGAGGCCCTCATCGCTTCCAGCCCAGATGCCCCGTGTCGCGAAAGCCACTTTCGGGACATCAGACGTCGCGAAAGTGGCTTTCGCGACGCGCCCGACAGCATTCGAACCGCCCGGCCGACGCCCACCCACGCCGACGTTGCGAAAGCCACTTTAGGAGCAGTGA
>NZ_JBHXIB010000086.1:0-20024 GCF_042723975.1 Amycolatopsis sp. NPDC058340 | reverse complement strand
GGTTTTGTTTTTTGTATAATACCCCGCCCCGTGTGTTTGGGACTCCCTCTTTGGCAACGTTGATGTTTGCGTATGAGTGTTTCGCAACCCTTGGCGAGCGGCATCGCTGCTCCAGCCACGAGGCCCAGCGCGTGAAGGCCTCCTTGAGGGACTCTGGGTCCCTCAAGGAGGCCTTCACGGAACTTCGCGAAACCCGGCCACCTCAGAGCTCGGCAGGCGCATCCCGCACGGAAGACTCCGGCAATTCCCCGGTGAGCGCGAAATCCACCCGCCGCGCCACGGAAACCACCTGGTCCGCGAACCGCTCGTAGAACCGCGCCAGCAACGCCACCGAGATCGCGGGGGCGACGCCGTCGGCCCAGTCCGGCTCGGTGACCAGGGTCATCAGCTCCTCGTACAGCGCGTCGACCCGCTGATCGGAGCGGGCCAGCGAGTGGAACACCTCCGCCGTCGGCCCCTCGATCGCGGCGCCGAGGTCTTCCGCCATCGTGCAGACGAGTCCGGCCATCTCGCCGAAACGTCCGGTGAGCGCGTCGGGGACGGCGAATTCCGGCGCTCGCAAGGCCTGTTCGGCGATGTGCTGGGCGAGATCGCCCATCCGCTCCAGCCGGTCGGCGCAGTACACCGCCGCGAGCACGGTCCGCAGATCGCCCGCGACCGGCGCCTGCAGGGCGAGCAGTTTCTGCGCGGACTCCTCGCATCGGGTCCGCGCCGCGTTCAGTCTGGCCTCGACCGTCGCCAGCTCGGCGGCGGCTTCGACGTCCCGGTCGAGAAAGACCCGGTTCGCCAGGTGCAGTTCTTCGCAGGCCATGCCGCACATACTCGACAGGAGCTCGCCGAGAACGCTCAGCTGACCGTGGAATCGTTCCCTCATATCAGCACTTTCGCAGGTTCGAGGACATAGGTCGCGTACGCCGCGCGGATCACCGGCTGGGCGACGTTGCGCACGGGGACCCCGCCGGGGCTGACCCCTTGTTCGCTGCCGTAGTGCGCGTGCCCGTGCACGGCGAGGGCCGCCTGGGCGTCGTCGATCGGCTCGCACAGCAGATACGACCCCAGGAACGGGTGGATCTCCGGCGGTTCGCCGTGCAGGGTGCCGGGGATCGGCGAGTAGTGGGTCAGCGCGACGGTCACGTCGGGCTGCTCGTGTTCGAGCCCTTCCAGCGCGGTGCGCAGCCGCCTGGCCGCCGCCATGGTGTGCTCGACGAAGTCCTTCATCTCGCGTTCGCCGAACCGGCTCGCGCATTTGCCCGCGAACCCGCCGCCGAAACCCTTGACCCCGGCGACGCCGAGCTTCCCGCCCTCCAGTTCCACCGTGGTCGCCGAACCCTCGAGGACGGTGATCCCGCTTTCCTCCAGCAGCCCGCTGACCGCTTCGGCCGCGTCCGAGTGGTAGTCGTGGTTGCCGAGGACCGAGATCACCGGGACGTCCAGCCCGGCGAACTCGTCGGCCACCACCCTGGCCTCTTCGACGCTGCCGTGCCGGGTGAGGTCGCCCGCGAGCAGCAGCACGTCGGCGTGTTCGGCGATGTTGTCCAGTGCCGGCCGCAGCAGGCCTCGGTTGTCCTCCCCGAGGTGGACGTCCCCGACCGCGGCGACCCGGATCACCGGATCTCCTCGGCGTGCGACGGCTCCCGGACGTCGGCCAGCCGGACGTCGTTGTGCACCAGCTCGGCCGCGATGTGCTCGCAGACGACCGCCTCGATGTCGGCCTTGCGGTTGGCGCACGGGACCTCACCGCTGAGCCGGACCTGGTCGCCGCGCACGGTCACGTGCACGCCGAGTTCGGCGGTCCTCGGGTCTTCCGCCAGCGCCTTGGTCAGCCTGGCGACCAGGTACTGGGGCGCTTCCTCGGGCATCGGAAGCTCCTTTCCGTCGATGATGGACAGTGCCGCGAGCAGGGTCAGGAACGACCACGCGTACGGCGATTCGGCGGTCTCTTCGGCCACCCGGTGCCAGTCGACCTGCTCGCGGAGGTCGCGGGCGATCCGCAGCAGCGGCGCGAAATCGCACCGGTGCGCGCTGAGCACGAGGGTCTTGTCGACGAGCAGGTCGGTCCCGCCGAGCACGGGCGCGGCGGTCGCGCCGACCCGCATCAGTGAAGCGCGGTCGAGCATCTCGTCGGTGACCGGCCGATGGTTGGGCCGGAAGATCAGGTCGACCAGGCAGTCGCCGTCGTAGACCTTGGTGAGCCAGTCCTCCGGCGGATGCTCCCGTCTCAGCCCCGCCGCTTCCAGCGCCGCCGCCGCTTCCTCGATGTCCTCCTCCTTGAGGAAGAGGTCGACGTCGTGCTCGGACGGCGGCCCGCCGCGGGCGTAGACGGCGAGGCCGCCCGCGACGGCGAACCGCACGGCCGTCCGGTCCAAAGTGGACACGACCCTGGTCAGGGTGTGCAGCAGCTCCTTCTCGTTCACGGTCGCTCCCCCACCCCGGTGGCCAGTTCGTGTCCCCTGCCGACGTCCGGTTTCAGCGGTTCGGTCGGGAGTCCTTCGCCTTCCCGCAGTCCCTTGAGGAAGGCTTCGATCGCGTCCTCCGACGAGTATCGCGGCGTCCAGCCCAGCTCCTCCCTGGCACGTGTGCAATCCATCACCGGCAGGTGCAGGACGGCGTCGAAAAGCCCTGGCGTCGCCGGGATCAGATGCAGCGACCAGGCCGCGGCCAGCGCTCGCCGGACGAACGGCGCCGGGACCTTCACCGGCCTGGCGCCGAAGATCCGCGCCAGCGCGCGGGTGTCCAGCACCGGATCGGCGGCGATGTTGAAGGCTCCCTTGACGTCCTGGAGCGCGCAGCGTCGATAGGCGTCGGCCACGTCCTCGGTGTGCGCGGTCTGGATCCTCAGCTGCGGGATGTCCGGGAGCACGGGGATCAGCGACGGCCGCACGAGCTTGCCCGGGACGAACGGGCCGCCGAACAGCCGGCGCTGTTCGGGCGCCGCGGCCTTCTGGAAGAGGAAACCCGGCCGCAGACGTACCACCCGCAGCCGCGGATGGCTCCGGTCGAAGGCTTCGAGAACCCTTTCCACATAAGCCTTTTCCCGGGTGTAGGCGGCCTTCGGTGACCCGTGGGTCGGCCACTCCTCGGTCACCGGGTGGTCGTCGTCCCTCGGCGAGTAAGCGCCGATCGACGACGCGTGCACCAGCGACGGCACCCGCATCTCCTGCGCGGTTTCGAACACCCGGATCGAACCCAGCACATTGGACCGCCAGGTGATCTCGGGCCGGTGCGTGGGCTGGAAGAGCCAGGCAAGGTGGATCACCACGTCGGCGCCGTCGAACACGGCGCGAAGGTCGTCGCGGGCGACGTCGGCGGTGACGAACTCGGTCTTCGGGCTCTCCCAACGGCTCGGGCGCCTCGCCACGCCGACGATCGATCCGACCTCGGGGTCCGCGCCCAGCGCGCGGACCACCGCCGTCCCGACGTTGCCGGTGGCGCCGGTGACCACGATCCGCTTACCGCTCATGGGTACGGTTACCCACCGTCGCCTCGCCTTAATCGGCGCGGAGCCGCTGGACGAGCCGCCGGGCGGGCAGCGCCATCGCCCCCAGCCCGATCGAGGTGGCGACCTCGTCCGTGGGCGTCACGAGCAGGTGGTCGATCTCGCCGACCAGGTCGCGGCATCGATCGAGTTTGCCCGGATCACCCGATCGGGCCACCTCGGCGAGTGCTTCGAGCAGATCGCCGACCACCCCGCGCGCGTGTTCGCCGGGATGCCGGAACGGCTGCCCGCTCCGGGCCGCCTCGCTCACGGCGTCGATCAGCTGGGCGAGCGGGTGCCACAGCGAGACGAGGTTCGCCAACGGTTCCTCGCGGGTCTCACGCCGTCCGCGGAGGTTCAGGTACCGGCCCTCCCGGGTCCACCCGATCGCGTCCTCCGCCTCCGCGACCAGGCTGCGGACGTCCTCCATGCGGTCGTCCAGGCCGTCGGCCGCCTCGCCGCCGCGAACCAGCTCCGCGGTCCTGTCGAGGACGTCGGCGATCGCCGAAGCCAGCCGGGAGGTCGCCGCCCGGAGGCGCTCGCCGTGCAACGGCGGCAGGATCACCGCGTTGAGCACCGCGCCGATCGCCGCCCCCAGTGCGGTTTCCAGCAGCCTGTCCACGAGCAGGACGGGTTCGGTCGCGTTGCCGTAGGAGATCAGCAGCATGCCGGTGATCCCGACCCACACCCCCGATTCGCCGAACCCCCGCCACGAACCGATCAGCAAGCCGATGAAGATGACCAGCCCGAGCGCCACCGTCACCGACGGGATGAGCTGGCCTGCGCCCGCCGCGAGCAGCACACCAACGCTGACGGCACCGACCTGCTGTGCCCAGCCGCGCAGGGACCGGTAGACCGTGGCCTGCACCAGGAACACCGCCGCGTACGGCGCCAGGAAGGGCTGGGGCAGCCGCAGGACCGCCGTCGCGACGATCCACGCGATCACGGCCGCGGCCGTGGCCTTCGCGGT
Organism: Amycolatopsis sp. NPDC058340; assembly: GCF_042723975.1. Lineage (NCBI taxonomy): Bacteria > Bacillati > Actinomycetota > Actinomycetes > Pseudonocardiales > Pseudonocardiaceae > Amycolatopsis > Amycolatopsis sp. NPDC058340. The sequence goes on along the minus strand of NZ_JBHXIB010000086.1, from coordinate 15,579 downwards.
CTGCACGAGACTCCGGCGTTCTTCCCCCGGCACCCGGAACGCACGGGCAACCCAGGCGAACGGGGTCTTCCGGACACCCATCACGGACCCGGGAGACCCAGGTGGACGACCTTGGTCTGGGTCATCTCGTCGAGCAGTTCCGGCCCGTAGCCGTAACCGCTGCCGCTGGCGCCCCGCGGATGGGCGGCACCGCCGGGAGCGCCACCGAAGACGTCGTTGATCTTCACGGTGCCGGCCGGGAGTTCGCGCCAGGCACGCTGCGCGTGGGCCATCGAGGAGGTGAGCACGGTGGCCGCGAGGCCGTACTCGCCGGCGGCCGCCTGTTCGAGTGCCTGGTCGAAGTCCGCGGCCACGGTCACCGGTGCGACCGGGCCGAAGGTCTCTTCGGTCAGGACCCGCATCCCCGGGGTGCATCCGGCGAGGACGGTCGCCGGGTAGTGCGCACCGGGACCGTCGGGCACGAACCCGCCGGCGAGCGGGTCGGCGCCTTGCGCGATCGCCTCCGCGACCTGGGCGTGGACTCCTTCACGGTGGCGCCGGTCGACGAGCGGGGCCAATTTCCGGTGGCCCGCCTCGGCGACCAGCGCGGTGAGGAAGGCGTCCGCGACGTCCTGGTGCACATGGATCCGTTCGACCGAGACACAGATCTGCCCGGAGTTGGCGAAGGCCCCGGTCGCCGCCTGCCCGGCCGCCCAGACCGGGTCCACACCGGCGTCGACGACGAGCGGGTCGTTCCCGCCGTTCTCCAGCAAGGTCTTGGCGCCGGTCCGCGCCGCGCTCGCCGCGATCGAGCGGCCCGCGGCCGTGCCGCCGACATGGGCGACGACGTCGACGTCCGGATGGGCCGCGAGTTCGGCGCCGACGCTTCCGTCGCCCTGCACAGTCTGGAGCACGTCGTCGGGAAGCGCCTGCGCCAGCGCGTTTCCCAGCCAGGCGCCGGTATGCGGGCAGCGTTCGCTCGGCTTGTGCACCACCGTGTTCCCGGTGGCCAGTGCCGCGCCCAGCAGCCCGCAAGCCACGGCGACGGGATCGTTCCACGGGGTCAGCGCGACGACCACGCCCCGGGGTTCCGGCACCATCAGGTCGGTGGCCGACGGATCACCCAACAGGGATTTGCCGCGGTGCACCGGCCCCAGTTCCGCGTACTGCTCCAGGGTCCCGGCTCCGGCCAGGACGCCTTCTTCGGCCTCGTCCCGGGGTTTGCCGGTCTCGCTCTCGATGAGGACGGCGAGTTCGCCCGCTCGCGACCGGAGCGACCTGGCCGCGTCCTTCAGCGCGATCCCGCGTCCGGCCGCCGTCGTGGCGGCCCAGCCCGGGGCCCGCCGCTTCGCCGTGGCGATCGCCGTCTCGACCCCATCCGTCGTCGCCGCCTTGACCGTGCCGACGAGACTGTCGTCGGCCGGATCGCGGATCTCCAGCACGGCAGGCCGGTCCACCGTCGTCATTCGCACCTCCTCGAAGTTTCCCGCCCGCCGGTTACCCGGTGTCGTTTCGCCGAAACGGCGCCGGGGTGGCGCGGAGTTTGCCGCCGCGGCACCCGGGTACCGGAAGAGGGTGACCGACCTCGACTACACGATCGTGATTCCGACGACCGGCCGGGAGAACCTCCACACGCTCCTGGCCGGGATCGAAGCCGCCGGGGAGCCCCGGCCCGCGCGGATCGTCGTCGCCGACGACCGGCCGGGCGGCGACGAACTGCGGCTTCCCCCGTCCAGTACCGAGATCGAAGTGGTCCGGTCCGGCGGGCGCGGTCCGGCCGCGGCCCGCAACGCCGGCTGGCGGCAGGCGAAGTCCGAGTGGATCGCCTTCCTCGACGACGACGTGCTGATCGGCTCGGACTGGCCGCGGAAACTCGCCGAAGACCTGCTCTCCCTCGGACCGGAGACGGCCGCGTCTCAGGCACGCCTCGTCGTACCGCTGCCGCCGGACCGCCGCCCGACCGACGACGAACGCGGGACGGCCGGGCTGGAGACGGCCCGCTGGATCACCGCCGACATGGCCTACCGCCGCGCCGTGCTCGCCGAGGTCGGCGGCTTCGACGAACGCTTTCCCCGTGCCTACCGGGAAGACTCGGATCTGGCCTTGAAGGTCGCCAAGGCGGGCCACCTCATCGCGCGAGGCGAACGCGTCACCGTCCATCCGCCCAAGCGATCGGGCCCGCTGGCCAGCCTGCGCGCCCAGCGGGGCAACGCCGACGACGCGCTCATGCGGCATGAACACGGTGTCCTCTGGCGGCAGCGGACCGGGGCCGGGCACGGACGGCTCGAACGGCACGCGGTGGCCACGGTGAGCGCGGCCGGCGCGGTGGCGCTGTTCGCGCTGGGACGCCGTAAGGCCGCCGCGGCGGCGGCCGGGCTGTGGGCGGGGCTGACCGCGGAGTTCGCGGCGCGCCGGATCGCCCCGGGACCGCTCACTCCCGGCGAGGTGGGACGGATGCTGCTGACCAGCGTGCTCATCCCGCCCGCCGCCTGCTATCACCGGCTTCGCGGGGAGCTGCGGCACCGGCTGTCGCGGCGGCCGCAGGCCGTGCTGTTCGACCGGGACGACACGCTCATCGTCGACGTGCCCTACCTCGACGACCCCGGCGGAGTGCGTCCCGTTCCCGGCGCCGGAGAACTCCTGCACGCGGTCCGCGCGGCGGGGATCAGGGTCGGCGTGGTCAGCAACCAGTCCGGGGTGGCGAAGGGCCTGATCACCCCGGACCGGCTGGCCGCGGTGAACGCCCGCGTCGAAGAGGTGCTCGGCCCGTTCGGCACCTGGCAGGTCTGCGTGCACGACGACGGCGACGGCTGCGCCTGCCGCAAACCCGCGCCCGGCCTGGTGCGGCAGGCCGCGGAGGCGCTCGGCGTGGACGTGCGCCGTTGCGTGGTCATCGGCGACACCGGTGCCGACGTCGACGCCGCCCTCGCCGCCGGGGCCCGCGGGATCCTCGTCCCGACCGCGCGGACCCGGCCGGAGGAGGTCGATCGCGCCCGCCGCCGGGCGACCGTCGCCCGCGATCTCGCCGAAGCCGTCCACCTGGCCGTCGCGGGTGCCCGATGAACGTCCTGGTCGCGAGGATGGACAACCTCGGCGACGTCCTGCTGGCCGGTCCCTGCGTCCGCGCGGTCGCGGCGGGTGCCGGGCGCGTGGTCCTGCTGACCGGTCCCCGTGGCCGCGCGGCGGGCGAACTGCTGCCCGGCGTGGACGAGGTCGTCACCTGGTGCGCGCCGTGGATCGACCCCGAGCCGCCGCCGGTCACCCGGGAGGACACCGAAGCCCTGGTCCGGCGCCTGCGCGGGTTCTCCTTCGACGCGGCGTTCGTGCTGACGTCGTTCCACCAGTCCCCGCTCCCGCTGGCCCTGCTGCTGAGGATGGCGGGCGTGCCCTGGATCGGCGCGATCTGCGAGGACTACCCCGGATCGCTGCTGGATCTGCGGCACCGGGTGCCCGGTGATCCGCCGGAACCGGTGCGGATGCTTTCCCTGGCCGAGGCCGCGGGCTTCTCGTTGCCGCCCGGCGACGACGGCGGTCTCGCCGTCCGCTGGCCCCTGCCGCCGGTGGAGGAGCTGGTCGGCGACGAGGATTACGTGGTCGTCCATCCCGCCGCTTCGGTCCCGGCCCGGCAACCGTCCGCCGGCCGCTCGGCCGCGATCGTGCGGGCACTGCAGGCAGCCGGACGCCGTGTCGTCGTGACCGGCTCCCCGTCGGAAAGCACTCTGACCAGCCGGGTCGCCGGAGACGCGCTCGATCTGGGCGGCCGCACGAACCTGTCCGAGCTGGCGGCCGTGCTCGCCGCGGCGGATGTCGTGGTGGCGCCCAACACCGGCCCCGCCCACCTCGCGGCCGCCGTCGGCACACCCGTGGTCTCCCTGTTCGCCCCCGTCGTGCCGGCCGCCCGGTGGGCGCCGTACGGCGTGCCGTCCGAAGTGCTCGGCGACCAGCACGCGGCGTGCCGGGACAGCCGGGCCCGGGTCTGCCCCGTGCCCGGCCATCCGTGCCTGGACCGTGTCGCGCCCGACGCCGTCGCCGACGCCGTGGCGCGCCTCAGCCGGGTGTGGTCTCGCCGCCCAGCGCGGCGATGACCTCGCCGCTGTAGTACGACGAAAGCCGGTTGGACGCCAGGAAAACGTACGACGGCGCGAGGTCGTCCGGATGAGCGGCGCGCTCGAACGGGACCTGGAGGCCGAACTTCTCCACCTTCTCCGGCGGGAACGTCGACGGGATCAGCGGTGTCCACACCGGACCTGGTGCGACACAGTTGATCCGGACGCCGCGATCGGCCAGCGCCTGCGCCATCGCGTACGTCCAGGCGTGCACGGCTCCCTTGGTCGCGGAGTAGTCGATCAGGGATTTGTTGCCCCGCAAGCCGTTCACCGAGCCGGTGTTGATGATGACCGAACCTTCGCCCAGATGCGGCAACGCGGCGTTCGTCACCCGGAAGAAACTGTGGATGTTCACGTCGAAGGTATGCGTCCACTGCTCGTCGGTGAGCTCCTCCGGGGAGTCGACCGGCCATTGCGTGGCGACGTTGTTGACCAGGATGTCCAGCCCGCCGAGCTCCTTCACCGTCCGGTCCACGATCTCGCGGCATTGGGCCGCTTCGGCGAGATCACCCGGTAGGAGGAGGCACTCGCGCCCTTCGGCGCGGACGCGTTCCTCGGTGTACTTCGCGTCCTCGTGCTCGTTGAGATACGCGATCGCCACGTCGGCGCCTTCTTTCGCGAAGGCGATGGCGACCGCGCGGCCGATCCCGGAGTCGCCGCCGGTGATCAAGGCACGCTTGCCCGCCAGCAGCTCGCGGCCCTCGTAATCCTCCATGGAGTCACGAGGCGGCGGGTCCATTTTCGACGTCACTCCCGGCGGTTCCTGCTGCTGCGGCGGCCGGAGCTTCTCTGCCATCGGGTTCCCTCCCGTCGGGTGCTTTCGCGACGGTTACCCGGATGGCCGCTTTCTCGAACATCCCCGGTCTCTGCGGCCGCGCGGGGTTCGCAGATGTCGCGAAAGCCACTTTCGCAACGTTGAAGGTTGCGAAAGTGGCTTTCGCAACCCCTGTGATCAAGCGCGGTCTCGTGCGCTCGGAGGGACGGCGCCCGTGTCGGAAGAGACGGCACGCGTGTCCAGACGGACGACACGCGTGTCAGAAGAGACGGCACGTGTGTCAGAAGGGACGGCACGCGTGTCCAGACGGACGACACGCCGCGGACCCCCGACCCGCGCGCGTCGTCCCGCCGATCACGCGTGTCGTCCGCCCAGTCACGCGTGCCGTCCGCCCAGTCACGCGTGCCGTCCCTCCGGTCACGCGAGCCGAAGCCTCAGTGCACCCGCCGATCCCCGGCAACCCCCCGGTACCGGATCGTCCACAGACTCCGCCGGATGTAGGTGCGCTGCAACCACCGGTCCCGCCCGTTGTGCCGCGCGAAGAACTGCGACCGCGCGTGCAGGCCCTTCCGGTTGTTGATCAGCAGCGCCGTCCCCGGCTCCAGCTTCACCTGGTGCGCGACCTCGCGGCAGACCCGCTGCAGCTCCTCCAGCGCCTGTTCCGCCTCGACGGTCTCCCCCACCACGCCGTTCGCCGAAACCGCCACTTCCGGCGACTCCGCCGGGCCGGAGATCACCGGCACGAGGTCGGAGAGCACGTCCGCCCCCTTGGCCACGTCGCGCACGTAGCTGCCGGGCGCGTTGAGCCGGAACAGCGGGCGGCGCAGGACGTCGAGCACCTCCGGGTCCAGGGCGGCCGAGATGTCCCTGCCGTCGGCGTAATAGGTGACGGCTTCCTTGTTGCCGTCCTGGCGGACGCAGTTCAGCACCAGGAAGTCCGGATTGGACACGTCGTAGCGGCCGACCTCATCGTGCACGATGTCGTTGTGGAAGTTCAGGAACACGTGCGAGCTCTGGTTCGTCTGGCTCCGCGCCCCGGCCGACACCGGCACGACGTCGTGCACGAGCCGCCCGCTCTTCTCGGTGGTGAACCCGACGGGCTCGCCGAGCAGCTGGCTCAGTCCCAAAAGGACGGTCTCGGCGACGAACGTCTTCTTGTCCTTGCTGGGCTCGCCGTCGATCGGCGTCTCCGGCAGTTCCGGATCCACCGGCAGGTTGCGCACGAGCGCGACGCCGGGGGTGTCGACGTGCCTGCCGAAGTCCAGGATCGTCTGAAGCTGGTCGATCGGCAGCTTCGAGAACGTGACACGGAGCATCGCCAGCGAACGGTCGATGTCGTCGACGGGGTTCGGGAACGATCGCAGGTCGCTCCCGACGGTGTCCCGGACCTCGTCGTCGAGGACGATCTCGGCGAAGGTGCTGACTAGGGTTTCCTTGCTGGTCATGGTGTCCTATCCACTTTCCGCCGCCGCTGGACCGGCGGTCTCGTCTTGAACCTGGAGATGAGGGTGAGCGCGGGGGCGGTGGCGATCGTCGACACCAGCGTCATGATCACGAGCATCGCGAACACCGCCGGGCTGATCACCTTCAGCTGGAGGCCGACGTTGAGCACCACCAGTTCCGTCAGCCCCCGGCAGTTCATGAGCGCCCCGAGGGAGAGCGATTCGCGCCAGCCGACCCCGGTCAGCCGCGCCGCGGTCGTGCTGCCCACCCACTTCCCGAACACCGCCACCGCCGTGATCAGCACGGTCCAGAGCCACAGCGATCCGGAGCCGAGCAGGCTGAACTCGGTGTGCAGCCCGGTGTAGGCGAAGAACAGCGGCAGCAGCAACGTCAGGGTCACGCTGCCGAGCTTCCCGGCGGCGCGGGCGACGACCGGATCCTTCCGCGGCGCGATCACCCCGAAGAGGAAGGCTCCGAAGATCGCGTGGATGCCGATCTCGTTGGTGGCCAGCGCCGACAGCATGATCCCGCCGAGCAGGATCGCGAGGACCGCGGATTCCGGCACGCGCGCGAGCACCTTGGCCAGCAGTGGCCGGACGACGTAGATCATCGCCACGACGAACACCAAGGTGAGCCCGACAGTCAGGAAGACCTCCGATGGCGTCCCGCCCTGGCTGACGGCGACCACCACGGCCAGCAGGCACCAGGCGGCGACGTCGTCGACGGCGGCGCAGGTGAGCGCGAGCGCGCCCAGCGGTGTCTTGGAAAGCCCACGATCCGTCAGGATCCGCGCCAGCACCGGGAACGCCGTCACGCTCATGGAAACCGCGATGAACAACCCGAAGGCGAGGAAGCCGACGTCACCGCCGAAGGCCGGGTACATGCCGAGCGCGAGCACGATGCCGCAGACCATCGGCAGCGCGATGCTGACCTGGCTGACGGTCACGGCGGTGAACCCGCGCCGCCGCACCGCGTCCAGGTCGATCTCGGAACCCACCAGGTACATGAAGAAGATCAAACCCAGCTGCGACAGGATGTTGATCGCCGAGACCACGCCACCCGGGAACAGCCAGCCGAACGCGCCGGGCCAGACGATCCCGAACAGCGACGGCCCCAGGAGGATGCCGGCGACGATCTCGCCGATCACCGCGGGCTGGCCGAGCCGCCGGGCCAGGACACCCGCCAGATGGCAGGCGCCCAGGATCACCGGAAGCGCGACCAGCAGACGAGCGTAGGTGTCGGGTCCGCCGCCCGCCGCCTTGGCCCCCGCGCTCGCGACAGGCGCGTAGGCCGACCCGAGACCGAGCACCACGACGACGACCGCCACCGGAACCGCGATCAACGCGGCCCCGACGAGGATCCGGCGCAGCGCGGTACGCCCGCTTCGCTCCTGTACAGCCGATTCCATCTAGTCTCCTTGAGCGGCACGCAGTTCCAGCGTGCAGCATTTGACGCTGCCGCCCGCCTTGAGCAATTCGGACAGGTCGGCGCCGATCGGTTCGAAGCCGTGTTCCCGCAGTTGCGCGGTCAGCTCGGTGGCCGCCTGCGGGAGCACGACGTGCTTGCCGTCTGAGACGGCGTTGAGGCCGAACACGGACGCGTCGGCCTCGGAAGCCAGGATCGCGTCGGGGTAAAGCTCCTTCAGCAGCAGACGGCTGTCCTCGGAGAACGCCCCCGGGTAGTACATGACCGTGTCCTCGTCGAGGACGGCGAGTGCCGTGTCGAGGTGGTAGTACCGCGGGTCGATCAGCGTCAGCTTGGTCACCGGACGGCCGAAGAACTCGCGGGATTCGTTGTGCGCCTCCGGGTTCGTGCGGAACCCGGTGCCCGCGAGGATCGTCTTCCCGGCGACGAGATAGTCGCCTTCCCCCTCGTTGACCCACTGCGCCTGCCGCACGTAGCGGTATCCGTTGTCGCGGAACCACTTGAGGTACGCGTCGGACTCCCCTGCCCGCTGCACGTGGTGGAACCGCGCCACGAGCACCTGCCCGTCGACCACGGTGGCGCCGTTGGCCGCGAACACCATGTCGGGCAGGCCGGGCAGCGGATCGAGCAGCTCGACGCGATGCCCCAGGTCGCCGTACAGATCACGCAGCCACTCCCACTGCGCGATGGCCAGCTCGGTGTCCGTCGGTTTCTTCGGGTCCATCCAGGGGTTGATCGAGTACTCGACGTCGAAATACGTCGGTCTGACCATCAGGTAGTGCCGTTGGGTGGCAGTCCGTGACACGCTTCCTCCAAGCGGAATACGGGGCTATTTCTGGGTTTCACTCAGTTTGACCTCGATCTTCCCGGCCAGGTCGTTCGCGTTGCGCATGGCTTCGTCGAAGGTCGCGCCGAGTGCGCCGATGCCGCCGAAGATGTTGTTGCCGAGCGGCGGGCGCTTGATCAGGTCACCCGGTTTGGCGAAGATCTTGAGGTAGTACAAGGCTTCCGATTCGTTCACCGCGGGCGGGACGTCGATCGAGGCGATCACCCCGCCGGGGCAGATCAGGCACATCGCGGCGGTGTGCAGCCCGGTCGGGCTGAAATGGTGGACTTCCGGCCGGACACCGCGGGAGACGTCCATGAGCCCCCGGATCGGGTCGTAGCCGGCCGAAAGCCGTGCCATATGGTCGAGTCCGCCGCCGCCCGGCCGCACGGCGATCTCCAGCAGGAACGGTTTGCCCTGGTGGAAACGGACTTCGGCGTGCAGCGCGCCGCGGGTGAGGCCCTGCGCTCGCACGCCGGCGGCCACCACCGCGTGCACCTCGGCCACCTGCTCCGCGGTGAGCGAAGTGGGCGCGTGGTGCACGTCGTCGTCGAAGGTCTCCCCCTCCGAGGTGACTCTGTCCACAATGGAACCGAGGTAGACCTCGTCGTCCCAGGCGACCGCTTCGATGAGATGTTCGTGACCGTCCAGAAAGGACTCGACGAGCAGGCCGTGCGGACCGAGGTCCAGCCCTTCGGCCTCCATGTTGTACCAGGACATCCCGTCGATGCCTTCGCGTGCCTGCGCGTAGCGTTCCCGCATCTTCTCCTCGTCGTCGACCCGGAAGACGAAGTTGCTGGCCGCGCCGAGGGTCGGTTTGAGGATCACCGGATAGCCGAAGTCCTCGGCCGCTTGAAGAGCCGCGTCGAGGTCTTCGACGAACCGGTAGTCCGGATGCGCGGCGCCGCCCTTTTCGTGTGCCTGCCGCATGATCAGCTTGTTCCGGCTGGTCCGCGCCGCGTCCACGCCGATCCCGGGCAGGCCGAGCGCCTCGGCGACCGCGGCGACCAGGACGACACCGGACTCGGAGAAGGTGAGCACGCCGTCGAAGGATTCTTCCGCGTGCCAGGCCTTCGCGTGCCGGATCAGGTCGTCGATGTGGTTGCTGCCGGCGATCCGGTAGCGCTCGGACGGCCAGAGATCCTCGGTGCCGACGCCGTTGAGCACGTACAGCACCCCGCCGAAATCCTCGATCTGCTGGTACCGGGGCAGGTAGTAGTAGGAGTTCTGGCTGGCTTCCAGCGCGAGCAGTTTCACGACACACCTCGTAGGGCAGGACGGATCGGGTGGACACCGCCCGCTCGCACGAGCGGCCGGTCGAGCGGTTCGAGTCCGGTCCGGGCCGGGTCGGCGCCGGTCAGACGCGCGGCGAGGGACCGGGCGATCAGCGGGGCGAATTTGAAGGACGAGCCGCCGCACGCCGCGTAGGACAGGACCCGGTCGCCGAGGACGGCGAGCAGCGGGCCGAGGGTGGAGCGCCGGGCCAGGTAGTGGCAGTCCCGGGTGTCGACCAGCCAATCCCGGCGGAAACCCGGGATCAGCGCGGCGAACGTGTCGATCAGGTGCTCACGCCACCACGAAGGCACCGTGGCGCCGCCGATCTCGTCGACGACGCGGCACGCGCTCGCGGCACTGAGCTTCAACGGCGTCCCGGCGACGGGCGGCACCAGCCACGCGCCACCCGCCGCGCCGAGCGAGGTGACCGCCGGGGTGGCGGCCCACGCCGCGGCGTCGGCGGGCGGGACGTCGCAGTAGAGCATCGTCTGCCGGTGCAGTACGAGTTCCCTGGACAGCGCGGGGGCCAGCAGTTCACGGGACCACGGGCCGGCCGCCACCAGGACGGCGTCGCCGCGAAGGATCGCGCCGTCGGCCAGCCGGACCTCGGCCCGGTCGGCGTCGATCCCGATCACCTTGCGGTGCGGGTGGAGTTCCGCGTTCGCGTGCCACCGCAGGCGGGTGGCGCACGCCGTCAGCACCCGGTCGGCGAGCAGGACCCCCGCGTGCGCTTCGAAGACCGCGCCCGTCCCCGGCACGAACCCGGCGTGCGGGAACTCCGCGGCGAGTTCGCCCGCGCCGAGCACTTCCGCCTTCGACCCCGCCGTGGACAGCAGATCCCGCGCGGCCGCCGCCTCGTCCGGCGGCATCGCGGTGAGCGCGCCGACCTGTTCGTAGAACGACGTGGACAACGTGTGCTCAAGGTCGAGCCACGCGTGATGCGCCGAGACCGCGGCGGCCGTGGCCGCGGGGTCGCCGGGATGCAACGCGCGCAGCACGCGGTGCCGGTCGAACGAGGTCGCGCCGGAGAACGGGATGTCCGCCTGGTCGGCGAGCACCACTCGGTGCCCGGCCGACACGCATTCCAGCGCCGTCAGCAGCGCGATGACGCCGCCGCCCGCGAGCACGACTCGCATGGTCTTCCCCCTCCGGGCGAAAGTTCGTTCGGGCACCACGAGGTACCCGGATGCCACTGCTGGGACGGCGGCATCCGGGCCTTACCCCCGTTGGGCAAGGATTTCAGGAGGCGCGCGGGGTCACGAACGTGTCGTTGATGACGTAGCCGTCGAGGCCGTACGTCTCCCCGTACTCGATGAGATCGCTGGTGCGGTTGAGGAAACCGCGCCCGTTGTTGTTCAGCGAGGTGTTGCACAGCACGCTGAACCCGGTCTGCTCGCGGAACGCCTCGAGCAGGTCGGTGATGCCGGCGTTGCGTTCCCGCGTCACCGTCTGGGTGCGCGCGGTCCCGTCGACGTGCGTGATGGCCTTCAGCTCGTCGGAGGTGACGTGGTTGAAGTACAGCATGTACGGATCCTGCACCGAGCCGACGAACCATTTGGGGGCGTCGGATTCCAGCGCGATCGGGGCGATCGGGCGGTAGTCCTCGCGGCGCTTGATCTTGTTGAGCCGCACGGTGGTGTCCACGGTGAACGGCGCGGCGAGGATCGACCGGTTGCCCAGCGCCCGCGGGCCCATCTCGTACCGGCCGCGTGCCCAGCCGATGATGTTGCCGTCCTTGAGGTACTTCGCGACCTCACTCGCCACGAGCGGCCGCGTCTCGTACTTCGCGGGATCCGGGACGACGTCCTCGACGAAGTTCTCCCCCGCGTAGACGTCCCACTCGATGGTCGCCTGTCCGGTGTAGAACCATTGCGCGTCGATGGCCGTGCCCAGCGCGGAACCGCTGTCGTTGGGGCACGGCGGCACGAACACCGAGGAGAACAAGCCGCTCTCCCGCCACAACCGGTTCCAGTCGCAGTTCAGGCCGCAGCCGCCCGAGATCAGCAACGGCAGGCCTTCGGTCAGGTTCTTCTCCGCGTAGTCGTAGAACCGGTCGAAGATCGCCTGCGAGTGTTTCGCCGCCGCGTTGCGGTATTCCTGCGACCACACCCCGGCGTTGTACAGATGGGACCAGGACATCTCCTCTTTGGACAGACCGAGGATGATGCCGTCGCGGTCGAGGATGAAGTCGATGGTCTTCTGCTCGTCCGGCGTGAGCGGGCCCGGCTCGGCGAACCCGGTCAGCGCCATCTGCTTGCCGGCGTCGTTGAACCGGAACTTCCCCTTGCCCAGCGGGAAACCCGGGTCCGCCAGCGCGAAGAGATACGCGTACTTCGCGCCGGGGTCGGTCAGGACGTGCTGCAGGTGGGTCGCCTCGCCGCGCTCGTCGATCCGGTAGAAGTCACCGATGTTCCCTTCCCACACCAGGGAGTAGTACGCCTGGCCGGGTGCCGCGGGGGCCATCCCGAGGGAGGTGTAGATATGCGAGCGCTCGTGGGTGGAGGAGAAGTATCGCACGTCCTTGCCGAAGAACTTGCCCGCCTCGTCGGAGATCGCGCCCTCGCCGACACCGAAGTATCCGGTGCGGGACGGCGGTTCCACCGAGAACTCCCCCTTGACCCAGCCGCCGAGCGCGACCACGTCGGGCTGCCTGTCCAGCATGCCCGCCGCGCGCGCCATCAGCTCGCCGGTGATCCGGTCGTAGCGCGGGTAGTTGTCCTTTTCCGACTCCAGCGCGAACAGCAGCTTGCCGTCCTCGATCGCCACGATCCCGCCATCGTGGCCCTCCTTCATCGACAGAATCAGCATTGTGTCACCGAATTTCGCTCGCCTTCATTCGTCGACTCATTCAAGCCGCGCGGCCCGTTGACCGGAAGCGCCGCGCGGGGAGAACAATCAACCTTCGGACGAGCCGCCCGGCAGGGTGCGCACGGCCTCGTGGCGCAGCGATTCGAACGCGTTCTTCCGTGCCCGGTGCCCGGCCATCGGGACGGCGGCGGCGAACGGGCCCGGTTCTCGCTGCCGTTCGGAGGCGAACGCGCTGACCAACCGGGAGACCGCGTACCGGCCGGCGACGTTGGCGCGCTGGAGAAGCCCGGCGTCCACCACGGACTCGAGGAGCTCGTCGGCGGTCTCGATCATGATGCCCATCGCCGCGGCGACACCGATCGACGTCGTCCAGCCCGCCCCGCTCTGCCCGAAGTGGTGGATGGCCTCCCGTTCGTTGGGCGAAAGTTGTTCGTAGGCCGCGGTATACCGGTCCCGCACGTTGACGTCACCGACACAGAGGCTGTCCATCAGCCGTTCGCGATCGGCGAGCTGGCCCGCCGTGTACGCGATCGCCCATTCCGGGCGGGCGGCGATCTTACGGCCGACGATGTTGACCGCCAGCGGAAGATCGCCGCACAGTTCGGCGATCATGTCGGTGGCGTCGTGCTCCGCCCGCACCCGGGCCGGTCCGGCGATCCGGCCGATCAAGGCCATGGATTCCTTGCGGGAAAACGTATCCAGCTCGACACGGTTCGTGTCCTCCAGCCCGAGCAGCCGCGCGCGGCTGGTGAGCACGACCTGGCTGTGCGGGGCCTGGCCGAGCAATGGCCGCACCTGCCCCTCGTCCCTGACCCCCGCCAGGAGCACGAACAACCTGCGTTCCGCCAGCAGGGATCGGTACAGCCCGATCCGCTGCATCGGGTCGTCCGGCACGAGATGCGCCGGCACGCCGAGCGCGCGCAGGAATCCGCGCACGATCCCGTTGGCCGAGCGGCCACCGGCCCCGCTGCCACCCAGATCGGCGTAGAGCTGCCCGTCCGGGAAGTCCGCCGCCACCTCTTCCGCCAGCCGCAAGGCGAAAGCCGTCTTCCCCACGCCGATCGGGCCACTGACGAGCAACGGCACCTTGACCGGTCCGCTCGCCCCGATCATCTCCGCGGCGCCGGCCAGATCCCCTTCCCTGCCGACGAAAGTCCTCGATCCCATCGGCAGCTGGGCCGGACGGGCGAGGCGGATGACGCCGGATGCCAACGCGTGCACGCCATCCGGCGGCGCTTCGGCCGGCGGTGGCACGGGCGCGCGTTCCTCGCCGCCGCCCCCGGCCTGCCCGGCCACGCTCCGCCAGCGCCGTTCCCACGCCGCGCGGTCCCCACCGCACGCGGAGACGAACGCCAGCGTCACGGCGAGCGTGGGCAGCCGGTGGCCGCTGGCCGCGCTGGACAGCACGGAAGGTGCGAACAGTGCCGTCCTGGCGAGTTCCCGGTAACTCGGGTTTCCCGCCCGGTTCCTCAAAACGCGCAGATCGTGAGCGAATGCGGCGATCGGACCAGTGGAGCCGTCCAACGGTCGCTCGGGTCTGCCCATGCCTTCTCCTCCCCTGGATGGGGTAACGCAATCGCACTGCGTGACCGTCATCCCTGCAGCCTTCCTGGCCACAACCCTAAAGGACCAATGAACCATGCAGCAGATACAAATAGGTGACTCAATGTACAAAGTCCAATAGTTGGACGCGGAAATTCACCCCCTTGGTGGCACCGGATAGGGTTCGCCCATGTCTGACCCCCTGCCGCCACTCGCCGAACTCCGGCGGACCGCCGAAGTGTTCAACGGCTTCGCGAATCCGGACGCCTCGTGGCTTCGACTCGTAGAAGAAACGCGGTCCGCGATCGACCTGTCACAGCCCGCACATCGCACAATTCTTCTTCGCTGGCTCAACTCGTGGGGATGCCGAATCCGGTACCCGCGGGAAGGCGAACCCGCCCCCTTCGACGAAGGGATCCTGGCCTGGTGGGAGACCTGGGGCACCACCCTGCCCACCGCCGATCTCGCCGACCTGACGGACGAGGGGATCGACACCGCCGCGAAGGCGTACGCGGACCTCGCGGGTGTCGTCGTCTCGGCGGGACGGATCAGGCGTACGCTGGGCCCGACCGCCGCGGCCAAGGCACTGTATGCGTTGCGGCCCAACACGATCATGCCGTGGGACGCCGCCATCGCGGCCGCCGTCCACGGCGCGCGTGACGGCGCCGCGTTCGGGAGACATCTGCGGCTCGGCCGCGCGTGGGCCACCGCGGTGATCGCGGAGGCGGGAGACGGCGGGGCGGGGATCCCCGCCCTGATGGGCAGGCCCGTGTCACTGGCGAAGATCCTCGACGAATACCTTTACGTCGCCTTCACCATGGGCGCCAAGGGTGACTGGGGAACAGACAGCGGAGAATGGTGGAAAAATGGTAACCGGGGATGACGTCAGAGAGATCGTTTCGGGACTCCCCCGCGCCTATGAGGCGCTGGTCCGGGACCGGGCGAAGTTCCGCGTGGGGCGAATCGTCTTCCTTTCGCTCTCTCCCGACGAAACCGTGATGGGATTCGGCTATCCCAAAGAAGAGCGGGAAGCGCTGGTGGCGGGCGAGCCGGACAAGTTCATGATGCCGATTCAGTCCGATATGCGCTATCAGTGGGTCCGCGCCCGGCTGTCCGCGCTCGATTACGAAGAGTTACGAGAGTTGATCGTCGACTCGTGGCGAATGTGCGTCCCGAAGAAGGTCTGGGCGGAATACCTGGAAAAGAATCCGAGCTGAACCGCTCCTTTCGGCGTGCGCCGTTCAGCCCTCCCGATTGCCCTTTTCGGTCCCGTGAATTCCCTTTCGGGCGAACGCCGGTAGAAATCCGGTGCCGCCGGAGCCAGGTCCGTGAGGGCCTCCTTCCCTACCCTGAAGGTAGGCAAGGAGGCCCTCACTGCTTGCCGGACCCGGACGGCACCC
>NZ_JBHXIB010000085.1:4800-20109 GCF_042723975.1 Amycolatopsis sp. NPDC058340 | reverse complement strand
GCACTAATGAGGGGTACGACGAAGGTGACGTGTCGCGAAAGCCACTTTCGCAACGCTGAAGGTTGGGAAAGTGGCTTTCGCAACGTCAGCGGACCGGCACCTTCGCGTGATCAGACGGACGACACGCGTGACTGGAGGGACGACACACGAGGCGTCCGTCTGATCACGTGTGTCGTCCCGGCGATCACGCGAAACCGCGCCACACCGCAGGCCTCACCGCGACAAGACCTTGCCCAGCCGTCGCAATCCTTCGGCGATCGTCTCCGGCGCGTGCGCGGCGAACGACAACCGCAACGCCGACCGGTCCGGCTCACCCACCTGGAACGCCGAGCCCGGCACGAAAGCGACGTCGTGACGCAACGCCTCGGGCAGCAGCCGGTCCGTGTCCGCGCCACCGGGAAGGGTGACCCAGACGAACATCCCGCCGTCCGGGTCGGTCCATGTCGTTCCGGGCGGGGTGATCGCGGGAAGTTCGGCCATCATCGCGTCCCGGCGCACGCGATAGGTCGCGCACAGCCGCCGGACGTGCGCGTCGAGATCCGCGGCGGCCAGATACTCGGCCGCCGCCGCCTGGTCGACGGTCGAGGTGTGCAGATCGGTCGCCTGTTTGAGGATCGCGACCCGCCGCAGGAGCTCACCCGGCGCCCGGAACCAGCCCAGCCGCATCCCCGGGGAGATCACCTTCGAGAAAGAGCCGAGGTAGATCGTGCGCCCGGCGAGTTCCGGACGGGCCGACAGCGGTTCCTCGCGTTCGCCGCGATACCGGAGCTCGTGATACGGGTCGTCCTCGACGAGCCAGAACCCGTGGCGGGCGATCACTTCCGCGAGCGCGCGGCGTCGCTGTGGGCCGACCGTGCGCCCGGACGGATTCGAGAACGTCGGGACCAGATAGAGCAGCGAAGGCCGCTCCCTGGCCGCGATCTCGTCCAGCGCGACCGGGTCGATCCCTTCCCCGTCACCGGGCACGGGCACGATCCGCGCCTCGGCGAGCTGGAAGCACTGCAGCGCCGACAGGTACACGGGTTCCTCCACCAGCACGGTGGCGCCAGGGTCGAGCAACGCGGTGCTCAGCAGCTGCAGGCCCTGCTGTGAACCCGTGGTGATCAGGAGATCGTCCACAGTGGTCGGAAGCCCGCGGCCGGACAGCCGCTCCGCGAGCAGCTCACGCAACCGCGGATTGCCTTCGGTGGGCGAATACTGCAAGGCGCGCTGGGCGGGGCCGTCCGCGAGTGCCCGGTCGAAGGCGGCGCGGAGGCCGTCCACATCGAACAGTTCCGGCGCGGGAACACCGCCGGCGAACGAGATCACGCCCGGCCGGGCGGTGAGCGCGAGCAGATCGCGCACGGGGGAACTGGTGACGCCGTCCATCCGACGGGCGAGGGGAAGAGACATGGAAGCTCCTCGGGAGAAACGTGCGGCTCCGGTGCAGCAGCCGGGGATCTTCCCGTGCGAGCAAGCAACTATCGCCACGATAGCAGTTTTCGCCTGCCCTAGGCTGTCGTCCGTGCCACTCGTGGAAATCACCTACGCGCCCCACCTTCCCGAAGCCAAACTGCGCGAACTCGGCTCGGTCCTGCCGCATCTCGTGTCGCTCGCGGTGGAATGCCCCGAGGAGCCCTACGACGGCGACCTCCAGCCTGGCGACGTGGAACTGCGCTTCCGCGCGCCGGGACCGTTCGACCGCTTCGGGCTCGACCTCCTGGTCGAGGTCCGATCGAAATGGTTCCCCAGCCGCGCGGACAACCGCCAGGAACGGGTGGACCTGCTGCGCACGAGCATCGAGTCCGCGACCGGGATCGACGACGTCGGCGTGTATCTCTCCCTGCCCGTCGCGGCTTGGTCGCAGTCGGACTAGCGCTCCCCGAACACGTGCCGCCGGACGAACGGGCTCCGGAACTTGCCGTCCGGGTCCAGTTCGGTTGCCAGCGCCCGGAAATCCGCCAGCTTCGGGTAATCCGCCGCCCGGTGGAAGAGCTTGCCCCAATGCGGACGGACGTCGAACGGCGCCAGCCGGTCCTCCATGACGGGCAGCAGCGCCCGGACCGCGCCCTCGTCCGGCAGCCAGGTGAAGTGCAGCGCAACCCGGTCGCCGCCGTGGAACGGGCTGAGCCACAGCTCGTCCCCGGCGACCGTCCGGATCTCCGAGGTGAGCAGGAGAGGCGCCAAGCGGTCACCGATGGCGCGCATCGCCTCCATCGCCACGACCGCGTGCCGGACGGGCACGAAGTACTCGGTCTGGAGCTCGTTCCCGATACTGGGCGTGAAATCCAGGCGGAAATGCGGGATCCGTTCGTGCCACGGGCCGGCCACCCCGAGCTGCCGCGTGCAGTTGTCCGCAGGGATACCCGCCGCGTGGGCCGGATGCCGCGGCCCGTCCGCCGCCTTCGCGCCGAAGAAGTCCGCGCCCGGCCGCCCCGGGCCTTTCACCCAGACCTGGTCGACCTCGTCGCGGGCCCAGTTCGTGAACAGGCTGACGCTGTAACCCGCGTCCTGGATCTCGTCGAAGTGCTCGTACACCGACTCCCAGGGCAAGCCGTCGAACACGTCTTGGCGGAGGTCGAAGGACGGCACCAGGTCGAGGGTCAGGCGCGTCACCACACCCAGCGCGCCGAGCGCGACCACGACCCCGTCGTGCCGGGAGTACGTCTTCACCTCACCGTCGGCGGTGACGAGCTCCAAACCGGACACGGCCGACGCGAGGCTCTGGTTCCGCCGCCCGGAACCGTGGGTCGCCGTCGCCACCGTGCCCGCCACGGTGCAATGAGGCAGCGAAGCGAGGTTGGCCAGCGCGAACCCGGCCGCGTGCACCTGGACGGCGATGTCGCCGTAGCGGGCCGCCGCGGGCACCGTGACCGTCGCCGACTCCGCGTCGAGGACGACCTCCGTGGCGAGCGCGGACAGGTCGAGCAGGACACCACCCGGACAGTCCGCGATGTCGTTGAAACAGTGCCTGCTGCCCAGAGCCTTGACCGCGGCCGCCCGGGAGACCGCTTCCTGAACCTCGCCGAGGTCGCGCGGGCGGAGGATCCGTTCCGCGGTGAAGGTCCGATTACCCGCCCAGTTCGTCTCACGCACCGGCCCCAGCCTAGATTGCCGGAGTCGGCTCCACACCGAGGAGGTTCGCGCTGACCGGCATTCCCGGCGAGACGATGTCCATCGCGCTCCTGCTGATCGTCCTGGCCTTCGCGGTGATCCGGCCACGCGGCCTCCCGGAGGCGGTCGCCGCCGTCCCCGCCGCCGCGATCGTGCTGGTGGCCGGGGCGATCTCGTTCCCCGACGCCCTCGACGAGGTCACCAGGCTCGCTCCCGTCGTCGGCTTCCTCGCCGCGGTCCTCGTCCTGGCCAAACTGTGCGACGACGAAGGGCTCTTCCAAGCTGCGGGGACACTCATGGCGCGGTTCAGCCGGGGAAAGCCGCGACGGCTGCTGCCCGCGGTGTTCGCGGTCGCGGCGGCGGTCACCGTGGTGCTCAGCCTGGACGCCACCGTCGTCCTGCTGACCCCCGTCGTGTTCGCCACCGCCGCGCGGATGGGCGCGCGGGCCAAACCGCACGCCTACGCCTGCACGCATCTGGCGAACTCGGCCTCGTTGCTGCTGCCGGTGTCCAATCTGACCAATCTGCTCGCCGTCGCCGCGACCGGGATCTCGTTCCTGCGGTTCACCGCGCTGATGACCTTGCCCTGGCTCGCGGCGGTACTCACCGAATACGTGGTGTTCCGCCGGTTCTTCGCCGTCGACCTGGCGGCCCGGCCGCGGGGCGGGAAGGTGGTCGCGGCCGGGAAGGTCCCGGCGTTCGTCCTGGTCGTGCTCGGCCTGACGCTGGCGGGCTTCGTGATCACGTCACTGGTGGACGTCAGTCCCGCGTGGGCCGCGTTCGCCGGCGCCGCCGTCCTGGCCTGCCGCGCCCTCGTGCGGCGGCGGACCTCCCCCGCCGCGATCGTCCGCTCGGCGAGCATCCCCTTCGTCGCTTTCGTGCTCGCGCTGGCGATCGTGGTCCGCGCCGTGGTCGACAATGGACTCGACGAGGCGCTCGGCCACCTGGTGCCGGCGTCGACCTCGTTCCCCGCCCTGCTCGGCGCCGCCGCGGTCGCGGCCGTACTCGCCAACCTGATCAACAACCTGCCCGCGGTGCTCGTGCTGCTGCCGCTGGCCACCGCGGGCGGGACGCCGGTGGTGCTGGCCGTGCTGATCGGGGTCAACCTCGGCCCGAACCTCACCTACGTCGGCTCGCTGGCCACGTTGTTGTGGCGGCGGATCCTGCACCGGCACGACACCCGGCCCGATCTGGGCGAGTTCACCCGGCTCGGGCTGCTGACCGTTCCGGCGTCCATCGTGCTCGCCGTCGCCGGTCTGTGGCTCGGGCTCGCCCTGACTTCCACTCAGTGAGAACATGAGCGAATGCCCGGCAATCTGTCCACACCCGGCGCCGGTGTCGTCTCGCGGGCGTTCGCGCTGCTCGGCGCCTTCGACGTCGACCATCGTGAGCTTTCGCTGACCGAACTCGCGAGCCGTGCCGGCCTGCCGCTGCCCACCACGCACCGCCTCGCTCGCGAACTCGTGGGCCTGGACGCGCTGGAACGACGGGAAGATCGCTACGTCGTCGGCAGGCGGCTGTGGGACCTCGGGCTGCTCGCCCCCGTCCAGTTCGAACTACGCCAGGTCGCCGCTCCGTTCCTCCAGGATCTCTACGCCGCCACCGGCGCGACCGTGCACCTCGCCGAGCGGGACGGGGACCAGGTGCTCTATCTCGACCGGCTGTCCGGGAACGCGTCCGTGCCGGTCGTCAGCCGGATCGGCGGACGGCTGCCGCTGCACGCCACCGGGGTCGGGAAGGTCCTGCTGGCCTGGGCGCCGGAGGACGTCCAGCGGCAGGTGCTCTCCTCACTGACCCGCGTCACGCCGTATACCGTCACCCAGCCCGGGCGCCTGCGCGAACAGTTGCGACGCGTCCGCCGGGAGGGTTACGCGCAGACCGTCGAGGAGATGAGCCGGGGCGCCTGCTCGGTGGCCGTCCCGGTCCGCCCGTCGGATGGCGAGGTCGTCGCGGCACTCGGCCTGGTCGTCCCGGATCTAAGCCGCGGCAAGGCCCGGCTGGTCTCCGCGCTACAGGTCGCGGCGGCCGGGATCGGCCGGAGCCTGCGGGTTTCACTGAGTGGAAGCGAGCACTAGGACTTCGGCCGCTCCGCGACCAGACTCCGGTCATGCGTACCCCAGTCGCCATCGTCGGCGCCGGCCCGGCCGGACTCCTCCTGTCGCATCTGCTCGATCTGGCGGGGGTCGAATCGGTACTCGTGGAGACCCGCTCGCGCGACTACGTCGAGGCGCGGATCCGGGCAGGCATCCTCGAACAGTCCACAGTGGACCTTCTCCGCGAGACCGGTCTCGGCGACCGGCTCGACCGGGAGGGCGACGAGCACCGCGGGATCTACCTGCAGTGGCCGGAGGAAAGGCACCATCTCGACTTCGTGGACCTGGTCGGGCGAAGCGTCACCGTCTACGGCCAGACCGAGGTGACGAAGGATCTCGGCAAGGCGCGTGCGGCGGCCGGGCAGCAGATCCACTACGAGGCCACCGGCACCGCCGTGCACGACATCGAGACCGATCGGCCGTACGTCACCTTCACCGACGCGGACGGCGTACAACAGCGGCTGGACGCCGACGTCGTCGTCGGCTGTGACGGCTCCTTCGGGCCTTGCCGCACCGCGATCCCCGACACCGCGAAGCAGACTTGGGAACGCACGTATCCGTATTCGTGGCTCGGCGTCCTCGCCGACGTCGCCCCGTCGACCGACGAGCTCATCTACGCGTGGCATCCCGACGGTTTCGCCATGCATTCGATGCGCTCGGCCACCGTCAGCAGGCTGTACCTCCAGGTGCCCAACGGAACCGACATCGGCACGTGGTCCGACGAGCGGATCTGGGAGGCGCTCGCGACCCGGCTCGGCCACGGCCAGGACGGCTGGACGCTGACGCCGGGACCGATCACCGACAAGAGCGTGCTGCCCATGCGCAGTTTCGTGCAGCAGCCCATGCGGCACGGCCGCCTCTTCCTCGCCGGCGACGCCGCCCATATCGTGCCGCCCACCGGCGCCAAGGGCCTCAACCTCGCCGTCGCCGACGTCGCCCTCCTCGCCCCCGCGCTGGCCGCTTTGGTGCGGGACAAGGACTTCAGGCTCGCCGACGCCTACTCCGACACCGCGTTGCGCCGGGTCTGGCGGTGTACGCATTTCTCGTGGTGGATGACGACGATGCTGCACCGCTCGGACGACCCGTTCGACCGGCAGCTGCAGCTTTCGCAGCTTCGGTGGCTCGCGCGGAGCGAGGCGGGCCGTGCCGGGCTCGCGGAGAACTACGCGGGACTGCCCATCGGGTTCTGAGCCGAACCCCACGACACCAAGCGTTGTCACCGCATAGGATCGTCCCGGCGCCGGACGTCCCGATCTCCGGCGGAGAGCTGGAAGGCAGACATGTCACCCTTTGCGTTCGCGAGCATCGAGACCATCCCACTGGTACTGCAGCTCGCGGTGGGCCTGCTCGGGCTGATCGTCTCGGTCAAAGGACGTGCTCGTGGCGTCTCCGGCCTGATGGTGGCCGCTTTCGCGATCATGCTCGCCACGACGGTACTGGCCATCGTGTGGCAGTTCGTGGCGTTGAACGTGCCGGACTGGAGCGAATCCGGCGGCCTGAGCATCGACGGCATCCGTACGATCTACCTGGCGGTCGCCCTCGTGTTCGACTTCGCCTCGCTGCTCTCCTGGCTGCTGGTCGCGATCGCGGTCGTCAAGAGCGGCCGTTTTTCCCGGCAACAGCAGGGTTTCGTGCCGCAAGCCAGCTACCCGATGCCCGCGCAGCCGGGCTACCCGGTCGCCCAGCCACAGCAGCCGCCGACACAGCAGCAGCCGCCGACGCCGCAGCCCAACCCTCCGGCACAGCAGCCGCCGAGCTAGCGGACTCGATGGGTCAAGTCTCGTGAGTGGCAAGGACGGTTAGAACCGTCCTTGCCACTCACGAGGTGACGTGAAGCCGCAGCAGGTCTTCGACTCCCTCAAGGAAGGTTTCACAGATCGGCGCCGGGTCGGTCAGGCAACCGGTGGCCATCGCGCCGTCCCGCAGCAGGACGAAGCGCCGGGCGGCGAGTTCGGCCCGCGCGCTCCCCAGGTGGGTCAGCACGTCGGCGATCACCCCCGCGAACCAAACGCGGTGGGCGAGAACGGCTTTGTGCACGGGGTGGGCCGGGTCCGGATACTCCGACGCGGCGTTGAGGAAGGCGCAACCGCGGAAGCCGGGTGACCGGATGCCCTCCGTGATGTTCGCGGCGATCGCCCGCAGCGTGTCGGGCGCCGCCGCGCCCTCGGCGACGATGGCCTCGATCCGGCCACGGATCGCCTGGTCGGCTTCCCGCAGGTAGTAGACGATCAGATCGTCCTTGCCCGGGAAGTGCCGGTAGAGGGTCGCGCGGGTCACCTTCGCCTCGGCCACGATCCGATCGATGCCCACAGCGTGAATGCCCTCCGTGTAGAAGAGCCTCGTCGCCGTGGTGAGCAGCCTTGTGCGCGCTTCGGACGCTTGACCTTTGGACATTACGACCAGCTTACGGGATAGAACGTTCGGTCTTGACGGCACCGCACGCCACTGCCAGAGTCCAGGTAGACCGAACGTTCTCCTCACCTATCTCAGGGAGCTCTTGTGAGCAGCACCGCCACCCTCGCGCCCGTCCTCCGGCGCTTGTACTTCGTCCGTTTCGGCTTCGCCCTCGTGTGGGCGGCCCTGCTGTTCACGAGTGCGTCGGAGCTCGGGCCGGTCAGTGTCGCTCTGCTCGTGCTGTACCCGCTGTTCGACGTCGTCGCCGCAGTCATCGACCTTCGCTCGTCGGAGAAAGCGCCGGGCCTGTACGTCAATATCGCGATCAGCGCGCTCGCCGGGATCGGCCTCGTGTTCGCCGCCGCGTCCGGCATCCCGGCGGTGCTGCGTGTCTGGGGTGTCTGGGCGATCGCGTCGGGCCTCGTCCAGCTCGCCGTCGGCCTCGGCCGCCGCAGGCTGGGCGGCCAGTGGGCGATGATCGCCAGCGGGGCCATCTCGACCCTCGCCGGCACCGCTTTCGTCCTGCAAGCCGCGCAGCCGGATGCTTCTTTGCTCAACCTGGCCGGATACGCCGTACTCGGCGGGATCTTCTTCCTCGTCTCAGCGATCCGCCTGGGTCGCTGACGCCAGGCTGAGACGGCGCTCCCGGTGCGCGGTCATGTACACCGGCGTGTTGACGACCCCGTAGCCGCGATAGCCGCCGATCCGTTGCACCACCTCGAAAAAGACCCGGGAGCCGACCAGCTCGGTGCAGAAGTGCAGGAATTCGCCGTGTTCGTCGCGGTCGTACAGCACCGAGTTCTCCCGCAGCCCAGCGGCGAAGGTCAGATCGAACCGCGCTTCGAGGTCGTCGTAGTAGTTCCCGGGGATCTCCAGCACCGGCGCGCCGGCCTCCCGCAGGGCGCGTGCGACGGCGATCGCGTCGTCGCACGCGAACGCGATGTGCTGCGGCGAAGGCACCGCCGGTGCCCACTCCCCCCGTCTCACCAGTGCGCTGTCCAGCGTCAACCGGACGTCACGATCGCCGACCGCCCGGCTGCGCACGAGCCCGAACGGCGCCGCGAACTCGGACACCGGCTCGGGCCGCAGGCCCAGCACCGAACGATAGAACAGCGTCGCCTCGTCGAAATGGTCGAAAGGCTGGGTCAAGGCGATGTGGTCGATACCGGTGATCCCCGTCCTGGACGGAGCCGTCCCGGTCGGGACGAAGTCCTGAAGCCATCCGTCGTTGCCACAGAAGAAGATCTCGGTGCCGTCCGGCGCGGCGACGGCGGAGAGGTCCGCCTCGCCGGGGCCGTGCTCGCGGGGCAGCACGGGCGCGAGCAGGGTCTCCGCCCGCCGCGCCGATCCGGCCGGATTCGCGCTGGTCAGGCCGAGGGCGCCGATCGTGCCTTCCGCCGCGGCTTCGTTCACCAGCAACCGCGCCGATCCCTGTTGCCACAGCTGGACCGGCTTCGAGCGATGTGTTCCGACGTGTGCGAAACCGAGGTCCGCGAGCACAGTCCCCGGAACGGCGAGTTCCGCGAAGGCGGACCCGTCCAGCCGCGGCGCCTCGGGAACCTCAAGGGCGCCAACGGATTCCCGTAACGCCACCAGCGATCGCATGGCGTCGACGGCGGCCGGCCGCGGATCCGCCTGCCGGAAGACGTCGTTGAAGACCTCCAGCGAAAGCGGGCCTCGATAGCCGGCCGCCAGCACGTGCCCGGTGAACGCGGTCAGATCGAACGCGCCTTGTCCGGGGAAGAGCCGGTGGTGCCTGCTCCAGTGCAGCACGTCCATGTCCAGCAAGGGAGCGTCGGCCAGTTGCAGGAAGAAGATCTTCTCCCCCGGGATCGTCCGGATCGCGCGCGGGTCGCTGCGCCGGGACAGGATGTGGAAACTGTCGAGACAGACCCCCAAAGCCGGGTGATCGGCCCGCCGCACGATACGCCACGCGTGCTCGTAGGTGTTCACGAACCGGCCCCACGCGAGCGCTTCGTAGGCCACGCGGATCCCGCGCGACGCGGCCAGCGAAGCCAGCTCGTGCAGCTGCCCGGCGGCGAGATCGTCGTCGTCGACGGCGTCCGGCGAGACCGACGAACAGACCAGGACGGTGTCCGTCCCGAGTTCGGCCATGAGGTCGAACTTCCGCCGCGCCCGGCGGAGGTTCGAGCGGAGCACGTCCGGCGGCACCGCCTCGAAATCGCGGAACGGCTGATAGAGGTCGATCGTCAACCCGAGATCGGCGCAGAGCGCCCGGATCTCCGCCGGAGATCGCCGTGACGCGATCAGGTCGTTCTCGAAGATCTCGACACCGTGGAAACCCGCCGCGGCGGCCGCGGCAAGTTTGTCTTCGAGCGTGCCGGAAAGGCAGACGGTCGCGATGGCGGTGTCACCGGGCATGGGCGGGTTTCCCTTCCAGCGCTTCGAAATGCCGGAGCATCCGGTCGGCGTCCGGTTCCGCGCCGGTGAACAGCCGGAACGAGTCCGCCGCTTGGAACACCACCATCCCGCCGCCGTGCAGCGTCCGGCATCCTCGCTCGCGCGCCTGCCTGAGCAGGGTCGTCTCCAGCGGCCGGTACACGATGTCGGCCACCCACATCCCCGGGCGCAGCGATTCCGCGGGAACCGGCGACCCCGGGTACGCGGCCATCCCGGTCGGCGTGGCGTGGACGAGACCGTCGGCGCCCCGGACGTCGTCAAGGGAACCGGAAAGGGCCCGGCCGTCGCCGAAACGCCGTCGCAGCGCGGAGACCAGGGTTCCGGCTCGCGCGGCGTCGACGTCGTGGACGATCAGCCGTCCAGTGCCCAGGGAGAGCAGGGCGTGGGCCACCGCCGCACCCGCCCCGCCCGCGCCGAGGAGGACGACGGTGTCCATGTCGGCGTCCGGCAGCCCCCGGGTGAGGTTGCGGGCGAAACCGGTCGCGTCCGTGTTGTGCCCGGTCGCGAGCCCTTCGCGGAACACCGCCGTGTTCACCGCGCCGAGCGCCGCGGCGTCGGGCGCGACCTCGTCGAGATACGGCAACACCTGTTGTTTCACCGGATGCGTGATGTTGAGACCGTCGAAGCCCGCGGTCCGGGCGGCGGCCAGCACCTCACCGATCGGCAGCCTCAGCACGTCGAGGTCGAGGCGCCGGTAGAGGTAGCGCAGCCCGAGTTCGTCGGCTTCCCGTTCGTGCAGCGCCGGGCTCAGCGACGGCCCGATGCCGATGCCGACCAGGCCGATCAGGTAGCTGCTCACCAAGATCCTCCGTTAATGTACGAACTAGTGAGTTCACTGTAGCGCGGACCGGCCAGCGCGAGAAGGGCTGCGCTACAGTGAGGCCTTCCACCAGCGGTTCGGAGGGAGTCAGGTGGCCGCACCGTCGTCCGAGGTCGAGCGCCAGCGCGACAAGGAACGCACCCGCGCCGAAATCCTCGCGGTGGCCACCAGGGAGTTCGCCGACAAGGGGTACGCCGGCGCGAGGGTGGACGAGATCGCCGCTCGCACGAGCACCACGAAGCGGATGATCTACTACTACTTCGGCGGCAAGGAGCAGCTCTACGTCGCCGCGCTCGAACGGGCGTACGCGACCATCCGCGGGCTCGAACAGGATCTGGACGTCGACCACCTCGAACCCGAGGACGCGATCCGCCAGCTCGCCGAGCTCACCTTCGACCACCACGAGGCGAACCCGGATTTCATCCGCCTCGTGAGCATCGAGAACATCCATCACGGCGAGCACATCGCCCGCTCGGAAGCCTTGTCCGGCATGGCGAATCCCGCTCTCGACGTCCTCTCCCGCATCCTCGACCGCGGCCGCGAGGCCGGCCGGTTCCGCGAGGACGTCGACGCTCTCGACGTGCACATGGTGATCAGCTCGTTCTGCGTGTTCCGCCTCGCGAACCGGCACACCTTCTCCGCGATCTTCGGCCGGGACATGCTCGACCCGGCGCGCCGCGCCCACTATCGCCTGATGCTGGGCGACCTGGTGATCGAGTACCTGACCGCCTGAAATCCCGGCTCTTGACAACCCGGGCACCGTCTCGCACGCTGCATTAACTAACTAGATCGTACATTGGAGCGTCGACGTGGCCTCTCCCTCCCCTGTCACGCAAGGCATGCCCCGCAAGGCGGCAACGGCCGCCTGGATCGGCAGCGCCCTGGAGTACTACGACTTCTTCATCTACGGAACCGCCGCCGCGCTGGTGTTCAACAAGGTCTTCTTCCCCGCCTCCTCCCCCGCCACCGGCACCCTGCTCGCACTGGCGACCTTCGGCGTCGGCTATCTCGCCCGCCCGGTCGGCGCGTTCGTGCTCGGGCACGTCGGCGACCGGCTGGGCCGCAAGAAGGTCCTGGTGTTCACGCTGGTGCTGATGGGCGTCGCGACGTTCCTGGTCGGCTGCCTGCCGACGTATGCCTCCGTCGGCGTGCTCGCGCCGGTCCTGCTGGTGATCCTCCGTCTGCTGCAAGGGCTTTCGGCCGCCGGCGAGCAGGCGGGTGCCAACTCGATGTCACTGGAACACGCGCCGCCCCACCGGCGCGGCTACTACACGAGCTTCACCCTCAGCGGCACCCAGGCCGGGCAGATCCTCGCCACCGCCGTCTTCCTGCCGATCGCCACGCTCCCCCAGGACCAGTTGCTCACCTGGGGCTGGCGGATCCCGTTCTGGTGCAGCGCCGTCGTGGTGGTCGTCGGTTTCGTGATCCGGCGCAAGATCGACGAAACCCCGGTATTCGAACAGAACCGGTCCGACGTCGCCAAACTGCCGGTCGCCGTGCTCTTCCGGGCGCACTGGAAGGACGTGCTCCGCGTCGTCGTCGCGGCCACCATCGCCTCGGTCAGCACGATCTTCACCGTGTACGCGCTGAGCTACGCGGTCAACACGATCGGACTCGAGCGCGGGCCGATCCTGTGGGTCGGCGTACTGGCCAACGTCGTCGCGCTGCTCGCGATCCCTTTCCTGGCCGGGCTTTCCGACCGGATCGGCCGCAAACCCGTGTTCGTCGCGGGCTGTCTCGCCTGCGCGGTGCTGATCTTCCCGTACCTGTGGTCCATTTCGGACGGTTCGTACCCGCTGATCTTCACCGTCGGCATCCTGCTGTTCGGCGTCGCCTACAGCGCCGTGAACGGGGTGTGGCCGTCGTTCTACGGCGAGATGTTCAGCGCCAAGGTCCGGCTTTCGGGGATGGCGATCGGCACCCAGATCGGCTTCGCCATCGCCGGATTCGCCCCGAGCGTGGTGGCCGCGATCGGCTCGGGCAAGGACGACTGGCTCGGCGTCGCCGTCTTCACCGCCGCGGTGTGCCTCCTCAGCGCCGCGGCCGCGCTCACCGCGCGTGAGACGCACGACGTGCCGACCGAGGACCTCGGCGTGGTGCACGTTCGGCGGGTGAAGGAGCCCGCTTCGGCGACGCGTGGCGGATGACTCCCCGCGGCCGGGGCGGCCATCATCGGTGGCGGATCCTCCCGCCGAGTCAGGAGTGCGACCGATGACCTACGCGTACGACCCGGAGATCGCCCGGCCGTCCCGCTGTTGCCCAAACTGGACCTCACCGATCTCCCCGCCACCCGGGAACAGCTGAAGGCGGTGTTCGCCGAGCGGCAGGGCGTGGTGGACGAAACGGGTGTCACCATCCGCGAGGAGCGGGTGCCCGGCCCCGAAGGCGCCCCGGACGTCCGCGTGCGGATCTACACGCCGGACCTGATCACCGCCCCCGCCGCGATCTTCGACGTCCACGGCGGCGGTTTCGTCATCGGCGATCTCGAGATCGACCACGCGGCCAACGTGCGGTTCGCCAGGGAGATCGGCGTCGTCGTGGTGTCGGTCGACTACCGGCTCGCACCGGAGGCTCCGTATCCGGCGGCTCTCGAAGACTGCTACGCGGCGCTCACCTGGGTCGCGAAGAACGCGGCCGAGCTCGGCGTCGACCCCGGCCGGATCGCGATCCACGGCATCAGCGCGGGCGGCGGGCTTTGCGCGGCCCTCGCCCTGCTCGCCCGCGACCGGGGCGGACCGGCGATCGCGTTCCAGTACCTCGGGGTGCCGGAGGTGGACGACCGGCTGGAGACGCCGAGTATGCGGGCGTTCGTCGACACTCCACAGTGGAACAGGCCGAGGGCCGAGATCAGCTGGGATTGCTATCTGGGCAAGGGGGTTCGCGGTGGCGCGGACGTCCCCGTCCACGCGGCGCCCGCGCGAGCGGTGGACCTGAGCGGTCTGCCGCCCGCCTACGTTTCCGTGATGGAGTTCGATCCGCTGCGCGACGAAGGGATCGCCTACGCGCAGGCTCTCCTCGCCTCCGGCGTCACCACCGAGCTGCATCTGTTCCCGGGAACGTTCCACGGTTCGTCTTCGGTGGAGCACGCCGCGGTGAGCAAACGCGAGGTCGCCGAAGCGATCACCGTGCTCGCACGGGCGCTGGAGGTCTAGGCCGCGCCAGGCGGCGGGCCAGCAAGGCGAATCGCGCACGGAAACGGTCGCCCGGCTCGTCCAGCCGCCAGCCCAGCGCGTCCTCGACATGGGCCAGCCGTGCCGCCACCGAACTGTGGTGGCGGTGCAGCGCGACGGCCGCCTGCCGTAGCGATCCCGTGCGGCAGAACGCTTCCAGTGCCGCGACGTCGGCGGCCCCGGTCGGCGTCGCGGCGAGGGCGTCCAGTGCCCGCACGTCCTCCTGTTCCCGCAGCCGGGCCACCGGCACCTCGGCGAGCAGGGTGAGCGAACCGAGGTCGCCGTGCACCACGATCGGCTCGAGGGCGGGGACGGCGAACCGCTCCGCCAGCCTGGCCCGCAACCACGAGTCACGCGCCGCGAGCCCCGGAACGGCGTCACCGACACCGACCCGCACCCCGTCGGCGGCATCGCGTTCCCTCGCCCGGTCGGCGAGGGCGGAGCGCAGCGCGTCCACGATCGCGTCGTCGTCGCGGGGTTGCAGCAGTACAGCCGCCACCTCGCCCACCGTCGCCACATGCAGCCGGGGCAGCGAACCGCCTCGCGCCAGCAGCCCGACGGCGGCCGCACCGGGATCGCGGCCGTCCTCGGTACCGACGGCCAGGACCCGGACCGGCGGTCCGGTGGCCAGACCGAGCAGGCGGAGCGCCCTGGCCCGATCCTCCTCCCCCGCTTGCTCGCCCAGCAGCAGTTCGACGAGCGCGGGATCCGCCAGATGCGGCGCGTTCCCCTCAGGCTCGGCGCGGCCGAGGACCCGGGCCGCCATGGCGAACCGCTCCAGCACGAGATCGTCGAGCGGCCCCGGCACCCCGGCACGCTCCAGCCAGACCTTGCCCGGCGGCTCACCGAGGTCGGCCGACGCGGGTTCTGTCACCGCTTCGGCGGCGGGCTCGCCGTCCGGCGCGAACCGGATTGGCGCCGGGACGCCGTCTCGGCACAGCCCGGCCACGCAGCCCGCGAGCGCCGCGGTGGCGCGCACCAGATCGGAGAGGCGTGCCTGCCGGGCGACGAGCTCGTCGAAATAGGCGATGACCCGGACCGCGGCTTCCGCGTCGGCGTCCAACTCGGACAGCCGCAAGAGCAGACCCTTCATCGCTCCAGGTTATGCGAGGGATAGGGCAAAGGTGGCGTGTCGCGTGCCGGGGACCGGCCGATCGGGCTGGTCACGACCCTAGACCGTCCACAAGGGACACCAAGACTCTCCCCTGTGCCCGATTTGGGCGCTTTGCGTGAGGGTCGTGAGTGGCAAGGGTCGTTCTAACCCTCCGAGGCCCCCACCACCCCCCCCCCCGACCGGGCCCCCAGGGGCCCAAACGGG
>NZ_JBHXIB010000085.1:0-4790 GCF_042723975.1 Amycolatopsis sp. NPDC058340 | reverse complement strand
CACATCCCCGGTCGCCTGTGCTTTTTGGGTGGTGGGTGGGTGGTGGTGTGTGGGCGTGGGGGCCTTAAAACCCCACCTCCCACCCCAGCACCCCCCACCAGGACCGGACACCATGGGACCAATCGGGCACGCAATCGGCGCGATGTGTCTCGTGTGGACACTCCGCACCGGGACACCGCGCTCGCCGCCCGGCTGTGGGCGGCGAGCGCGGAACTCACCCGGTGACGTCGGTCGAGTCCGGTGTGGACTTGCCACGGGATCGCAGGCCCAGCAACAGGTCGATCACCAGGAACGCCAGCAGGCTGATGCCGAGCAGCGGTACGAACCACCCGATCGCGGCGGCCAGGACGAGGAGCCCCGCCAGCAGCCAGGGCGGCGCCTTGCGCCATTGACCGCGCGGGATGGGCCGCCCGAAGGTCAGCCCGGTGGCGCGGGTGGGCCTGCGCTGCCACCACATCCGGTAGCCGAGCACGACCAGCGTGACCAGACCGGCGCCGAGCAGGAGCAGCACGATCTGGTTGGGCCAGCCGAACAGCACGCCCATATGCGCGTCGATCCCCCAGCGGGCGAGCTTCGCCATCAGCGGGTAGTCGGCGAACCGCACCTCGCCCAGGATCTGCCCGGTGGTCCCGTCGACCGCGACGGCGTCGACCTGCGTCGGCCAGCCGCGCTCGATTTCCGCCACCTGCCAAGGAGCACCGGGTTTCGTGGGCAGCCCGATCTCCACCGAGGCGGCGTCGATCCCGGCGGCGCGGGCGGAGGCCAGCATCGCGTCCACGCTCTCGGGTTTCGCGGGCGCCGGCGCGGCCGGGGCGTCGCCGTGACCGGCGTGACCGGCGTGTTCGTCACCACCGGTCACCTTCAACGCCGGAGTTGCCCAGCCGAGGGATTCGCGCAGCGCGGAGACGTTCTCACCCGCGTACGCCGACCACGTGAGCCCTGTCGCGGACAGGAACAACGCGCCGAGCAGTACCCACAGACCGAGGGATCCGTGACGGCGCATCGACTTCCCGCGCGCGGACTCGGCCTTCTCGGCCCGGCGGGCACGACGGCGGCTCACCCACAGCACCAACCCGCCGAGCGCGACCACCCACAGCCAGGAGGCGGCGAGTTCGCTGTAGAGCCGCCCCGGCTCGCCGAGCAGCAGGTTGCGGTGCAACTGGTCGAGCGTGGTCCGGAACGGCAAAGCGCCGCTCG
Organism: Amycolatopsis sp. NPDC058340; assembly: GCF_042723975.1. NCBI lineage: Bacteria > Bacillati > Actinomycetota > Actinomycetes > Pseudonocardiales > Pseudonocardiaceae > Amycolatopsis > Amycolatopsis sp. NPDC058340. The sequence goes on along the minus strand of NZ_JBHXIB010000085.1, from coordinate 3,593 downwards.
TGCCGTAGGCGACGAGGTCCCCGCGCACCTGCGCGGTGGCCGGATCGACGAACACCGCCCGCCGTTCGGACTCGCCGAGTCCTTCCTCGGCGAACAGCACCCGGGTCGTGTCGCCCGGCTCGGGGGCGGGCCGGACGGCGACCAGTTCGCCGCCGGGATGAGCCGCTTGGGCCGCCTTGACCTGATCGGCGAGTGAGGCCTGGTTCAGCCCGACGGGGGCGCGGAGCTGGTCGGAGTAGATCCAGGACTCCATCTGCGGTGTCGCCGCGTAGAGAACGCCGCTCAATGCGGCGATGAGGATGAACGGTCCGACGAGAACGCCGGCGTAGAAGTGGAGACGGAGGAACAGCCCGCGCCAGCCGGTCGCGCGCGGCGGGCTCGTGGTCGGTTCGATTCGCGTTGCCATGGGGACTCCTGAGGCGTCGGTGGGGAGGCGTGCGCCTGCTCCGCGCGCCGGGATGGTCACGGCACGCGTGCTGAGCCCTGCCGCGACACGGGTCTCGGCAGGGTTTCGGGGATCAGGCGGAGGCCACCGGCGGGCCGCGCCGCGAAAGCACGTCTCGCAGGAGCGCCTCGGTCGCGGGGAACTGCACCGCGAGCGGGACGTGGATCCGCAGCGGCGCTGTCGCGGGCGGCGGTGTCAAACGCCGGGGAAGAACCGAAGCGATGAGCGTCGTGAGCGCGTACACGACGTGCTCGGCGCCCGCGAGCACCATCGCCACCACCAGGGTCGCGGCGGCGTGCCCGGCGGCCATGGACAGGCCGTTGCCAGGGGACTCGGCGTGATGGGCGTGCGACTGCCAGGTCAGGAAGGTCAGGCAGGCGTGCATCGCCAGTTGCCCGCCCGCCACCAGGCCGAGGATCGCGAGCGGGCCACGGCGACGTCCCGCGAACGCGTACGCCACCCAGCTCAGCAGGGCGACGAGCAGCACGACGACACCGAGGTCCGGGACGCGACCGCTGGTCCCGACGTGGGCACCGGTCGCCAAAGTGCCGGTCAGGACCCCGACAGCCCCGCCGCGGAGGCGCCGGGCCGGGCCTCGGGTCGGGGTCGGTGTGCGCACGGGAGGCAGAGTAGAGCGCGGACGGGCCCGTTGTCTCTCCTTGCTATCGTCGGGCCGGTGTTCCGCAGCCTGTCGTTCCTCCGGCTCTGGACCGGGAACACCGCCTCCGGGCTGGCGACCTGGGCGCTGCCGTTCATCCTCGGACTCGCGGTGCTGGAACGGTCGCTTTCGGCTGTGGACCTCGGCATCGTGCTCGCCGCGCGGACGGCGGGATTCCTCGTGGCCGTCCCGGTGGCGGGTGTACTGGCCGACCGGCATTCCCGCCGCGGGGTCGTGCTCTGGGCAGGTCTCATCGCCGGTCTCGCCACTCCGCTGATCGCCACCGGTATGGGCCGGTCGGTCCTGCTGATGGCCACCGCGGCCGCCGTCGTCGGGGTCGGGCAGGGCGCGTGCCGCCCGGCGTTCCAGGCGTTGACGGCCGAGGTGATCGCCGAAGACCGGCGACAGCAGGCCAACGCCGCGATGACCCTCGCCGTCCGGGTCACGACCTTGGTCGCGCCGGGACTCACCGCCCTGCTCTCCCAGTTCGCTTCGACGTCGGCACTGGTGATCGGGACAGGCGTGCTGTGGCTGGGCGCGGCACTGATCCCGCCGCGAGGCACCTTCACGCCCTCCCCGGCCCCCGCCGGGACCCGCTTCTTCGGCGAGTTCGCCGACGGTCTCCGCGAAGCCCGCCGCCACCCGTGGTTCCTGGCCGGGCTCGGCGCGCTGACCGCCGTCGTCGCGACCGGCTATTCCGCCACCGGCGTCGTGCTGCCGCTGGTCAGCCGCGACCGCTATGACAGCGAAACGGTACTGGCCGCCGGGCTCACCGCGTACACCCTCGGCGCGCTCGCGGGCGCCGTCGTCATCGCGCGCTGGCGCCCGAGGTGGCAGGGCTGGACGGCGCTGGCCGGGCTCGGCTGCTACGGCTTCGCGCCGCTGAGCCTGCTGTTCCCGGTGCACCCGGCCTTCGTCGTCGCCGCCTATGTCGTCGCCGGGCTGGGCATCGAACTGTTCAACGTCCCGTGGTTCACCGCGACCCAGCGGGAGGTCGAGCCGGGGAAGCTCGCGCGCGTGTCCTCTTTGGACTTCCTGTTCTCCTACGGCCTCGCGCCCGCCGGGCTCGCGTTCATCGCGCCCGCGATCGACCGGTTCGGGGCGGCGCCCGTGCTGGCCGCCTGCGCGGTCGTCTGCTTCGCCGCTCCGGCGGCCGCCGCCCTCGTTCCTTCCTCACGGGACTTCCGGGCAACCGCACCGATCAAGAGTGTCTAGTTCTTGCGCTCGCTTGCGGTAATGTTTCAACCATGACGCGTCGTCTTGCCGAAGTCGCCCGCAAGGTCGGGGTCAGTGAAGCCACGGTCAGCCGGGTGCTCAACGGCCGGTCCGGGGTCTCCGCGAGCACCCGGGCCGCCGTCCTCACCGCGCTGGACGTGATGGGCTACGAACGGCCGACCCAGCTGCGCGGGGATCGCGCCCGCCTGGTCGGACTGGTCCTTCCCGAACTCCAGAACCCCATCTTCCCCGCACTGGCCGAGATCATGGGCAACGCACTGGCCCAGCAGGGTTTCACCCCGGTGCTGTGCACCCGCACCGCGGGCGGCGTCTCCGAAGCGGAGTACGTCGAACTGCTCTTGCAGCAGCAGGTCTCCGGTGTCGTGTTCGCCGGCGGGCTGTACGCCCAGGCCGACGCGGTGCACTCCCACTACCACCATCTCGCCGAGCGGCGCCTGCCGACGGTGCTGATCAACGCCGCCGTCGACCACCTCGGGCTGCCGCAGATCTCGTGCGACGACGCGGTCGCCGTCGAACAGGTCGTCGGACACCTCAGCTCGCTCGGCCACGAGAAGATCGGCCTGGTCCTCGGCCCGAACGACCACGTCCCGTCCCAGCGGAAACTCGAGGCCTTCCGCGCCTACGCGGGGAAACTCGGTCTCCCGGTCCTGGACGAACTGGTCGAACACGGCATGTTCTCCATCGAAGGCGGGCACGCGGCCGCGGCCCGGCTGTACCCGCGCGGCGCGACGGCCGTCCTGTGCGCGAGCGACCTCCTGGCTTTGGGGGCGATCCGCGCGGCAAGGCGGCAGGGACTGTCCGTCCCCGAAGACGTCTCGGTGGTCGGCTACGACGATTCCGCCCTGATGAACTGCACCGACCCGCCCCTCACCACGACCCGCCAGCCGATCGAGGCGATGGGCCGCGCCGTGGTGGAACTGCTGGTCAAGCGCATAAACGGTGGCGAGGTGGCGGCCGAGGAACTGCTGTTCGCGCCCGAACTCGTCGTCCGGGGCTCCACCGCGCGCCGCACCTAGCCTCCCTCGCGGAACTCGCGTGATCGGAGCCGTATCACGCGTGCTTGAAGCCGTATCACGCGTGATTGAGGGCGGATCTGAGTGTTACGCCTCCAAGCACGCGAGTTACGGCTTCAAGCACACATGTTCGGTGAAGCGCGTGAAGCCCCGTCGCCCGTCCTGCGTCTGCTCTGGCTTAGAACCCCACTGCCGAACCTCCCGGTGCGCGCGCCCGCAGCCGACGCCTTCACCGAGGTAC
>NZ_JBHXIB010000084.1:0-20735 GCF_042723975.1 Amycolatopsis sp. NPDC058340 | reverse complement strand
TCCCTCGGCTGAGCCGAGGGAAGGGGCCCTTCACGCACCAATAGCGGGCCTTAGGGCAGCTTCCAGTCGACCGGGCCGGCGCCCTGCTGCTCCAGCAGCTGGTTCGCCCGGCTGAAGGGCCGCGAGCCGAAGAAGCCGGCGTGCGCCGAAAGCGGGCTCGGGTGCGCCGACTCGATGCACGGCACCTTCCCCAGCATCGGCTTCAGGTTCCGCGCGTTGCGGCCCCACAGGATCGCCACCATCGGCTCGTCCCGCGCGGCGAGGGCCTTGATGGCCTGCTCGGTGACCGCTTCCCAGCCCTTGCCCTGATGCGAGTTCGACTTGCCGGGCTGCACGGTCAGCGACCTGTTGAGCAGCAGGACACCCTGGTCGGCCCACGGCGTCAGGTCGCCGTTCGACGGCAGCGGGTGCCCGAGGTCTTCGCAGTACTCCTTGTAGATGTTGATCAGGCTCTTCGGGATCGGCCGGACGTCCGGCGCCACCGAGAAGCTCAGCCCGACCGCGTGCCCGGGCGTCGGGTACGGGTCCTGCCCGACGATCAGCACCCGCACGTCGTGGAACGGCTGCTGGAACGCCCGCAGCACGTGTTCACCCGCCGGGAGATAGGTCCGGCCCGCGGCGATCTCCGCGCGGAGGAATTCCCCCATCGCGGCGACCTGCGGCGCCACCGGTTCGAGGGCCTGCGCCCAGCCTGCTTCGACGATGTCCTGCAGCGGTCGTGCGGTCACGGCGTGCGAGCTTACTCACGTCCGTCGAGCCGGCGGAGTTCGACCCGGAACCGGGCCGCGCGCTCGACATACCCGTCCACCACCAGCTTGATCATGTCCGGCCCGAACGACGTGTTCGGCCGGGTCTTCGCCGGCACGCCGAGTGCGATATGCCCACTGTCCACATAGGACCCATAGGAGAGAACCGCGCCCGCGCCGACCATCCCGCCGTCCTCGACGACGGTTCCGTTCAGTACCACCGATCCCGAGGCGATCAGGCAGCCCTCGCCGATCCGCGCGCCCTCGATGTGCACGGAATGCCCGACGGCGGAGGACTTCCCGATGATCGTCGGCTCCTTGCGGGTGCAGTGCAGGACGCAGCCGTCCTGGACGTTGGACCGCTCGCCGATCTCGATGTACCCGTGGTCGCCGCGCAGGACGGTCTGCGGCCACACCGACGCGAACGCCGCGATCCGGACGTCGCCGATCACCGTGGCGTCGGGGTGGACGTAGGCGTCCGGGTGGATCGACGGTTCGAGGTCGCCCAGTGCGTAGATCGGCATGCGTTCTCCTAGACCAGCGGCTTGCCGTAGCAGATGCTTTCCGGCTCGTCCTTGTAGTACCCGAAACCCGGGATCTCCCGGTATCCGGACGATTCGTACAGCGCGATGGCCTCCGGCTGCCTGTCCCCGGTCTCCAGCACCATGCGCAGCCGTCCGGCCTCGGCGGCCGTCCGTTCCAGATCGGCGAGGATCGCCCTCGCCAATCCGCGGCCTCGCGCCGAAGCCATCACGAACACCCGTTTCATCTCGGCATCGCCCGGCAACAGGGGTTCCGGCCCATCGTGCGCCCGCCAGGCACCGCACGCGACCGGTACGTCGTCGAGGTAGGCGGCGATGAACAGCCCTTTCGGCGGGGCGAACTGCGCCGCGTCCATCGGTGTCTCGTCTTCGCTGCCGTACCGGGCGGCCAGTTCGAGCTGCGCTTCGGCCAGCAGTTTCACCGCGTCGGGGTGGTCGTAGGCCAGCACACGAAGGTCCATGAGCGCGAGATTAGCGAGAAGGCCCGCCGTTCCCCAAAGCAGATCGCGCCCCTACCGCCAGTGCTGCCAGCCGCTGTCGTGTCCGTACCGTTTCCCGTCCACCGTCACCCCCGAATCCGGCATGGTGACCACGCCGATCTCGGTCCAGCCCTCCGGCAGTTCGGCGAACGAGGGGAAGGTGGCCGCGAACGCGTGGTCCTCGCCGCCGGTGAGCACCCATTTCAGCGGGTCGGCGCCGAGCGCGGTGCCGACCTCGGTCAGCCTGCTCGACACGTCGAGATCCGCGGTCCGCACGTCGATCCCCACGCCCGACGCCTCGGCGATGTGGCCGAGATCGGACAGGAGCCCGTCGGACACGTCGATCATCGAAGTCGCGCCGCCGTCGGCCGCGCGGATGCCCGCCTCGTAATCCGGCTCGGGACAGCGCTGCGCGTTGACCACGCTGACCGGTGACCGGAAACCCCGGCCGAGCACGGCGAGACCGGCGGCCGCCCAGCCGAGCCGTCCGCAGACCGCGACGACGTCGCCAGGCCGCGCGCCGGACCTCGTCACCGGCTCCCGACCGCCGAGGTCACCCAGGGCGGTGACACTGATCACGATCTGGTCGGCGCGCACCATGTCGCCGCCGACGATCCCGACCCCGGCGCGATCGGCTTCGAGCCACATGCCCTGGGTGAGTTCGGTGACGAGTGCCGTCGGGGTGTCCGACGGGCAGGCGAATCCCATGAGGACGGACGTCGGGCGGGCGCCCATCGCGGCGATGTCGGTGAGGTTCACCGCGACCGCCTTGCGGCCCACCTGCTCGGCACTGGACCAGTCGAGCCGGAAGTGGACGCCCTGCACGAGGACGTCGGTGGAGGCCACCGTCCGGCCGTCGGGGGTGGCCACGACGGCCGCGTCGTCCCCCGGTCCGAGCAGGGTCGACTCCGGCTGTTTCCGGCCTGCCGTCACCGCTTCGATCAACCGGAATTCACCGGTCCCGGCGACCGTGCCGTCGTTCGGTGACACCCGTCACCTCCACTTTCCCTTGTCCGGACAAATATCGATCACCGATAGTCGGAAGCCCTAGGTTTTTCCCGGGGCTGGCGATACGTTGCTACAACGTTCCTACCTTGAGCCGACTTTTACGAAGGGGCGCGCCGTGGTCCACGCATACATCCTCATCCAGACCGAGGTCGGCAAAGCCGCCGCGGTCGCCGCGGAGATCTCCACCATCTCCGGTGTCACCAGTTCGGAGGATGTCACCGGCCCCTACGACGTGATCGTCAAGGCCGCGGCCGACACCGTCGACCAGCTCGGCCAGCTCGTGGTCGCCAAGGTGCAGAACGTGGAGGGCATCACGCGTACGCTGACCTGCCCGGTGGTGCATCTGTAAGAGGTGGTGTAGTGGTCCGGTGGCTGACACGGACACCGGCGCTCCCCCGAAACCCCTGCTGATCGCGGCCGCCTGCCTGGCGATCCTGCTCGTCGTGGGGGTGGCCGTCTTCGGGCTGACCCGCGGCGCGGAATCCGATGCCCCGGCCGCCGACGGCCCGCTCCCGCTCGTCCCGGTCCCGGCTCCGCAGTCGGGGTCACCCGAATGCGCGAAACTCATCGGCGCGCTCCCCCACGAGCTCACGTCGTCCGGCACCACGCTGGTCCGGCGGACGCTGGCCGATCCCGCTCCCGAGGCGACGATCGGCTGGGGCACCGGCGACCCGGTGGTCCTGCGGTGCGGTCTCGGGAAGCCGCCGGAGCTGACCCGGACCTCGCAGCTGCGGACGATCAACGGCGTCCAATGGCTGCAGGTCGAGGGTGAGGGCACCGCGACGTGGTTCGTGGTGGACCGCCCCGTCTACACCGCGCTCACCGTGCCGGACACCGCGGGGACCGGGCCGCTCCAGACCGTTTCCGAGGTCATCGCCGCCAATCTCCCCGCGGTGCCGCTGCGGTTCTGAGCGATCAGGGCAGGAGCAGGCTCTTCCCGGTGTACCGCCGCGCCTCGATGTCCGAGTGCGCGGCGGACGCCTCCGCCAGCGGATACGTCCGGCCGATGACCGGCGTCAGCTTCCCGTCCGCCGCCCGCCGCAGCACTTCCCGCACCCGGCGCGGGTTGTCCGGCCAGAATCCGACCAGTTGCGCCATGTCCACAACGGACAGCCGGGCGCGGTCGGCGTCGCCGATCACGGTCTCCGCTCCGCTGGACATGCCGTAGCCGGAGAACCGGCCGCCGTTCCTCAGCAACGCGAGCGAGGCGGCGCCGAGCTCGCCGCCGACGCCGTCGAAGACCACGTCCAGGCGGTGGCCGCCGGTGAGGGCGAGGACCTCGCCCGTCCAGTCCGCCGCCGAGTAGTCGACCGGCTCGGCGCCCAGTTTCCGCGCGATCGCCGCCTTTTCGGCACCGCGGACCGCCGCGAAGACCGTCGCGCCCGCGGCGCGGGCGAGCTGCACCAGCACGCTGCCGAGCCCGCCGACGCCGGGCACCACCAGGATTCGCTCCCCGGCGGTGACCGGGGTCTTCTCCAGCAACGCCAGCGCGGTACTGCCGTCGTCGAACAAGGCCACCGCGTGCCGGGGATCCAGCCCCTCCGGAATCACGAACGTGTCGTCCGGAAGTGCGACGACCGTGTCCGCGTATCCCCCGCCGTATCCACCGGGCGCGTGGGTGAGGACCTGCTCGCCCAGCCAGGTCGCGTCCACTCCGGCACCCACCGCGTCGACGGTGCCCGCCACCGAGCCTCCCGGCACGTACGGCGGCTCGACCGCGAACACGTCGGGCCCGTCGCCTCGCCGGATGAGGGTGTCGAGCCAGCCGACCCCGGCCGCCGTCACCGCGACGCGGAGCTGCCCCGCGCCGGGTTCGGGGGTGGGCACTTCGACCTGCTCGAGGACGCCGGGATCGCCGAACCGGGACACTCTGATCTCACGCATGGACGCAAGCTATGACCTCCAGCAAGGTGGAGGTCAACCGAGCACGGTGATCAGCGGCTTGAGCGCGGAATGGAGCGCCTCGCGCGAGCAGCCCGCGTAGCCGATGAGGTTCCCGAACACCGTCGGCGTCCCGGCGAAATGCCGGGCCAGCCCGTCGAGCCGGATCCCGGCGCGTTCCGCCGCCGCCATGCGCGCCGCCTCCTCGTCCGCGGATCCACAAGGGACGACCAGATGCGCGCCCGCGTCGTCGCCGAGTACCGGGATGCCCGCCGACGTCAGCGCGGCCGACACCAGTGACCGGCGCTCCGAAAGTTCCCGCCGGAGCTTCCGCAGATGCCTGCCCAGATCGCCGTGGCGCGCCAGCTCGGCGAGCACCCGCTGGCCCGCGGGCGACGGTCGCGTTCCGGTGGCCTCGCGGTACTCCAGCACCGCGGCCGCGACCGGGGCGGGCGCGACCATCCAGCCCGCGCCCAGCGCCGGGGTGAGGATCTTGCTGGTGGTACCGAGATGCGCGACGACGTCGGGCGCGAGCGCGGCCAGTAGCGGCAGCGGCGCGACGTCGAACCGCAGCTCGCCGTCGTAGTCGTCCTCGATCACCAGCATGCCTTGGGCACGGGCGAGTTCGACCAGCTCGACCCGGCGCGACGCGCTCATCCGGCTGCCGAGCGGGTACTGGTGCGCGGGTGAGCAGTAGACCGCTCGCACGTCGGCGGGAACGGCGTCCGGGCGCAGGCCCTCTTCGTCGACCGGGACGGGCACGACCTCCATCCCCGCCCGGCGGAACGCCTGCACGGCCCGCTGGTAACCCGGCTCTTCGATCGCGACACGGTCACCGCGCGAGAGCATCGAGCCGGCGAGTTCGATCACCGCGGCCGTCGTCCCGCCGGTCGCGAGCACCGTCCCGGCCGCGAGACCGCGGTGCCGCAGCAGATGTTCGGACACGGCGTCCCGGTACGCGGGCAGGCCCGCCCTGTCCTCGCGGTAGGTCGGGCGCGGATCGGCGGCGGCCCGCCACGCGCGGCGCCAAGCGGCCCTCTCGACGCCGTCGGCCCACGGGACGCCCGGGGTGAGGTCGACCAGCGTGGGCGGCGCGGCGGGGGCGCCGGGTGCGGGGCCCTTCGACGGCCTGTCCGCGGGCGGCGTGGTGGTGACGTACGTGCCGGAGCCGTGGCGGCCGGCGATCCAGCCCTCCGCGTGGAGCTGCTCGTACGCGGCCGACGTCACCGTGCGGCTGACGCCGAGACGGCTCGCGAGCGCCCTGGTCGAGGGCAGCCTGTCCCCGCCGCGCAGATGCCCGTCGCCCGCGGCCGCGCGCAACGCGTCGGCCAGCTGGACCGCGAGCGGGACGGCCGAATCGCGGTCGAGGCTGACCGGCAGAGCGGTGTCGGACATGGGTTACTCCACACTGGAGGGAAGTGGCCTTCTCAAGTATAGGAGAATTGGACATTATTACAGGCCACTCGCGTGGGTGAGACTGGTCGCATGTCGACCCCGCTCTCTCCCACCGACCGGACCACCCTCGGCCGCAAGAAGGACCGTGCGCTCACCGACCGCTCGGCGCTGTACGCGGTGCTCGACGAAGGCCTGATCTGCCATCTCGGCATCGTGCGCGACGGCGTCCCGCTGGTCATCCCGACCGGCTACGGCCGCGACGGGAACACGCTCTACCTGCACGGATCGACCGGGGCGAGGAGTATGCGCGATTCCGACGGCGTCGAGGTCTGCGTCACGGTGACCCTGCTCGACGGCATCGTCTACGCGCGCTCGGTCAACAACCACTCGATGAACTACCGCAGCGCGGTGATCCTGGGCAAGGCGGCCGCGGTCACCGATCGCGACCGGAAGATGCACGGCCTCCACGTGCTGACCGACCACCTCGCGCCCGGTTCTTGGGAACACGCGCGGGACATCAACGCGAAGGAGTTCGCGTCCGTTTCGGTGCTGGAGCTGGACCTCACCGAGGCGTCGGTGAAGATGCGCGGCGCAGGCCCCGACGATCCCGAGGACGACGTCGCGGCCGACCTCTCGTGGGCGGGGGTGCTGCCGGTGCGGACCGTGTTCGGGGAACCGGAGCCGTCGGCCGATCTCGTGGGCGAGTGGACGGTGCCGGACCATGTGAAGCGGCGCGTCGGGTAGTGGGCCTCGTGAGTGGTGAGGACGGTTCTAACCGTCCTCACCACTCACGAGCGGTGGCGCGGCAGCCGCACGGTGAACGTCGTCGCCCCCGGCACGCTCTCGACCTCGATCGTCCCGCCGTGCGCCGAAACCAGCGAGAGCACCACCGAGAGCCCGAGCCCGGTGCCGCCGTTGCCGCGGGTGCGGGCGGTGTCCACCCGGTAGAACCGGTCGAAGATCCGCTCCCGTGCATCCGGCGGGATGCCGGGCCCGGCGTCGCTCACCCGCAGGACGACCTCCGAGTCCGAAGCCGTGGCCGACAACGTGACCGGCGTCCCGGGCGGCGTGTGCACCGCGGCATTGGCGAGCAGATTGTCCAGCACCTGCCGCAGGCGCACCGGATCCGCTTGCAGGACAACACCTTCCGGTAACGCGCCGATGCTCAGCGGATGCTCCGGGCGTCCGGCGGCGAAGGCCTCCCCCGCGTCGGTGATCAGCTCGGCGACATCGACGCCGACCAGCCGCAGCGGCGCCTCGGTCTCCGGCGCGTCGAGGCGCGCGAGGAGCAGAAGGTCGTCGACGAGCACACTCATCCGCTGCGTCTCTTCCCTGATCTTCGACAGATGCGCCTCGCGTTCGGCGGGTTCGTTCGCCGCGGCGTAGCGGAAAAGCTCGGCGTAGCCCCGGATCGACGTCAGCGGGGTGCGCAGTTCGTGCGAGGCGTCGGCGATGAACCGCCGCAGCCGTTCGTTCGCCTCCCGGCGCGCGACCAGCGAGGAATCGAGGTGCGCCAGCATGACGTTGAACGCCGTCCGCAGTTCCTCGACCTCGGCGCCGCCGCCACTCGCCTGCGCGCGCACCGGGAGATCGGCGTTCGTGGTGAGGTCGTGCGACGCGATGTCGTGCGCCGTCCCGGCCATGTCGCTCAGCGGCCTCAGCCCGCGCCGCAGCACCAACCGCCCCGCGATCACCAGCACCGCGAGCGCCAGCAGGAACGCGACGACCTCGACCATGATCAGCTGGCTGACCGTCCGGTCCAGATCGGCCTGCGGCGCGGCGCTGACCAGCACGATGTTCTGCGCCGGTTCGATCGGGCAGGCCCGGACCCGGTAGGTGCCCTTGTCCTCGATGTAGACGGTGCGCAGGACCTCGGTCCGCGTCGCGTCCTCGGCGACCTTTGCCAGTGCCTTCGTGTCCGGCGGCAGGGAACCGCCCGCCTGCGGCTGCGCGTCGCCGTCGCGCACCGCGAAGACGGCGGAGAACCAGCCGTAGGCCTGCTGCGGTTTCCCGCCGTGCGTGGTGCGCAGCGACGGCACCTGGCTGATCTGGGTCTTGGCGAGCTGTTCGTCGAGCCGGTCGTTCAGATAGCCCTTCATGATGCCGACCATCACGGTGCCGACCACGGCGAACACGACCAGTGCCAGCGCGCCGAGCCCGAGCGCCAGCCGGGTCCCGAGCCTCGACCGGCGCCACGCGTCGTACCACCGGCGGAGCATCCTCATCTCGACGCCTGGCGCACGACGTAGCCCACGCCGCGCACGGTGTGGATCAGCGGCTCGTCGCCCGTGTCGAGTTTGCGGCGCAGATGCGAGATGACGAGTTCGACCACATTGGACCGGCCGCCGAAGTCGTACTCCCAGACGTGGTCGAGGATCTGCGCCTTCGTCATCACCGAAGGCGAATGCCGCATGAGGTAGCGCAGCAGTTCGTACTCGGTCGGGGTCAGGTCGGCCGGTTCGCCGTCGCGCGCGACCTCGCGGGTGTCCTCGTTGAGGGTCAGGTCGCCGACCCGCAGCACCGCGGCCTTCGCCTGATTGGTGCTCCGCCGCAGGACCGCGCGCAGCCGCGCCATCAGTTCCTCGACGGAGAACGGTTTGACGAGGTAGTCGTCACCGCCCCGGGTGAGCCCGGCGACCCGGTCGGCGGTCGCGTCCTTCGCGGTGAGGAAGACCACGGGTACCGCCGTCCCGGCCTCGCGGAGCTTGTCCAGCACGGTGAACCCGTCGATCCCGGGCAGCATCAGGTCGAGCACGACGATGTCGGGCACGAATTCGGCCGCCTTGGCCAGCGCGGCCTCACCTGATCCGGCGGTCACGGCCTGCCAGCCCTCGTAGCGGGCGACGGTGGCCACCAGATCGGCGATATGCGGCTCGTCGTCCACCACCAGCAGGCGCACGGGGTTCTCGGTGTTCACAACGCCATCCTCCGTGAACGCGCGCGCGAGGGCGAGGCGGGACCGCACACGACAGCAAGCCGACAGCTTCCGCCAAGAAAGGTCACAGGTTGGCACAGCAGGCTCGGGCACTGAACCGGACCGGAAGGGACCACGTGTGACCACCATGACGCAGACCGCCGTGAGACCGTGCCCGGCGATCCGCCCCAGGATCGCCGCGCGCGCCGGGCTCTTCCTCTTCCTCGGGGCCAACGTGGCCGCCGTGACCGCGCTCTTCTTCGCCGCCGGGCCGTCGGACAACGTGCTCATCAGCATCGGCAGGCTCGCCGGGCTGTACGGGGCCCTGACGATGGCGTTCCAGCTGCTGCTGGTCGCCCGGCTTCCCTGGCTCGACCGCCGCCTCGGCATGGACCGGCTCACCGGCTGGCACCGCTGGACCGGGTTCGGCCTGCTGTGGACGCTGCTCGCCCACTTCGTGTTCATCGTGTTCGGCTACGCGCAGGTCGAGGACAACGGCGTGGTGGACGAGTTCGTCACGATGGTGACCAAACTGGAGGGGATCCTGCGCGCGGTCGTCGCGTTCGCGCTGATCCTGCTCGTCGGCGCGGTTTCCGCCCGGTTCGCCCGGCGGCGGCTGGCGTACGAGACCTGGCACTTCATCCACCTCTACACCTACGCCGCGGTCGTGCTGGCGTTCACGCATCAAATCGCGCTGGGCGGATCGTTCGCGTCTTCGCCGGGGGCCCAGGTCTACTGGTGGGCGGTGTGGGGTGTCGCGCTCGGCTCCGTCGTCGCCGGCCGGGTGGTGCTGCCGCTGGCCCGGAATCTGCGGCACCGGTTGAAGGTCGTCGCCGTGGTGCCCGAATCCCGCGACGTCGTCTCGGTGTACATCTCCGGCAGGGATCTCGACAAGATGCCCGCGCGGGCGGGCCAGTTCTTCCTGTGGCGCTTCATGACCCGGGACCGTTGGTGGCAGGCGAATCCGTTCTCGCTCTCCGCCGCGCCGGACGGCCGCACCCTGCGCCTGACCGCGAAGGCCGCCGGAGACGGCAGCGCGTCCCTGCGGTCGCTCAAGGTCGGCACCCGGGTGTTCGCGGAAGGCCCGTACGGCGCGTTCACCACGATGCACCAACGGAAACCGGACGCGCTGCTGGTCGCGGGCGGCGTCGGGATCACCCCGATCCGCGCGCTGCTGGAGGAGATCTCCGGGCACGTCGTGGTGCTCTACCGCGTGCGCGACCAACGCGACGCCGTCCTCCTGCCGGAGCTGATCGGCTTGGCACGGGCGCGCGGCGCGGTCGTCCGAGTCCTCAGTGGACCGTCCGATCAGGCCGGTCCGGTCCTCGGCGCGCCCAATCTGCGGCGGCTGGTGCCGGACATCGCGGAGCGGGACGTCTTCGTCTGCGGCCCGCCCGGGATGACCTCGGCGACGCTGCGCAGCCTGCGGGAGCTGCGGGTGCCGAGCGGCCAGGTCCATGCCGAACGTTTCAGCCTCGCCGCCTGAACCAGGGAGACCCGATCATGAAGAAGACCATCGTCGCGGCCACGGTCGCGCTGTCGGCCGCCGGCTTCCTCGGTGTGTGGCTGTACGAACCCGGCCCGCTCGGCACGGAGACCGTGGCCGTCGCGGCGCCCGCCCCGTCGTCGCCGAGCGCGGACGGCGGAGCGGCCGAGGGCGCCGAACGCACCATCGACGGATCGGTGGAGAGCAACCGGTACGGCACCGTCCAGGTGCGGCTGGTGATCTCGGCCGAGGACAAGATCTCCGAAGTCCGCCTGCTGCAACGGCCGACGAGCGGCCGCGGGGTCGACGCGATCCCGATCCTGCAGGAGGAGACGCTGACCGCGCAGAGCGCCGACATCGACACCGTCTCCGGGGCGACGTCGACGAGCGAGTCGTACGTCAAATCGCTGCAGGCGGCGCTGGACGCCAGATGAACCGCGTCGAACAGGTGATGGGGCTGCCGGTCTCGGTCGACGTCCGGGCGGGCGGCGAACTCGCCGGCCACGCCATCGACGGCGTCTTCGGCTGGCTGCGGGAAGTCGACGCGCGGTTCAGCCCGTTCAAGGCGGGCAGCGAGGTCTGCCGCTACGACCGCGGCGAACTCTCGCCTTCGGAGCTGAGCGACGACCTCCTGGAAGTGCTTTCGCTGTGCGACCACTACGAACGGCTGTCCGGCGGGGCGTTCACCGCCCGGCTCCCCGGACGGCGGCTCGATCCGAACGCGGTGGTCAAGGGCTGGGCGGTGCAGAAGGCGGCGTCGCTGTTGCTGGCCGAAGGGTTGGACGTGTTCTGCATCAACGCCGGCGGCGACGTGATCACCTCCGGCGAACCGGAACCCGGCCGCGCCTGGCGGGTCGGCATCCGGCATCCCGAACGGCCCGACGCGATCTGCGCCGTGGTGGAATCGTCCGGCGGCGCGGTCGCGACCTCGGCCGAATACGAACGCGGCGCGCATATCCTCGACGGCCGGACCGGGCGCCCGCCCGTCGGGCTGCTGAGCGTCACGGTCGCCGCCGACGACCTCGTCACCGCGGATTCCCTCGCCACGGCCGCTTTCGCGATGGGGACCGAGGGGATCGCGTGGGTCGCGTCGCGGCCGGGCTGCCAGGTGCTGGTCATCGACGCGGACCGGCAGGTGCACCGGTCGCCGGGGCTGCGGCTGGCTTAAACCGTTGGCCGGGTCTCGCGGGCTCGGGCAGACTGCGGCGTCATGACCTCTGTCGTACAGAACTTCTTCTTCGACTGCGCCGACGCCTACGAACTGGGCCGTTTCTGGAGCGGTGTCGTCGGCAAACCGATGGCGGACGACGACCAGCCCGGCGATCCCGAGGCGATCATCGAGATGGACAACGGTGTCACGCTGTTCTTCGGACAGGTCCCGGAACCGAAGACGGTGAAGAACCGGATCCACCTCTGTCTTACGCCGGACATCCCGCGCGACGAGGAGGTGGAGCGCCTGCTGAAGCTCGGCGCGACCCTCCTGCACGACCGGCGCAATCCGGACGGCACCGGCTGGGCCGTCCTCGGAGACCCCGAGGGCAACGAATTCTGCGTGCTGCGCAGCGCCGCCGAGAAGGCCGCGACTTCGTGACGGACTACGTGACGGTCAACCGGGCGAACTGGGACGAACGCGCTCCCGCACACGCCGCTTCGGCCGACTACGGCTACGAGAAGTTCGTCGCGGACCCGACGCACCTCAGCGGCGTGGTCACCTTCGACCAGCCGCTGCTCGGCGATGTCTCCGGGGCGCGCGGGGTGCACCTGCAGTGCCATATCGGCACGGACACGCTTTCCCTGTCCCGCCTCGGCGCGCGGATGACCGGCCTCGACTTTTCCGCGCCCGCGCTGGAGATCGCGCGGCGGCTGGCCGCCGAGACCGGCGCGGAGATCGACTATCACGAGTCCGATGTGTACAGTGCCGCCGACGTGCTGGGCGCCGGGGAATTCGACCTCGTCTACACCGGCATCGGCGCGATCTGCTGGCTGCCGGACATCGCCCGCTGGGGGCAGGTCGTCGGGAAGCTGCTGAAGCCGGGCGGGCGGCTGTTCATCCGCGACATGCATCCGATGCTGGGCACCCTCGACGAGACGCAGCCGCTGCTCACACCGCGGTACCCGTACTTCGAGCAGGCCGAACCGCTGGTGTTCGACGAACCGGGGACCTATGTGGACACCGACGTTTCGTTCCAGCACAACCGGACGCACGAATGGAACCACGGGCTGGGCGAGATCGTCACTTCGCTGCTCGACGCGGGCCTGACGCTGACGCGGCTGGTGGAGCACGACAGTGTGCCGTGGAACGCGTTGCCCGGGTTGATGACCCTGAACGAGGCGACCGAGGAATGGCGGCTGACGGAGGATCCGCAGCGGCTTGCGGCGAGTTTCACCATCGAGGCCGTGAAGGCGCGGCGGTGAGCAAAGGGCCGCGGTGGGGAGTGGGTCGCGTCTCGTGAGTGGTAAGGACGGTTAGAACCGTCCTTACCACTCACGAGTTTTTGGGAGGATGTCCGTATGAGCGTCTCCCCTGAGAAACGACCCCTGGTCGCCGTCGCCGCACTGGGCGGCACCATTTCCATGATCCCCGGTGACGGCGAAGACCACGCCGTCCCCCGGCTCACCGCCGCCGACCTGCTCGGCGACCTGGGCGAGAACCTCGAGATGGACGTCCGCGCGGAGACGCTCGCGGGGATTTCCAGCGCCTCGATGGACTTCGCGACCCTGATCAGGACACGGGACTGGGCCGCCAGGGCCGTCGACGAGGGCGCTGAAGGCGTCGTCGTGATCCAGGGCACGGACACGCTCGAAGAGACCGCGTACTTCTTCGAGCTGACGTGGGCTTCCGAGGCGCCGATCGTGATCACCGGAGCGATGCGCAACCCCAGCCTGCCCAGCGCCGACGGCGCGGGGAACATCCTCGCCGCGCTGACCGTCGCCGCGGCCCCACGGAGCCGGGGCCGCGGCGCGCTGGTCGCGTTCAACGACGACGTCCACGCCGCACGCTGGGTCCGGAAGACGCATTCGAGCCACGTCGAGGCGTTCTCCTCGAACCCCGCCGGCCCGCTCGCGCTGGTCAGCGAGGGTTTGGTGCACTACTTCCACCCGGCGGCCGTCCGCCCGGCGGCGTTGCCGCTGGAGGACGCGGACTTCTCCGGGCTGGTGCCGATCGTCGAGAGCGGCGTCGAGGACACCGGCGAACTCCTGGAAACGCTGGTCAAGGCCGGGGTCAAGGGAGTGGTGCTCGCCGCCAACGGCGCCGGGCACGTTTCGGCGGGGACCGCCGACGTGATCGAGCGGGTTCTGCCGGAGGTGCCGATCGTGGTCGCCGGCCGCACCGGTGCCGGGCCGACGTTCCGCGGCACCTACGGTTTCCGGGGTTCGGAGTCGGATCTGATCGCGATGGGCGCGACGATGGCGGGCTGGCTTGACCCGCGCAAATCCCGGCTCCTGCTGCACACCCTGCTCGCCACCGGCGCCTCCCGCGAACGCGTCGAGGCCGAGTTCCGCCTGCGCGGCGACCTCGCCTGAAAGGGCCGCATTCAGAGGACTAAACGCGCGAGGGGCCAGAGATGGGGTCCAGGTGGTACGGCCGCATGGCGCGGGGCCGGTGCCGGTAGACGTGCACGCTGACGGCGGGATCCGGCCCGTCGTTGCGCACCTCGTGGATGTAGCCGGGGCCGAAGACGCGGGACTGCCCTTCCGACAGCGAGTGCAGCTCGGTCACGGCCCGGCCGTCGACCGCGCGCCGGGCGACGGTCTCGCTCAGCTTCCCGCTGACGACGGTGAACGCGCCCGCGGCGAATTCGTGGTCGTGCAGGTCGGTGTGCTGGCCGGGCAGCCAGCTCATCAACCAGATCTCCTGCAGTTCGTCGGCGTCGACGAGCGCCGAGAAGCGCTCGTCGGGGTCGTAACGCAGCAGGTGCCGCCAGCGGTCGCGGTCCGCGGCGAATTCGAGCGCGACGCGCACCGGGTGGCGCAGGGCGGGGTTTTCGGGAATGACGAGCGTGTTGTCCGGGACGGCGAACATGGAGGTGTCCTCGCAGAAGAAAGAAGGGTGTCGAACTGGGCCGGGGCTGGGTTCACCGACAACAACGACACGCGCACGCGACCGCACCAAGACCCGAGAGGCCCGGCGACACAGTCATCCCACGTGCGAACATGCGCCCAGCGAACCAGTGCGGAGCCCCGCGGTCAACAGCTCTCATACCGTGGACCGTGAGTTCTGCACCTGGCGTCCATGTTCGCAGCACGGATCCGTCCCCGGCTGTCGCGATATTGCGGTCTTCCAGTGTCTGTCGGTGAACCCGCGTCCGCGATCGACGTCGGCAGGGCGTTGCCTGGTCGAACCTCTCACTTTGACGGACAACGGCGCCCTGCCACCGCGATAGCGGGGCCTTCGGCCAGGGCGGGTTCACGCGTTGTGTCCATTTCGCGAGATACGTCGCAGCTCCGCCAACAGACTCTCAGGACCATTCGTGTTTTTGCGACCGCCCGAGCAGCTCGGCGCCCGCGCGCCGCGGGTCGACACCTTCGTGGCACACGCGGTGCATCGCGTCGGTGATCGGCATGTCCACCCCCAGGCTCATCGCGAGTTCCCGGATCGACGTGCACGATTTGACGCCCTCGGCGACCTGGCCGCCGGTGGCCGCCAGCGCCTGCTCCAGCGTCTCGCCCCGGCCGAGCCGCTCGCCGAAGGTCCGGTTGCGCGACAGCGGCGACGAGCAGGTCGCCACCAGGTCGCCGACGCCGGCGAGCCCGGCGAAGGTCAGCGGGTCGGCGCCCAGTTTCGCGCCGAGCCTGGCCATCTCGGCGAGCCCGCGGGTGATCAGCGTGGCGACGGTGTTCGCGCCGAGCCCGAGCCCCGCCGCCATCCCGCAGCTGAGCGCGATGACGTTCTTGCACGCGCCGCCCAGCTCGCAGCCGACGACGTCGGTGTTGGTGTACGGCCGGAAGTACTGGTTGAAGCTCGCCCGCTGGATCGCCTTGGCGTTGTCGTGGTCGGTGCAGGCCAGCACCGCCGCCGCGGGCTGCCCCAGCGCGATCTCCTTCGCCAGGTTCGGCCCGGACACGACCACGATCTGCCCGTCGTCGACCCGCGCGATCTCGGCGATGACCTCGCTCATCCGCTTGAGCGTGCCCAGTTCGACACCCTTCGCGAGGCTCACGAGGATCGCGTCGGACGGCAGCAGACCGGACCACTCCGACAGATTGGTCCGCAAGGTCTGGCTCGGCACGGCGAGGACCACGGCCTGCGCGCCGTCGAGGGCCTCGGCCGGATCGGCCGTCGCGGTGATCCGCTCCGGCAAGCCGATACCGGGCAGATAGGACGAATTGAGATGCCGCTCCCGGATCTCGGCCGCGACCTCGGGCCGCCGGGCCCAGATGGTCACGTCGCGGCCCGCGTCGCCGAGCACCTTGGCGAACGCCGTCCCCCACGATCCGGCGCCGAGCACGGTCACCCGCTGGACCTCGGCCATCAGGCGTCGTCCTCCGGTTTCTTCGCGGGCGGTTCCTCCTGCCGGATCTCCGCGAGCAGCGCGGTGATCTCCGTCATCATCAGGTCGGTGACCTCGCGCAGCTTGGACGCGCTGCGGGTCGAACCGTTCTTGTAGGCGGAAAGGTCCATCGGCTCGCCGACCAGATGCGTGATCGTCTTGCGCGGGAACGGGGTGAACTTCTTCGTGTAGCCGTTGAAGATGTGGTTCGTGCCCCAGCGGGCGATCGGGATCACCGGCACGTCGGTCTCCAGCGCGAGCCGCGCGGCCCCGGTGAACGGCTTCTTCGGCCAGCCGTCGGGGTCCTTGGTGATCGTCCCCTCCGGATAGATCACGACGACCTTGCCGTCACGCAACGCCTGGTGGGCGGCCTTGAGGCTGTCTCCGGCGGCGGCGGAACCGCGCGAGACCGGGATCTGGCCGGCGCCGACGAAGATCTTGCCGAACAGCGGCGCCCTGGTCAGGCTCTCCTTGCCGAGGAACCGCGGCACCCGCTTCTGCCGGTGCACGAACACCGCGTCCACCGCCGGATCCATGTGCGACACGTGGTTGAGCAGGAGCAGCGCGCCACCTTCGCGGGGGATCCGCTCGGCGTTGCGGTAGACCCGCTTGCCGATGGCCGTCGCCGGGTAGAACAGTGCGGCGGCGATGCCCACCCAGATGCCGCCCTTCTCACGCCGGGCCAATTCGTCCTCCTCGAAGTCACACGTGTCGTCCCAGGCCACTGATCCTGCCGCGCGTGTACGAGCGCGGTCCAGGGAGGGTCGGGTAAGAAGTGAGATGTGGACAGTGTGGGCTTCGACCTGATCGTGCCGATGAAACGCCCCGCCGAGGGCAAGTCACGGCTTCGCGGCGCGGTCGTGCCCGGGCGGCACGCCGAACTGGTGCTGGCGCTGGCCTACGACACGTTGTCCGCGGCGACCTCGGCGGACGGGGTCCGGCGGGTGCTGGTGGTCGCCGCCGACCCGGCGTCCGTGGCGGATCTCACCGAACTGGGCGTCGAGATCGTCACCGAACCGTCGCGCGGCGGCTTGAACGCGGCCCTGCGCCACGGCGAGGAGCTGCTGCGCCGGGACACGCCGTCCGGTCTCGTCGGTGCCCTGCAGGCCGACCTGCCCGCGCTGCGGACCGAAGACCTCACCGCCGCGCTGGCCGGGGCCGCCGGACATCGGGCGTTCGTCGCGGACCGGCAGGGAACGGGCACCACCCTGTTGCTCGCGGGCGACGGCCAGGCACTGGCGCCGCGCTTCGGCACGGGTTCCGCGCGGGCACACACCGCCTCCGGTGCGACCCCGCTCACGATCGCCGCGGAATCGCTTCGCGCCGACGTGGACACCGCGGATGATCTCGCTCACGTCCGCACCCTCGGTGTCGGAAAGCGCACCTCGACGCTGCTGGGAACACCCTGCGTGCTGATGTGACGAGAGTTCACCCTGCCGACCCGCACGCGGCGCACATAATCGCCCCGAGTGGTGAACAATGAAGCCCGTGAGCACAAATGACGGCGGCACCTCGAACTCGGCAAGGAAGCGGAAGACCTCCGCCGCGAAACCGGAACCGGACAGTGGCGCGGCGAAACCCGCCAGGACGAGAAAGAACAGCAGCCCGGCCCCGCGCACGGCCGTCCGCGCGACGCGCGGCGGTTCGGCGAGCCGTCCCGCCCAGGAGTTCCGCGCGCTGCCCGCCGCGCCGCCCGCGGTGACGGCGGCGCCAACGGCCGTCGGCAGCCTTCCCGACGACCGGTACTTCAACCGTGAGCTGTCGTGGCAGGACTTCAACGCGCGCGTGCTCGCGCTGGCCGAGGACGAGTCGCAGCCGCTGCTCGAACGCGCCAAGTTCCTGGCGATCTTCGCGTCCAATTTGGACGAGTTCTACATGGTGCGGGTCGCCGGGCTGAAACGCCGCGACGAGACCGGCCTCCCGGTCCGCAGCGCGGACGGGCTCACCCCGCGCGAACAGCTGGCGTACATCGCCAAACGCAACCAGGACCTGGTCGAGCGGCACACGAACGCCTTCGAGCTGCACCTGCGGCCGCAGCTGGCCGACGAGGACATCCACATCGTCGGCTGGAACGACCTGACCGGCGCCGACCAGCTCCGGCTGTCCAACTACTTCAGCGAGCAGATCTTCCCGGTGCTCACACCGCTGGCCGTGGATCCCGCGCACCCGTTCCCCTACATCTCCGGCCTTTCGCTCAACCTCGCGATCACCGTCCGGGACCCGGAGGCCGGCACCGAGCGGTTCGCGCGCGTCAAGGTGCCGAGCAACGTGCCGCGCCTGATGCGTATCGAGCAGCAGCCGCGTGAGGTCCGCACCGCGACCTTCCTGCCGCTGGAGGAACTGATCGCCGCGCACCTCGGCGAGCTGTTCACCGGTATGGAGGTCACCGAGCACCACGCGTTCCGCGTCACCCGCAACGCCGACTTCGAGGTCGAAGAGGACCGGGACGAGGATCTTCTCCAGGCGCTGGAACGTGAACTGGCGCAGCGGCGGTTCGGCCCGCCGGTACGGCTCGAAGTGGCGCAGGACATGAGCGAGCACATGCTCGAACTGCTGCTGCGCGAACTGGAGGTCGACCCGCGCGACGTCGTCGAGGTCCCGGGGCTGCTGGATCTGACCTGCCTGCACCAGTTGTCCGGCGTCGACCGGAAGGAGCTCAAGGACCGCCCTTTCGTTCCCGCCACGCATCCGGCGTTCGGTGAGCGCGAGACGCCGAAGTCGGTGTTCGCGACGCTGCGCGAGGGCGACGTCCTCGTGCACCACCCGTACGACTCGTTCTCCACCAGCGTCCAGCGGTTCATCGAACAGGCCGCCGCGGACGACAAGGTGCTGGCGATCAAGCAAACGCTGTACCGCACCTCCGGCGACTCCCCGATCGTCGACGCGCTGATCGACGCGGCCGAGGCGGGCAAGCAGGTCGTCGCGCTGGTCGAGATCAAGGCGCGGTTCGACGAACAGGCCAACATCACCTGGGCCCGCACACTGGAACGCGCGGGCGTGCACGTGGTCTACGGGCTCGTCGGGCTGAAGACGCACTGCAAGGTGTCGATGGTGGTGCGCCAGGAGGGTTCGACCATCCGCCGCTACTGCCATATCGGCACCGGCAACTACAACCCGAAGACGGCGCGCCTGTACGAGGATCTCGGCATCCTGACCGCCGACCCGACGATCGGCGCGGACCTGACGGATCTGTTCAACGTGCTGACCGGGTACTCCCGCCAGGACACCTACCGCAACATCCTCACGTCGCCGCACGGGATCCGGCGCGGCATCGTGCGCGCGATCGGCGAGGAGATCGAGCTCGCCCGCGCGGGCCAGACCGCCGGGATCCGGATCAAGTGCAACTCGCTCGTCGACGAGCAGGTGATCGACGCGCTGTACCACGCCTCGCAGGCCGGGGTGCCGGTCGACATCGTGGTGCGCGGGATCTGCGCGCTGAAGCCGGGCGTGGAGGGGCTGAGCGAGAACATCCACGTGCGCTCGATCCTCGGCCGTTTCCTGGAGCACTCACGGATCTTCACCTTCCTCGCCGGCGGCACGCGCTGGATCGGCAGCGCGGACATGATGCACCGCAACCTCGACCGCCGGATCGAAGCGCTGGTGCGGGTCAAGGATCCGAAACTCACGGCGCAGCTGGACTACATCTTCGAATCCGCGCTGCATCCCTCGACCCGGTGCTGGGTGCTGAACTCGACCGGCGAGTGGGCCCCGTTCCCGGCGTCCGGGGACGACGTCCGCGATCACCAGGTCGAGCTGGCGAAGCGCCACGGGGCGGCGGGATGAGCGGGATCGTGCGGGCGGCGGGAGCCGTTCTCTGGCGCCGTCAGGGCGACCGGATCGAGGTCGCGCTGGTGCACCGGCCACGGTACGACGATTGGTCGCTGCCGAAGGGAAAGCTGGATCCGGGCGAGACCATCGCGGGCGCGGCCGTCCGGGAGATCGCCGAGGAGACCGGATTCGAGGCGGTGCTCGGCCGCTATCTGGTCCGGACCGAATACACCGTGGCGGGAGCGCCGAAGACCGTCGACTACTTCTCCGCGCAGGCGGTTTCCGGCGCGTTCGCGCCGAACGAGGAGGTCGACGAGCTGCGCTGGCTCGACACGGAGTCGGCGGAGAAACTGTTGACGCGGCCGGGCGACGTCCGGGTGCTGCGCGAGTTCTCCGCGCTGCCGCCGGAACTCACCACGGTGATCCTGGTGCGGCACGCCAAAGCGGGTAAACGCGACGAGTGGAACGGCGACGACGACCTGCGTCCGCTTTCGGACGCGGGACAGCGCCAAGCCGAAGCACTGCGTTCGCTGCTGCGGCTTTACGCGCCCGGCAGGGTGCTCTCGGCGCCGCGGCTTCGGTGCGTCCAGACGGTGAACGGGCTCGCCGAGGATCTCGGGGTCGAGATCCGGCACGAGCCGCTGCTGTCGGAAGAGGGCTACTGGCCGGACCCGGTGCTCGGTGTCGCACGGCTCCTGGCCATCGCCGGCGACGGTGGGACGCCGGTGATCTCCAGCCAGGGCGGGGTGATCCCGGACGTCGTCAGCGCGCTGGCCGACCGCGACGGCGTCGACCTGACCGCCGCGCGCGGCGGTGTGGTGCCGTCGAAGAAGGGCTCGTTCTGGGTGCTGTCGTTCCGGGCCCCGACCGACGAGAACGGGCCGGTGCTCGTGGCCGCGGATTATTTCGCGTCGCCTTTGCCCACGCCCGCTCCCGCGCACCCCTGAGGCTTCATCGCGCGTGAAGGCCTCCTTCCCTCGGCTCACCCTCGGGTCGCTGGGCTTGAAGAGCTACATCGCTATTT
>NZ_JBHXIB010000083.1:0-21458 GCF_042723975.1 Amycolatopsis sp. NPDC058340 | reverse complement strand
GCAATAGCCGGGCACCGTGCCGACGGACTTACGCTCGAACGCGTGTCGAAGAATCCTTTGATAGCCCCGTCCATCCTCTCCGCCGATTTCGCCCGGCTCGCCGACGAAATGGCCGCGGTGAAAGGGCGGCCTGGCCGCGGGGCGGACTGGCTGCACGTGGACGTCATGGACGCGCACTTCGTGCCGAATCTGACCCTGGGCCTGCCGGTCGTGCGGTCGATCCTGGCCGCCACCGACATACCGGTGGACTGTCACCTGATGATCGAGAAGCCGGATCGGTGGGCCATCGGGTACGCGGAAGCGGGTTCCCACAACGTCACGGTGCACGTCGAGGCGGCCGAAGACCCGATCATGCTCGCGAAGAACCTGCGGGCCGCAGGGGCGAAAGCGGGGTTAGCGATCAAGCCGGGCACGCCTTTGGAGCCCTATCTCGGCGTGCTCGAACACTACGACACCTTGCTGGTGATGTCCGTGGAGCCCGGCTTCGGCGGGCAGAAGTTCATCGCCGAGGTCCTCGACAAGGTGCGCAAGGCGCGCACGATGGTGGACACCGGGCATCTGAACCTGGTGGTGGAGATCGACGGCGGCATCAACACCGACACGATCGAGCAGGCGGCCGAGGCCGGCGTCGACTGCTTCGTGGCCGGTTCCGCCGTCTACGCGGCCAAGGATCCCGCGCGGGCCGTGGAAGGACTTCGCAGCCAGGTGGAAGCCCTTCGGTCACAGACGACGTGATCGACGCCGGGCGGAGCGGGGTCTCGGAGTCCGGCCAGGACTCCGAGACCCCGCTTTCACACTCCGAGCATCCGCCGGAGATCCGGGGCGTGGCGCCGCGAAACGGGAACCAGTTCAGGGGAACGGGAATCCGTGATCAGGAAGAGTTCTCCCTTGATACCGCGTTCCAGCTCCGCCACCCGGCGGAGGTTGACCAGATACCGCCGGTGCACCCGGCGGAACCCGTGCGGTGTCAGCATCCGCTCGACGTTGTCCAGGCCGCGGGTCGCGGCTTGGATCCGGCCTCGTTCGGTGACGAGCCAGACGATGTTCCGGTCGGCTTCGGCGTAGCGGATCTCCGACGGGGCCAGCAGGACGAGCCGGTCTTTCCGCATCCCGATGACACAGCGAGGCAGTGAACCGACCACGTCGCCGGAACTTCCGTCGTACGCCTCGCCTTCTTGCACCCCGAACGCGCACAGCAGGCCCACCACGTGGTTCGAGTCGACGACGGAACGCAGGGTCAGCGAGGTGGCCTCCTCGCCGGGACACACCGGCAGCCGCGCGTATCCGCTCCACTGTGGACTTCCCTGCGCCTGTTTCCTCGCCCACCGCACCACGTCGGGCAGCCCCGGGATGTCCGGGGTCCAGCGCTCCGCCGGTTCGGTCGCACCCGCGACGATGGGCGTTTCGCCGGTCAGCCCGAGCAACGCGACAGCCGACTCGTTCGCGGCGATGATGTTCCCGCCGCGGTCCATGGCAAGGAAAGAACCACCGGCATGGGGGGATTCCTTGGTGAATTCGGCGATCACCTTGTCCGCTTCGTAGATCGCGCGCCGATAGATCTCCTGCTCGACGCATGCGACGGCCTTCGTCAGCCACGGCGGCACGAACTTGGACAGCGACGCGTTCCAGCGGGAGATGTTGATCGACGCGACCGGTGCGCCGGTCACGATGTCGCGAATCGAAACGCCCGCGCACGCCCACTGATGAAAGGCTTCGCACCAGTGTTCCGGCCCGGTGACCGTCACCGGGCCGGACACTTCGAGCGAAGTCCCCATCCCGTTCGTACCGGTGCATTCCTCCGACCACGAGGACCACGGGGCGAGATTGTGCAGCTCGGCCCGCCGACGGGCGGAAGGGTCGCCCCAGGCGCCGAGGACACGTCCGTCGCCGTCCGTGACGGTGACGACGGCGCCGTCCTGTTCGACTTCCTGGCCTGCCAGCGCACCGAGACCGCCGAGCGCGGTGAAGATCACGCCGTTGTCGGCACGCTGGGCTTCATCGCCTCTCGCGCCCGGAGCGACGTCCAATCGCCGGTCCACTTCGTACCGATCCCGGCATCGGTACCACGACGCGAGGATTTCGGGCCGGACACCCGTCTCGATGTCCTCGCCCGAGGCGAAGTTCTCCCACGCGCGAGCCACTTCCTTCGCCGATGACGTGGTCACCAGCGAACCATCGGCCACGTGGTCACGTCTGCCGGGCCGACTCGATGCGATCACGAGCGGCGGCACTCTCCCGGTCATCGCGACCTCCTTGTCGCCGGCGCACCGGGGTTTCCTGAGACCGCCGGGCGGTGGCAGAGGAAACAAGGTAACCCGATGCGACACGAGATTTCAATACAACTTCTTATCGTCAGGAAATGTTGTTGTAGAACCACCTGATCGGCGGGCCACGCCGGCACGGGAGGTACCCAGCCGCCGGACCGGCGAACCCCGGCCACGGTTAACCCTCGGCAAATTGTCGGCCAGAAGGAACCAACCCGAGATTCATGATCGACCATCCGGGTATTTCCGGGAATACGCCATCACCTTGATCAATCCGCATACTTGTAGCGGCAGACCGGAAACAAATTCAGGTTCGCCTTACTTCGCGATAACCAGAGATACACGATTTCCCGGCGCGGGAGACGCGTCGACCGCTGATGTGCCGACGGCCACCGCCGGTCCTCGATTCACGACCGTTCGTAGGTCGTCCACCCGCATTCGTCCCAGGCCGCTTGCCCTGGATTCCGGGAGAAGTTTAGCTTGCGGCGGCGGCCAAGGGACGCGACGCGGCCCGATATGCGAGCAGGTCATCGGCACCGGACGGGCGTATTCCGGCCGGGCCGGCACCAGACCAAAGGCGGTCTCAGATGACACAGGTACGCCGACCCGACCAGGCAACGCACAGTCGCGAGGAAGCGACTGTGCGTGATGCGTGGGAGCGGTTCGCGCGAGGCGAGGACGACCTCCGTGGCGTGCGGCCGGAAATCGCGATCTCCTGGCACCGGTGCCGTGACCAGTACGGCGTCGACCCGAGCCTCACCGAGGCCCCGGCGGCCGTCGCCGAGGTCGGGCACGCGCTGGAGCACGACGTCGTGATCGCCGAACTCGGCTTCCGCGCCGCCTCCCTGGCGCGCGAGGTCAACACCCGCGGCGGCATCGTGACCATCACCGACGCCTCCGGCCGGGTACTGGCCCAATGGGGTGACCAGGCCACCCGCGCCGTCGCCGCCGAAGCCAACCTGGCGCCGTGGTTCTGCTGGGCCGAGGGTGCCACCGGGACGAACGGCATGGGGACCGCGCTGATGTCCTACGCCCCCGTGCTCATCCGCGGCGCCGAGCACTGGTGCGCGGCCTTCCACGACTGGACCTGTGCCGGCGTGGCGGTGCGGGACGTGGTGACCAGGAAGCCGGTCGCGGTGCTCAACATCTCGTGCTGGCGCGGTGAGCTCCCGCCGGCCGTGGGGACCTGGCTCGGCAACGCCGCCACGAAGACCCAGCGCATCCTGCGCCAGCACGCCAAGGACGACGGCGCCGAATTGATCGCCGCCTTCAACCACAGCAGGTCGGGCTCGCGGGCACCGCTCGCGGCCGTCGATCCCGCCGGCCGGGTCGTGCTCGCCGACGACACCGCGGGGGTACTCCTCGGCATCCCGGGCTCCACGCCGGCGCCCGATCCCGCGGTCCGGTGGAAACCGGAACTGCCGGAGTTCATCCGGGCGGCCGAATACGCCGCCGGGCAGGCGATGCGCAATCCCGGCTGGTCCGGTTCGACGCAGATCCGCACCCGGCTCGCCAACGAACCGACGTCGATCAGCTTCCGGCCGGTCTTCCTCGCCGGCCACCTGATCGGCAACATCGTCGCGTTCGGCGTCACCGAAGGGGATCCGGTGCAGCGGACGGCCGAGGACGCCCCTCTTCGCACGCAGCCGCATCGGATGGTCGCGACGCGCGAGAACCGCATGATCCTGCTACGGCTCCCCGAGGTCTCCTTCGCGCAGTCGGACGGCAACGACGTGTGGCTGTCCACCGACCAGGGCCTGCTGCGTTCCGCCTCGCCGGGTCTCGACCGGCTCGAAACCGAACTGGGCGATTCCGGATTCCTCCGGGTGCACCGCCAATACGTGGTGAACCTCAGCCGGATCCGGGAGGTCGAACGGCGCTACAAGGGCGAACTGTTCCTGGTCATGGACGACCGGGAACAGACCATGGTGCCGGTCTCCCGGCGGAACGCGCCGATGGTGCGCCGGGCACTGGAGATCTGACCGGCACGACCGGCTAGCCGCGGTACCGGTGCACGTCGCAGACGCAGTACATGAGACGGCACTCGAAACACTCGGGCTTGCCGACGCAGGTGATACAGCGCCCGCAGTGCACCGGTTCGGTATGCCGCGCGACGTCGTCCGGTCCGTAACGCTCCCCGCAGTACAGGCACGGCAACCGTTCCTGCCCGGGTGTGGTCTGCTGGTTCATCGTTTCACCTCGGCTTCCGTCGCCCGAAGCGCCGAAACGGTGGCCGGGTCGCCGCGGCGACCCGGCCACCGGCCGGTACCTCAGTGAAGATCCCCTGTCACAGGGAGAAAACGATCAACGCGGCGCCGTGCCCCTGACCGGACAGGCCGGGGACGATGCCTTCGAGCCAGCCACCCCAGCCGACCGGCACCGCGACGTGCTGCTTGCCGTCGACGGTGAAGGTGCTCGGGCTGCTGTGGTGACCACTGCCGCACTGGAAGCTCCAGAGCTTCTCACCCGTCTCCGAGTTCAGCGCCAGGAACTCACCCGAAGGCGTGCCGGCGAACACCAAGTTCCCCGCGGTGCTGAGGGTCGACGCGGCCATCGGCATGTTGTTGAGCCGGTGGCGCCACTTCTCCTCACCGTGGGAATCGAACGCGCTGACCGACCCGGCCATGTTGTCGATGTCGACCTCGACGGCGGCACCCCAGTAGGGCATGCCCTCCTTGAACTCGCGGCGACGCCGGGTGGCGGTGGCGCCCACGTCGGCGACCGGGACGTAGAACAGGTCGAGGTCCGGGTTGTACGACGCGTGCGTCCATTCCTTCGCACCGGCGGGACCGGGGAAGAAGTGGCAGGGCTCGCCCTCCTTGTCCGGGTACTTCCGCGGGGTCACCTTGCCGTCGCGGGTGATGACGCCCCAGTCGATCCGGTCGACGAACGGCGTGACGTGCTGCAGCTCGCCGTTGGTGCGGTCGAGGACGAACATGTACCCGTTCTTGTCGAAGTGGGCCAGCAGCTTCTTGCCGTCCCGCTCGAACAGGGTCATCTCCATGGTGGAGTCGTAGTCCCACAGGTCGTGCGGGGTGAACTGGTAGTGCCACTTGATCTCGCCGGTGTCGACGTCCAGCGCGACCACGCTGTCGGTGTAGAGGTTGTCCCCTTCACGGACCTCGCCGTCGAAGTCGGGAGCCGGGTTCCCGGTGCCCGCGTAGTAGAGGTTCAGCTCCGGGTCGTAGGTTCCGGTGACCCAGTGGTTCGCCCCGCCGCGCTGCCAGGCCTCGCCGTCGGCGGGCCAGGTCTCCGAGCCGGGCTCACCCGGCTTCGGCACGGTGTAGGTCCGCCAGCGCTGCTCGCCGGTCTCCAGGTCCCAGCAGTCGATGTGCCCGCGGACGCCGTACTCGCCGCCGGCGGAACCGGTGATGAGCGTGTCCTTGATGACCAGCGGAGCGATCGAAGCGCTCTCACCCGCCCGCACGTCGCCGATGGTCTTCTGCCAGACCTTCCGGCCGGTGGTGGCGTCGAGCGCGACCAGCTGGGCGTTCTGGGTCACCATGTAGACCTTGCCGTTGGCCACCGCGCAGCCGCGGTTGACGTTGGCACAGCACAGCGTGACGTCGATCGGGATGGCGTGCTTGTAGCGCCACAGCTGCTCGCCGGTCTTCGCGTCGAGCGCCCAGAGCCAGCCGTCCCATCCGGTGACGAACATGACGCCGTCGACCACCAGCGGGCAGGCCTCGAAGGCGTAGGTCGAGGTGGAGGCGATCATGCCGGTCGCGCTCGCCTGGAAGATCCAGGCCACCTTCAGGTTCTTGACGTTGTCGACGTTGATCTCGTCGAGCAGGCTGTGCCGCTTGCCGTCGTAGTCGCCGTAGTAGGTGATCCAGTTGTGCGACTCGCTCCGCGCCTGGAGGATGCGCTCGTAGTTGACGCCGCGCGTCACGTCCGGCGCGCTGTGGGGCAGATTGGACAGCTGACCGTGGTCGAACGCCTTCCCGGCGTCGACGTATTCGAGAGTCATGGTGATTCCTGCCTTTCTACGGCCGCGGCTGGGCGGGTCGGTCGAGCTTGGCTTCCGGCGGGACCTCACCGGTCACGACGATGGCGGCGGTCAGGCCGCGGCCCTCGTCGTTACCCGCCGGCGAGCCGTACCAGTAGCAGCCGGGGCCGTCGAGTTCGAGCGTCGCGGTGCCCTTGGAGTGGTTCAGCAGGCCGATGAACTGCTTGTCGCCGTTGCTGGGGAGCAGACAGGCGTGGGTGTTCTTGTCGTCGTTGATGATCGTCAGCTCGAGAATTCCGCCGTGCGGCAGGATCAGCACGCCCGGCTCCCACGTCATCGCGTCCTCGGGGATCCGGATGGTCGCTTCCATCGTCCCGTCGGCCCGCTCGGTCGCCTTGGCGATCGTTCCGGACCCGAGCACGGCACCGATGGTCGCCCTGTTCTGTCCGCCGATCTCCGCAAGAAGATCTTCTCGTTCCTGGGCAATCGTCATCGGACTTCACCTCCTCGTCAGCAGGAAATGCCTATTTCGCTGGATTCGCTGAAATATCGCTCACCGGAAACCCGACGTTCCCGTATTCAGCGTTTGATCTGTGCAACGAGTCCGAACCCTACGCCCGGGAAAGCAATTCCGATATCCATTGCCACCGACCGGCTCCGCTCCACCGTTCGCCCGGCGGTGGATACCGTTCGTGCGAATCGAAACCCGGCTGCCGGACCGGGGAACATCAGCTCGCCCCGAAACGGCCGAGTTCCATGACCTTCACCCACGCCGCGACGAAGTCCCGGACGAACTTCCCGCCCGCGTCCTCGCTCGCGTAGACCTCCGAAAGCGCCCGCAATTCGGAGTTCGACCCGAAAAGCAGGTCGACCCGGCTCGCGATCCACTTCACTTCCCCGTCGTCCCGATCGCGGCCCTCGTAGACCGCCGTCCAGACATCCTTGTGCCGCCTGGGAAACCACTCCGTCCCCAGGTCCAGCAGGTTGACGAAGAAGTCGTTCGTCAGCACCCCCGGCGACGAGGTCAGCACCCCCATCCGGGAACGCCGGTGGTTGGCGCCGAGCACCCGGAGCCCGCCGATCAGCACGGTCATCTCGGGTGGGGTCAAGGTCAGCAGGTTCGCCCGATCGATCAGCAGATGCTCTGGGGCGGCCCAAAAACCGTCACCCAGGTAGTTCCGGAAGCCGTCCGCTACGGGCCGCAACGCCGCGAACGACTCGACGTCGGTCCATTCCTGGGTCGCGTCGGTGCGCCAGGGCCGGAACGGGACGTCGATCTCGTGACCACCGGCCGCGGCGGCGTGTTCCACCGCGGCACATCCGCCGAGCACGATCAGGTCGGCGAGCGAAATCCGCTTGTCCCCGCGCTGGGAATCGTTGAACCGCCGCTGGATCGCCTCCAGCGCGGACAGCACGACGGCCAGCCGCTCCGGCTCGTTGACCGCCCAGCCGCACTGCGGTTCGAGCCGGATCCGCGCCCCGTTCGCCCCGCCGCGTTTGTCGCTGTCGCGGTACGTCGAAGCCGACGCCCACGCCGTCGTCACGAGCTGCGCCACCGTCAGGCCGGAACCGAGGATCTCGCGTTTGAGGGCGGCGATGTCGCCGTCGTCCACCGGTTCGTGGTCCATATCCGGTACCGGGTCCTGCCAGATCAGCCGTTCGGCCGGGACGAGCGGCCCCAGGTACCGCCGGATCGGGCCCATGTCGATGTGGGTCAGTTTGAACCAAGCCCGTGCGAAGGCGTCCTCGAACTGATCCGGATGCTCCAGGAAACGCCGCGAGATCGACTCGTAGACCGGATCCTCCTGCAACGACAGATCCGTGGTGAGCATGACCGGGTGGTGTTTCGTGTCCGGGTCGAAGGGGTCCGGCACGGTGCCCTCGCCCTGGCCGTCGCTCGGGATCCATTGCCACAGACCGGCCGGGCTGAGCTCGACGTCCCACTTGTACTCGAACAGCGTCTCCAAGAACGTGTGGTCCCACTGGACGGGCGTGCGCGTCCACATCCCTTCCAGTCCACTGGTGACCGTGTCCGCCCCGACGCCGCTGCGGCATCCGCCCATCCAGCCGAGCCCCTGATCGGTGAGCGGCGCGGCCTCGGGCTCGGGTCCGCCGGTCACGTTCGGATCGGCCGGGCCGTGCGTCTTGCCGAAGGTGTGCCCACCCGCGATGAGCGCCACCGTTTCCTCGTCGTTCAGGCCCATCCGTTTGAAGGTCTCCCGGATGTCGCGCGCCGCGAGCACCGGGTCGGGATTGGTGGCCGGGCCCTGCGGATCGACGTAGATCAGCCCCATTTCGGCGGCGGCCAGCGGCTCGTCGAGTTCACGCAGGCCGCTGTGGCGTTCGTCGGCGAGCCACTTGCGTTCCGGCCCCCAGTACAGCTCGTCGGGTTCGCACACCTCGGCCCGGCCGCCGCCGAACCCGAAAGTCTTGAACCCCATGGATTCCAAGGCCCGGTTACCGGCGAAGACCATCAGATCGGCCCAGGAGATCTTGCGTCCGTACTTCTTCTTCACCGGCCACAGCAACCGGCGGGCCTTGTCCAGGTTGCGGTTGTCCGGCCAGCTGTTCAACGGGGCGAAGCGTTGCATTCCCGCGGCCGCACCGCCTCGGCCGTCGCTGACGCGGTAGGTACCGGCGGCGTGCCAGGCCATGCGCAGCACGAGAGGACCGTAGTGACCGAAGTCGGCAGGCCACCAGTCCTGCGACGTCGTCAGCACTTCGTCGATGTCATGTGCCAGTTCGCCGAGGTCCAGCGTCTTGAAGCCCTCGGCGTAGTCGAAGTCCGCGAACAGCGGTTCGTCCTCGGGCCGACGCCGGCGCAAGGCCGTCAAGTCGACCCGGGCCGGCCACCAGTCGTTGGCGTCGCCGCCCGCCGCCGGATGATTCCGCCGCCGGGCCTGCCGGGTCTCGCCGAGAACCTTGTCGTAGGTCCGGTAGACGTGGGTGTCGGGATTCTCGGGCATCGTCGCCTCCCCAAATGCCATCGCCGCCTTGTCGCCGGAACGGCGACACCGCTCAGCCGAAGACCAGTGGCAACAGGATCGCGGCGCTGACCAACGAGATCCCGCTGAACAGGTCGGCCCGGATCCGGACGACCTTTGCGGCCATCCTGCCGACGTACAGGCCGGCGAACGTCATGACCACGGTCATCGCGCCGAACGTCAGCATCGGGACCACAAGGGAGAATCCGGCGATTCCCAGCCCTGCGCCCGCGATGAAATTGTCGACGCTCAGCGAAAGCGGCATGCCGAAGAGGGTCACCCACGGATGATCCATGTCTTCCGGCTCCGGATGACGGATCGCTCCGACGATGAAGTACACGCCGTACAACCCCAGCGCCGCCGCCCCGATGTACTCGCCCCATTCCCCGAAGAAGTCACCCAGATAGCTACCGAGGAATCCGCCCAAGAGCGGCCCGACCGCGTCCCATATCCCGAAGATCAGGGCGACCTGCAAGGCGCGCCGCCAGCCGAACGGGATCGTCCCGATGGCGATCGCAGAGCGGAAATTGTCCAGGCTGAGCCCGAAGGCGAGCGCGAGCAGTGGCAGGAATTCAAGAGACATCTGAACCACCTCGAAAGTGCAGGCAGGGAGACCAGGGAGAGCGGGCCGGAAAACGGTTCGATTCCCGATGGCCGGAACTCACAACCCACGGGGAGCTCGTGACTTCGCCGGTGGACTGTCGAAAGGCGTGACGCAAGGCCCCGCGGACCGGGTTTCCGATCCGGGGCCTTGCGTCGACGCCGACGCAGCCGGGAAGCAGGCTTTCGGGTACCTGCCGCGACTACGGGAAAACGGACAGCACGGGCCGGTGCGCCCGGCTGTCAGCCACGGTAGAAGTAGCCGGTGGCCTCAGCGCACACCTCGACGACCGTGTACTCCGGAGTT
This sequence comes from Amycolatopsis sp. NPDC058340, assembly GCF_042723975.1. Lineage (NCBI taxonomy): Bacteria > Bacillati > Actinomycetota > Actinomycetes > Pseudonocardiales > Pseudonocardiaceae > Amycolatopsis > Amycolatopsis sp. NPDC058340. The sequence goes on along the minus strand of NZ_JBHXIB010000083.1, from coordinate 11,354 downwards.
TCCCACTTCATAATTCCTCCTCGCTGTTGACTACACCCGGCGACGGGGCGAGCCGGGCATTCGTGATCCGCGCAAACTCGAGGACCAACTCACGAAATTTCGCGGCCATGAAAGAGCATCCTCGATTTAACGAAGCCGGGGCAACCGACCTTGAACCACTGGGTGGCAACCGGTGCCGAACGGCGTCCTGGCGCCCACGAACGGGACGGGTGGGTGCACGGACGGCCACGGCACCTCACCCACCCTCACCAGGCCCACGTCGGCGGTGCGGCGAGGCCGTCACGTCATCCGGCGACCACTCGCCCATGTCTCCACCGGCGTTGCGAAAGCCACTTTCACCACGTTGGAGGTTGCGAAAGTGGCTTTCGCATCCCGGCGACCCGAACGTGGCCGGCCGCGGCCATAAGAACTTCACTTCGGCCTATAAGGCGTTTCGATGACGATCGGGCGATTTCGCCGCGAATCGGGGATTAAACTGCCGACGTGCGAATCTACCTTGGCTCCGATCACGCCGGACTCGAACTCAAGAACCACTTCGTCGAAAGGCTCTCCGCGCTCGGCCACGAAACGATCGATGTCGGGCCGTCCGTCTACGACGCGGACGACGACTATCCGCCGTTCTGTGTCGAGGCGGCACGGCGTGTCGTGGCCGACGAAGGCAGCCTCGGTATCGTCATCGGCGGTTCCGGGAACGGGGAACAGATCGCCGCGAACAAGGTGCCCGGCGCACGCGCCGCGCTGACCTGGAGCGTGGACACCGCCAAGCTCGCCCGGCAGCACAACAACGCGCTGCTGGCGGGTATCGGCGCCCGGATGCACACGGTCGAAGAGGCCGAACACATCGTGGACGCGTTTCTCACCACCGCGTTCGAGGGTGGACGCCACCAGCGCAGGATCGACCTGCTGTCCGGCTACGAGCGCACCGGCGAAGCGCCCGCGCTGCCGGGGAACTGAACGGATCCGGCCCCGGGCCGGCCGCCCGGGCAGTTGTCCACAAAGGACGTCTTAAGGCAAACAGGCCCCGAACGCCGACAGGCGGCCAGAGGCGCGGGGGTCGTGAGTGAAAAAGAGCGTTAGAACGACCATTGCCACTCACGACCCCCTCGCGCCAGGTCACAGCCGGACTTACACGACAGCGCCGAGCCCGAGCTGCTGCTCGATCTTCTCCCAGAGGCCGTCGTCGTCGGAGACCACGCCGCCCGCGTCACGGACGGCCCACGCCGCGGTGACGACGGACCGCAGCATCTCGTCGCTGCCGGCCGTGTTCTGCTTGCGGGACAAGGCATCCGGCGCACGTTCGGGGGCAGGCAGGGGCGTTCCGGGCGCGAGCAGCCCGCTCAAATCCGCGGCGACGTACGTCGGCCGCGCGGACGGCTCGGCGAAGGCCAGATCGCGCAGGCGGGAAGCGCCGCTCAGGACGAACAGCGAGTCGAGGCCTGCCGAGTTGGCGCCCGCGATGTCGGTGTCCAGCAGGTCCCCGCACACCAGGGTCTCGGAGTGCACGGTACCGAGCCGGGCCCGGGCCAGGTCGAACAGCGCCGCTTGCGGTTTCCCCACCACGTAGGGGGATGCGCTGGTAGCGGTCCGCACCAGGGCGACCAGCGCCCCGTTGCCCGGCGCCCGCCCGTACGGTGTCGGCAACGTGAGGTCGACGTTCGTGGCCACCCAGGTGGCTCCCGCGTCGGCGAGCCTGCCGACCGCCGCCAGCTCCCGCCAGGTGACGTCGGTTCCCAGCCCCTGGACGACGGCCTCCACCGGCGCGCCGTCCAGCTCCGCGACGCGGACCGGGGTCAGCCCGGCCTCGGTGAGCGCGCGGGCGACCCCCGGACCTCCCACCGCGAACACGGGCGTCCCCCGCCCCAGCCGCTCCGCCAGATATGCCGCGGCAGCCTGCGAACTGGTGACCACCGACCAGCCCCGCGGGGCGACGCCCAGCCCGCGGAGATGGTCGCTCACGTCCTCGGGTGGGCGGGACGCGTTGTTGGTCGCGAACACGACCGGGACACCTCGCGACGTCACATGGTTCAAGGTCGCCACCGCGTGGGGAACGGCCGAGGGCCCGCGGTAGACGACGCCGTCGAGGTCGCAGATCAGCCCGCGGTACCGCGTGATGAGCGGATCGTCCCCGGTGTTCTCGCCGGTCATGCCGTTCGGCGCCCGTCCTGCTCGCGCCGGGCGGCGTGCGGGCGTTCGGATCGCACGATCCGCACCGTCTCCGGCTTCGAGGACATCACCAGGGATTGCGTGACGACGCGGCCCGGGTGGTGCTGCACACCTCGTAACAGCTCGCTTCCGGTCACTCCCGTGGCGCAGAAGAGGATGTTCTCCCCGTCCACCAGGTCTTCGGTGTGGAGGATCTTCCCCTCAGGCCGTAGCCGGGCCTGTAGCGAGCCACCCGAGCAGGTGAGGGCGGCCGCGGCGATGACCCCCTCGGCCGCTCCCCCGGCGCCCAGCAGGATGTCCACCGGGCTCTCGGGCCGCGCCACCGCGATCGCGCCGGCGACGTCACCGCCTTCCAGCAGATGGACCCGCGCGCCCGCGTCGCGGATTTCGTGCACGAGATCCCGGTGCCGCGGCCGGTTGAGCACGGCGACGACGACGTCCGACACGCGAATGTCCTTGGCCTTGGCGACCGCTCGCAGGTTCTCCGCCACCGGGCGGCCGATGTCGACGACGTCGACGCAGTCGGGGCCGACGGCCAGCTTCTCCATCGAGGCGACCGGCGACGGGTCGAACAACGCACCGCGCTCGGCCACCGCGATCGCCGTCAGGGCGTACGGCACGTCCTTGACCGTCGAGAGCGCGCCGTCGCCCGCGGTGATGGCGACGTCGCACACCGGGCCGTCCCCGCTCCCGACGTCCTCGCCGGCGGAAAGGACCGGCGTGGCGCTCTTCCCGCCCGTCACCACGACGCCGCGCATCCGCACCGAGCCGAGGAGTTCGCGTATCGCGTGGATGGCGGCGGCCTTGCCGCTGTTCCCGTCCCCGGGCCCGGCCCATTCGCCCGCCGCGATCGCCGCCGCCTCGGTGACGCGCACGAGTTCGAGCGCGAGCGCCTGCCCGGAGCCATCGAGCGCCATCCCCGGACGACCGGGGATGGCCCATTCCTGAGTCTTCATCGTTCTCACTTCACTCGACCGAACAAGGAAACAGCGCCGCGGGCGACCGGTCCGGCTGTCCGCGTGGCCGGACCGGCCGCCCCTCAAGCGGGCGCGAACCGCATTCAGCGGGCGGCGGCGTTCGCGACCGCTCGTTCGGAGAGCGCGTTCTGGGCGGCGGCCCGGTTGGCCTCGTCGCCCCGCCAGGCCTCCAGGGCGGGCCCGACGAGCGCCCGTCCGAAGGAGTAGGTGAGCTCCCAGGGAAGCGGGTCCAGCTTCTGCATCGCGCCGAGGTGCCGGGTCGCCAGTTCCGGGCTTTGCCCGCCGGAGAGGAACGCGATCCCCGGCACGGACGACGGGACGGTCTCCCGCAGGGTCTCCACCGTCGCCTTGGCGACCTCGTCCACCGTGGGCCGCTCCGGGCTACCGGTCCCGGCGACCACCATGTTCGGCTTGAGGACGATGCCGTCGAGCCGCACCCGCATCAGGTCGAGTTCCTCGAACAGCGACTCCAGTACGGCCGTGGTCACCTGACGGCATCGCTCCAGCGAGTGGTCCCCGTCCATCAGGACCTCGGGCTCGACGATCGGCACCAGACCGGCCTCCTGGCAGAGACCGGCGTACCGCGCCAGTGCGTGCACATTCGCCCGCACCGCGCGGGCCGAGGGCTCGTCCTCGCCGATCGTGATCACGGCCCGCCACTTGGCGAACGTCGCGCCGAGCCGCACGTAGTCGGTCACTCGCTCACGAAGGCCGTCGAGGCCCTCGGTGATCTTCTCGTCCGGTGACCCCGCCAGCGGCTTCGCGCCCGTGTCGACCTTGATCCCGGTGAGGATCCCGATGTCTTCGAGGAACTCCGGGAACGTGCGGCCGTCGCTCACTTTCTGGTGGAACGTCTCGTCCGCGAGGATGATCCCGCTGATGGATTCCGAGAGCCGCGGCGTCGTGACGATCAGTTCCCGGTACACCCGGCGATTTTCCGCGGTCGCTTCGACGCCCACCTTCTCCAGCCTGGCGGACATCGTCCCGATGCTCTCGTCGGCGGCGAGGATACCGCGCCGATCGGAGACCATCGTGCGCGCGATCTTGTTCAGGGCTGACATCTACTGTTGCTCCTCCTGTATCGGACACCGGATGGTGTGACATTTCCGCGAGAGTTCTGGATCAGGTCATCGATCCGCGCCCGTCGACCGCCAAGCTGGGCTCTCGCGAGTGCTTGCGCTTCCGCCAATCGACCATCCGCGGTTGCTGCCCCGGCACGACGACCGGCGGCATCGGGCTGCCCTTGGACACCGCGATCTCCAGTAATTCCTTCGCGTGGTCCGGGAGACCCCGCCGTTCGCTCCAGGTCGCGTAAATGGGTTTGGCAGGCATCTCCTGGTCGACGGTCACCAGATGCAGCCGTCCTTCCGCGAGTTCGGACCGCACGGTGGAGACGTTCAGCACGGTCACCCGGCGGCTGGTGGCGACCGTCTGCTTGATCGCGGCGCTCGACGGGAATTCGACGTAGCCACGCGGAACCCGTGCGGTTCCCAGCAGTTCGTCGGTGAACTCGCGCAGCCCCGAGCCGCGCTCGCGCAGCACGAGCGGGGCGGCCGCCAGCTCTTGCACGGTCAAAGGGCTGCGCCTCGTCGCCCACGGGTGCTTCGAACCGACCACCACGGCCAGCTTGTCGTCGCAGATGTACCGGGTCATCAGGTCCTCACGGGACTGTTCCCGCCCTTGCCCACCGGCATGGCACCAGCCGTCGACGAACGCGAGATCGACATGGCTCGCCCGGATCAGCCGGTGCAATGTCTCCACACTGCCCGTCTGGACCTCGACGCGCGCCTCACCGAACGAGAAACCCGAACGGTTCAGCCATTCGGGGATCAGGTGCTCGGAAACGGCGGGGCTGCCCGCGATCCGGAGCCGTTTCGCGTCGGAAGACCTCGCCCCGGAACCGAATTCGAGCAACTCCCTCGCCGCCTGCATGACGTTGCGGGCGTACTTCGCCAGCATCTCCCCGTCTTCGGTGAGCTTCGATCCGGCGGGAGAGCGCTCCAGCAGCTTGAGGCCGAGGCGCCGTTCCATCGCGCTGATCCGGATACTGGCGGCGGGCTGGGAAAGGCTGTGCGCTTGCGCGGCTTTTCCCACGCTCCCGTGGCTTTCCACCGAGAGCAGCAGATCGAGGTCTGCGAGCTGAGGCATCTTCGACGGAAGAACCACGGTTTCACCTCTCATTCCGGACTTCGCCGTGCTGTCACCACGTTCGGTTCGCACGGGACGCCGGGAATGTGCTGAGCTCCACCGGCGCCCCGTGCTGTGGAACGAGCCTGCGGGGAGCGGAAACGCGTGGTCAATCCATCCGGCACGAACGCCCGGCTCCCGGGCACGAACGGTGTGCACCAGGCCACTTACGGGCCGGATCGGACGCTTGGGCGGATGTGAACGGGCTCACGCACCCTTTCGTGGCGGCGAAGGCTCCATTCGTCACCGATCCACCGCCGTTCGTTCTCGCGGATCCCGCCGGAGTGCCGCGTCACACGCTCGCGCGGCGCGGATGAGGAGGAGTTCGGCCCGCTCCTCCCGGACGGCCTTCCGCACCTCGTCCGGGAGCGATCCGCTCGCCAGCAACTCATCGGTGTCCGCCAGCACGCCGTGCTCGTCGTCGGTGAACCGTGGATAGAGCGCGCGGGCGAAAGCGAGTATGAACTCGGGCCGGGCGGTGGCCGCCATGGCCTTCAGCGTCCGCCGATAGCGTTCCGCGTACCGGGTGAGCAACGCTTCCTGTCCCGGCTCCCGCAACCCCGCCATGACGGCCTTCTTCTCCGCGAGTGAAAGGTCGTCGCCGGACAACCGCGCCCACGCCTCGTCCTTCGCCGCGACGGTGGGGCGCACGGCTTCCACCATCAGGGCGTTCCGGTGGCCGCCGTCCCCAGGATCGGCTTCCCGCGCGACGTCCAGCAGCCCGCCGACGTCGCATCCGATCGCCGCGAGGCGGAACAGGCTCCGCCACCGGAGGTCCCTGTCCACTTCCAACCCGGCCCAGGGAGACCGTCCGCACACGATCTCCTTCAGCGGACCGCCGGCCCGCGCGACCCCCACGAGGACACGGGCGAACACCAGCTGCCGATCACCACCCGGCGCGGCGCCCGCCAACCGCTCGCGGAGGCGATGCGCCAGGACTTCGAGCGCCCGGCGCCGATCGGCGGGGTCACCGTAGACCCGCACCGCCCGCACGGCGCGCTCCAGAAGCGCCTCCAGTACGCCGTCGTCATTCTCACGGACTCCATGGGTGAGAACGGCCGACGCGTAGCTTCGTGCGGGCAATCGCGCGTCGAGCACGTCGTCCCACAGCGCTCCCCACACGACCGCCCGCGCCCGCCGATCATCCAAAGTGGACAGAGCACGCAAAGCCGTCCGGCGGGACCGCGGATCCAGCCTGACCTTGACGTGGCACACCGCGTCGTCATTGGGCACCAGCAGGTCCGGGGCGCCGAAGACGGCGAGCTCCCCTTCGGACCTGCCGGGGGTGAGCACGACGGTCGCGCGCCGCCGCGGCACCAGCTCGCCGCCGCGGTCGTCGAAGGCGGCGACGCGGAGATTCAGGTGCCGCGGCCGGACGTCCGGATCGGGAAGCTGGACCAGCCGGTCGCCGTCGGCGAGACGGGACACCTCGACCGTGTTGACACCCCGGCGAAGCAGCCATTCGTCCACCCAGCGATCAAGATCCTCGTCCGACACCTGTCGCAGCGCGGCCACGAAGTCGTCGAGGGAGGCGTTCCCCCACGCGTGTGCCCGCAGGTACGTCCGCACCCCGGCGACGAAGGTCTCCCATCCGAGGCGCCCGGCGAGGTCGCGCAGGACCGCGGCGCCTCGTTTGTAGACGATCGGGCCGAAGTTCACCCTCGCGGCGTCGGTGTCGAGGGTTTCGACCCGGATCGCGTGGCCGGTGGGCAGCCGGTCGGCATGCCGGGCCACCGGCAGGGCGTGGTGCGCGTAGGCGGTCCAGCCTTCCCCGTACCCGGTCGCGTCGCGCTGCGCGACGATCGACATCAGCTCCGCGAACGCCTCGTTCAGCCACAGGTCGTCCCACCAGCGCAGGGTCACGTAGTCGCCGAACCACATATGCGCCATCTCGTGCAGCAGCACCTCGGCCCGCCGTCGCCGGATGTCACGGGTGACCCGATGCCGGAAGAGGAACCGCTCGTTGAGCGTCACGCAACCGGGGTGTTCCATGCCCCCGAACGCGTATTCGGGCGCGAAGACGTGATCGTACTTGGTGAACGGATACGGCAGGGCGAACAACCCGCTGTAGAAGTCGAGGCCCCGGCTGATCACGTCGAACAGCTCGGGCGCGTCCGCGACGAGTTCTTCGAAGAGCGAATCCCGCGCGTACAGTGCCAGCGGCACTCCCCGGTGGCGGGAGGTCAGACGGCGGAACGGGCCCGCGGCGAAGGCCACCAGATACGGCGGCAGCGGCGGCGTGGGTTCGAACCGCCACACCGTCCGCCCGCCGGCGGGCCGCGACTCGACGGGGCCGGTGTTGGCGACCACCACCGCCCGGTCGCAGGCGGTGACGGTCATCTCGACCGTGGCTTTCAGATCGGGCTGGTCGAAACAGGCGAACACCTTGTGCGCGGCGAAAGGCTGGAATTTGGTGTGCAGGTAGACGCGGCCGTCGAGCGGATCGCGGAACCGGTGCAACCCCTCGCCGGTTCGCGAGTAGGGAGCGGTGCCTGCCACCCTGACCGTGTTCGCGCCGGGACGCACCTCCAGCCGGACGCGCGTCCCGTCCTGCGCGTCCGGCCCCAGCTCCCGGCCATTGCACTCGACCGACTCGGCCGTCCCCGCGAAATCGAGGAAGACGGGCCCGCTCCCGGTCCCGGCCCGGAAACGGGCCACCGTGGTCGTCGCGAACGCCCGATCCCCCAGTGTCAGATCTATGTCCACTGTGTACCGGACATCGAAGATCGCGGCGGACCGTGCCGCGGCTTCGTCCCGCGTCAGCGGGCTTCCGGCCGCGGCACGGCTTCCGTCGGGCATGTTGTCATCGCCTTCGCGCCGAGACGGTCGGCCGCCGGTAGACGAGCTGCTCGCGGATCACCTCGCCGGTCGCCGCCGTGCCCTCCTGATTTGCACGGACGAGGGCCGACTGGACCAGGTGATGGTCCGGTGAGTGCTGGCACACCGGATCGGTGCGGCCCGCGTCCCCGGTCAGCGCGAACGCCTGGCACCGGCACCCGCCGAAATCCAGCTCCTTGCGAGGACAGCCGCGGCAGGGATCGGGCATCCACTCCGTGCCCCGGTACGCCTCGAACGCGGCGGATTTCGTCCAGATCCACTCGAGGTCGTGGTCGCGAACGGACGAGAACTCCATCGTCTTGATCTCCGCGGCGACGGGGCACGGGTAGACCACGCCGTCCGGCGCCACGGTCAAGGCGTTCTGCGCCCAGCCGCCCATGCACGGTTTCGGGTAGGGCTCGTAGTAGTCCGGCAGGATCCAGAGCATTTCCATCCGCTCGGCCAGCTCGGCCTTCCGGCGTTCGTAGACGCCGACGGCCTCGTCCAGCTGGGATTTGCTCGGCATCAGCAGCTCGCGATTGCGCAGAGCCCAGCCGTAGTACTGGCTGTTGGCGAGTTCCAGCCGCTCGGCGCCCCATTTCACGCAGACGTCGATGATCGCGTCCAGCCGGTGCAGGTTCAGCCGGTGCAGCACCACGTTCATGTTCAACGGCAGCCCGGCGTCGCGGATGATGCCGGCGGCCGCCTCCTTCTTGTCGAACCGCTTGCTGGCCGCGACCAGGTCGGTCGACTCGGCCGCGTCCCCCTGGATGCTCAGCTGGGCACTGTTGAGGCCCGCCTCGACAAGCGATTCCGCCCTGGCCTCGGTGAGACCGAGACCGCTGGTGATCAGGTTCGTGTACAGGCCACGACGGCGGCACTCGGCGACCAGGGTCTCCAGATCGCCGCGGACGAGGGGTTCGCCGCCCGAAAAGTGGACCTGGACGACGCCGAGCCCGGCCGCCTCGCCGATCACCCGCACCCATTCGTCGGTCCCGAGCTCGTCCTCCCGCTCGCGCAGTTCCAGCGGGTTCGAGCAGTAGACGCAGTGCAGCGGGCACCGGTGCGTGACTTCGGCCAGCAGGCCGTACGGCTGCGGAGTCCCGTTCATGTGACCACCACCCAGCCCCGTCCGCTCGCGTCGCGGAGGAACGTCATCACGTCGTTCACCAGATCGGTCGCCTCGAACTCCTGCTCGAGCTGCTCGACCAGCTGCCGCACGGTCCGGCTGCCGTCGCACAGGCCGAGGATCGCCGCCCCCGACTTGTTCAGGAGCACGACCCGCTCCGGCAACAGGAGAAGCTCCACGTCGCGGACGCTGTCGTGCTTGAGCATCGCCTTCGTCGCCAGCCGGGGCGTCGCCGCCAGATCGCTGTCGTCCATCACGAACCCTTGCCGTACGCGAACTGCACGGCGTCCAACAGGCTCCACAAGACATCGCATTTGAACTCCAGGGCTCGGGCACAGGCGTCCTGCTGTTCCCTGGACTTCGCGTGCTCCAGCACCAGCTCGAGCAGATGCGCGATGTCCTTGGGCTGCTGGGTCAATCGGGCCCGGAAGTACTCCAGGCCCGCCTCGCCGATCCACGGGTAGTGCCGCCGCACGTCGGTGATCCGCCTGCTGAGCAGATCCGGCGCGAACAGTTCCGTCAGCGCCGACGCCACGGATTCCAGCCACGGCTTTTGCCGGCAGAAGTCCACATAGGCGTCCACCGCGAACCGGACCCCGGGCAGCACCGTGTCGACGTCGAACAGTTCTTCGCGGGTCAGGCCGACGGCTTCGCCGAGGCGTACCCATTTCTCCATGCCGCCTTCGGTTCCTTCGCGGCCGTCATGGTCGATGATGCGCTGAATCCATCGGCGACGGTCGGCCCGGCCGGGCAGTTTGGTCAGGATGAACGCGTCCTTCACCGGCAGGTTCATCTGGTAGTAAAAGCGATTGCGGACCCAGCCGCGGAACTCTTCCTCGGTCAGCGTTCCCGCATGCATCCGTTCGTTGAACGGGTGCAGATGGTGGTACCGCTTCTCCCCGATCGACCGCAGCCGTGCTTCGAACTCCTCCGCGGACCAAGCGTTCATACTTCCACCTCCAAGCCGGCTCGACCGACCTCGATGCCCAGGCTCGTCAGCCACCGCCGCTCGCCGGACCCTTCGTCGAGGATCGGGTTCGTGTTGTTGATATGGGTGTAGATCTTCCGTTTCGCCGGAAGCGCCGCCAGCGCGCGGGCCGAACCGTCGGCGCCGCCGACGGGCATATGCCCCATGGACCTCCCGGTCCGGTTTCCGGCTCCCCGGCAGGACATCTCGTCGTCCGTCCAAAATGTCCCGTCCAGGAAGACGCAATCCGCCGAGGCCACCTGCTCGGCGAACTTCGCGTCCCATCGCGGCAGCGTCGGGGCGTACACGACGGTTCCGCCCGTCACCTTGTCCTGCAGTCGGAAGCCGACCTCCCACTCCGACGAGTCGCGATGCGGCGAATGCCGCGACTTCCCGACATAGCGTGGCGCCTTGGAACCGGTCAGGAAGGCGGTCACCAGCAGCCGGTCGTCCAGCTCCAGCGGCTGGCCGATTTCGAGCAGCGACCACGAAAGATCCGCGTAGTCGCTCAGCAGCTCCCGGACCGGGAACCACGAACTCAGCGCCTCCAGTACGGGATAGGTCCCGTAGACCTTCAGCGACGACTCCTCGCGCAACATCAGCAGGCCGATCGTGTGATCGAACTCCGCGTCGGTCAGGAGCACACCGGCGACCGGCGTCGCCCTGATCTCCGGCCCCGGATGCAGGGCGGGATCCGCCGCGATCTGGTGATGGACGTCCGGGGTCGCGTTGAGCAGGAACCACCGCTCACCGTCCCCGGAAACCGCGATCCCGGCGTGCATCGTCGCGACTTCGGGCTTCGCCCGGGCGGTACGGCATCCGGCGCAAGCGCAATTCCATTGCGGAAAGCCACCGCCTGCCGCGACTCCGAGGCAATGAACGAACACACGTCCTCCCTCGAATCCGGCCCCTGACCGCGGCCGTGACCTGAACTCGGTTTGTCTTCGCCCACCTTCTTCGTCCACGCCGGGCCCTGACAATCGATCGCGCACGACCGGCACCGAATCCTTGACGAACGGGCACCCCGCCGCCACGAACGGGCCGCCGCGATCGTGGCCGTGAACAGGCGCACCGGGCGGCTGAGCCGCACTCACGGGGACGGTGTGGTTATTCG
>NZ_JBHXIB010000082.1:0-23515 GCF_042723975.1 Amycolatopsis sp. NPDC058340 | reverse complement strand
GCCCGGTCCCATTCCGAACCCGGAAGCTAAGCCTGACAGCGCCGATGGTACTGCAACCGAAGGGTTGTGGGAGAGTAGGACACCGCCGGACTAACATTAGAAAAGGTCTGGGACCTGGTCGAGAACCGAGAGTTCTCCCAGGTCCCAGACCTTTTTTCATACCCGAACCCGTCACACGCGTGATTAAAGACGGAACACCCGTGATTGGACGGACGACACGGTGCTCCGGTCGTGACGTCCCGCCAAACACACGTGACGTCCACCTGATCACGCGAGTCGCCCGTCCGATCACGCGAGATACGCCTCCAATCACGCGAGATACGCCTCCAATCACGCGAGTGACGCCCTCAATCACGCGAGTGACGCCCTCAATCACGTGAGTTGCGGCCTCGATCACGCGAGTGACGGGGGCGGGCACGCGAGGGAGGGGCGCGGGCCGAGCGGCCCTCCCGCATTTAGAGGACTAAATGCGGGAGGGGGCGGGGCGGCGCAGGTGGTAGATGTCCATGATCCAGCCCTTTCGGGACCGGGCGGAGGCGCGGACGGAGCGGATCTCCTCGGCGAGGCCGGCGGTGAGGGGACCGGAGAGCAGGAGCTCGTCGGGGGTGCCGAGGTACGCGCCCCAGTAGATCTCCAGGCCCGTGTCCGCGAACTGTGAGAACGTGCACCCGGCGTCCAGCATGACGAACACGTCGTCGACGTCCGCGGGCCAGCCGGCCTCCAGGCGGCGGCCGGTGGTGACCAGTACCGGGCGGCCGATCTGGTTCATCGTGGTCCGGTGCCGGGACGTCAGGGCGGCCACGCTGCTGACCCCGGGGATGACGTCGTACTCGAACTCGACGTTCCCGCGGTCGAGCACCGCGTCCAGCAAGGTCAGGGTCGAGTCGTAGAGCGCGGGGTCGCCCCAGACGAGGAACGCGCCCCGCTCATCGGGACCCAGCGAAGCGATCATGCTCTCGTAGACGTCGGTGCGAAGCCGGTGCCAGTCGGCGACGGCCTTCCGGTAGTCATCAGGAGTACGGTCGCGTTCGGGGTCCGGCGCCCGCACGACGCGGTAGCCGGGCTGCTCGACGAAGCGGTCGAGGATCTCCTGGCGCAGGGCCACCAGGTCCTGCTTTTCCGAGCCCTTGTCGAGCACGAAGAACACATCGCTCTCGTTGAGCCGCCGGATCGCCTGGACGGTCAGGTGGTCCGGGTCGCCGGCGCCGATGCCGATGGCGGAGATCTTCCTCATTTCCGCAGTGTCCCCGCACCCTCTGTGCACACCCCTACCCCCACGGGGTATAAAGGAAGTGATCGCTCCACCTGTCCTGTAGAGGAGTTCGTACCGATGGCCGAAACCACCTACACCGTCAAGGGCATGTCCTGCGGGCACTGCGCCTCCTCCGTCACCGAAGAGGTCAGCGGGATCGCGGGCGTCAGTGCCGTGAACGTGGACGTCGCCAGCGGCAAGGTCACCGTCACCAGCGAGTCGCCGCTGGATGTCCAAGCCGTCGACGCGGCCGTCACCGAGGCCGGTTACCAGCTCGTCTCGTGAGCACCGTCGTCAAGGTGTCGGCGTTCGCCGCGGCTCTGGTCGCGGTGTTCGCCGTCGCCTGGGCGATCGGTTCCGCCGTCGGGCCGCTGGACGAGGCGCCACCCGCGCCACCGCCGGCCAGCGAGCACCACGGGCACCACCCGGGAGGCACGCCGTGACCTCCCAGCGGGTCGAACTGGCCATCGGCGGGATGACCTGCGCGTCCTGCGCCGCGCGGGTCGAACGCAAGCTGAACAAGGTCGACGGCGTTTCCGCCACGGTCAATTACGCCACCGAGAAGGCGCAGGTCGATTTCCCTGCAGCGGTCTCGATCGAAGACCTCGTCGGCGTCGTCGAGTCCGCCGGCTACACGGCCCAGCCACCCCGGCCCGACGAAGACGAAGACGAGACCGGCTCCCTGCGGAGCCGTCTTGTCGTTTCGGCCGTGCTCGCCGTGCCGGTGATCGTGCTGGCGATGGTCCCGGCCTGGCAATTCACCTACTGGCAGTGGGTCTCGCTGGCCTTGGCCGCGCCGGTGGTCACCTGGGGCGCGTGGCCGTTCCACCGCCCCGCCTGGACGAACCTGCGGCATGGCGCCGCCACCATGGACACCCTGATCTCGCTCGGCGTCGCCGCCGCCACGCTCTGGTCGCTGTACGCGCTGCTGTTCGGCACCGCCGGGACACCCGGGATGCGGCACGGCTTCGAGCTGACGATGGAGCGCGGGCACGGCGCGGGGAACGTCTATCTCGAGGTCGCCGCCGGGGTGACCACGTTCCTCCTCGCGGGCCGCTACTTCGAGGCCCGGTCCAAACGCCGCTCCGGCGCCGCGCTGCGGGCGCTGCTCGAACTCGGCGCGAAGGACGTCGCGCTCCTGAAGGACGGCACCGAGAGCCGCGTCCCGATCGGTGAGCTGAAGACGGGCGACGAGTTCGTCGTGCGGCCGGGGGAGAAGATCGCCACAGACGGGGTGGTGATCGACGGTGGATCGGCCGTCGACCTGAGCATGCTGACGGGTGAAGCCGTCCCGGTCGAGGTGGTGGCCGGGGACCCGGTCGTCGGCGGGACGGTCAACGCGGGCGGCAGGCTCGTCGTCCGTGCCACCCGGATCGGCGCCGATACGCGGCTCGCGCAGATGGCGCGGCTGGTCGAGGACGCGCAGAACGGCAAGGCGCGGGTCCAGCGGCTCGCCGACCGGGTGTCGGCGGTGTTCGTCCCGGTGGTGATCGCCCTCGCGGTCGGCACGCTCGGCTTCTGGCTCGGTGCGGGCAGCGGGGCGGACGCCGCCTTCACCGCCGCCGTCGCGGTCCTGATCATCGCTTGCCCGTGCGCGCTCGGGCTGGCCACGCCGACGGCGCTGCTGGTCGGCACCGGCCGCGGCGCGCAGCTGGGCATCCTCATCAAGGGCCCGGAGGTGCTCGAGTCCACTCGCGCGGTCGACACCGTCGTGCTGGACAAGACCGGCACGGTGACCGCCGGGAAGATGAGCCTCACCGACCTGTTCGGCGCCGATGAGACCGAGGTGCTGCGGCTCGCCGCGTCGGTCGAGCACGCTTCCGAGCATCCGATCGCCCGCGCGGTCGTCGCGGCCGCCGAGGAGCGGTTGGGCGAGTTGCCGCCGGTCCAGGGGTTTCGCAACGTCGAGGGCCTTGGCGTCGTCGGCGAGGTCGAGGGCAAGAACGTCGTGGCCGGGCGGCCGGCCCTCCTCGACCGGCACGGTATCGCCGTCGGCGACGAGTTCACCCAGGTCGTGAAGGCCGCCGAGGAACGCGGCGCGACCGCGGTCGTCGTCGCGTGGGACGGCGAGACACGCGGTGTGGTCGTCGTCGCCGACACGGTCAAGCCGACTTCGGCCGAGGCCGTGGCCGGGTTGAAGGCGCTCGGGCTCCGGCCGGTCCTGCTGACCGGCGACAACGCCGGTTCCGCGAAGGCCGTCGCCGCCGAGGTCGGGATCGACGAGGTCGTCGCGGAGGTGCTGCCCGCCGACAAGGTCGACGTCGTCAAGCGGCTGCAAGCCGAAGGCCGGGTGGTCGCCATGGTCGGTGACGGCGTCAACGACGCGGCCGCGCTCGCGCGGGCCGACCTCGGCCTCTCGATGGGGACCGGGACCGACGCCGCGATCGAAGCGGGCGACCTCACCCTGGTGCGCGGCGACCTGCGTGCCGCCGTGGACGCCATCCGGCTCGCGCGCCGCACGCTCGGCACGATCAAGGGCAACCTGTTCTGGGCGTTCGCCTACAACGTCGCCGCCCTGCCGCTGGCCGCGCTCGGCCTGCTCAACCCCATGATCGCCGGGGCCGCGATGGCGTTCTCCTCGGTCTTCGTCGTCACCAACAGCCTGCGGCTGCGACGCTTCAGGACCTGACCAGGCGGGCGATGGCGTCGGACGCCTCCCGGACCTTGAGGTCGGCCTCTTCACCGCCAGCGGCGGCGGCGTGGACCACGCAGGTCGCGAGGTGCTCGTCCAGCAGTTCGAGGGAGAACGACTGCAGCGCCTTCGTGGCCGCGGACACCTGCGTGAGGATGTCGATGCAGTACTTGTCCTCCTCCACCATCCGCTGCAAACCGCGGATCTGCCCCTCGATCCGGCGCAGGCGCTTGAGATAGGCCTCCCGCTCAGTGCCGTAGCCCGTCATTCCCGCACCCGTTCTCTCGTCGTTCGCCGTCGTCGTCCCACTATACCCTCCCCACGTATGCGCCCGGAGGGCGGAAAAAAGCGGGTGTCAGGATGTCGAGAACGATCCGGCCGCTCCGACTCCTGCGTGAGTGGCCGGGCACCGGCCGCACGACCAGGAGGAACACCGATGAAGTACATGATCATGATCACGATGAACCCCACCGCCTGGGACGCCCTCCCCGAAGAGGAGCGCAACGAGGTGGTCGCCCGCATCGACCCTTTCATGAAGAAGCTCACCGAGAGCGGCGAACTGCTCGGGACGCAGGCGCTGGCGGAGCCGAAGGACAGCACGGTGGTCCGGGTGCGTGACGGCGTCCCGGTGGTGACCGACGGCCCGTTCGCCGAGTCGAAGGAGTACCTGGCCGGCTTCTATCTGGTCGAGTGCGACAGCAAGGAGCGGGCGATCGAGATCGCGGGCCAGATCCCGGACGCGCATATCAACGCGATGGAGATCCGGCCGGTCGTCTTTTCTTCGGGCGACCCCGCCTAAGTCGCTGCCGCTTCGGTGCCGGTGCGGGCTTCGGGCCTGCTCCGGCGCTGAACGGGCACTTCCGGTTTCGGCGAGTCCGGCACGGCCAGCACCAGACCGGCTTCGGTGAGCAGCTCGCGGCAGCCGGCCAGCTGTTTCAGCACGTCGTCGCGCAGGCGGAGGGCCACATCGGCCTTCTGCCGCGCCTCGGCGACCAGGCGCTCGCCCTCTGCGGCGGCGTCGTCGAGCAGTTTCCGCGCCTTCGCCCGCGCGGCTTCGTCCCGCGCGGCGAGCGCGCGCATCGCCTCCGCGCGGCGCAGCGTCATGGCACGCTCGAAGTCTTCGGCGACGCGCTTCCGTTCCGCTTCGGCCTTGGCGGCTTCTTCGGCGGCTCGCGCGGTGATGTCGTCGGCTTCCTCGCGGGTGAGTTCGAGCATCCGGCGCGAGCGCTCCTGCAACGCGTCCGGTGCGATCGGCACGCGGCTGATCCGGTCGACGCTGGCCTTCAGTTCGCGATTTTCCTCTTGTGTGGCGGCGAGCCTATCGGCGAGCGCTTGCCCACGGCGGATCGCTTCGTCGCGTTCGGCTTCCACTCGTCGTAGTTCGGCTTCCACCTCGCGGACGAATTCCCGGACCTGCGCGCGATTGAAACCGCGCCACGCCAGATCGAAGCCGGGCATCTCCATTGGTCACCTCCACAGTGGTCGATGTGTCACCGTTGGGCGCTTTTCTTTGCCACACGGGGCTTTCACCGACCAGTGTGCCTGAAGCCGCGGCGACACGCGCCACGGGTGGGTGGTCTTTGCGGTGAACGGTCCGCCGCAAGCGGGAAGAAGGGTGACGCTTCCCGGCGATGGGAGAATGGACGACCATCGCATACCCCACTGGAGGTGGCCGCGTGACGAGCAGCCGAATTCGGGTCCCTGGCTGGAATACGGCGACGGCGGCCGAAGGATATCGGCAGGTCAGGGAGAACATCGCGATCTTGGTCGCGGATCACGCCGGCGCGGGCGAGCGGGCCGTCCCGGCCTGTCCACAGTGGACCGTGCGGGAGCTGATCGCGCATCTGACCGAGATCTGCGATCGGGTGATCACCCGGTTCGGTGGTGAGGCCTGCCCGGTCCCGGAGTCCGCGTCGGCCGTCGAATTGCTGAAGCTCTGGCTCGAACGCGGCCCCGAAGCCGACACCATCCTCGCCGCCGACGGCGACGGGAAGAGCCGCGGCGACATCATGGTGATGGACGCCTTCACCCACGAACTCGATCTCCGGTACGCGCTCGGCGTTCCGCCGCCCGAAGCGCACGCGGCATGGCTACGGGGATTCGAAGTGCTCGTCAGCGGGCTCGGCGCCTCGCTGGGCAGGCACGGATTGCCGGGGATGCGGATCGAGACCGAGGGCGCGACCTGGATCGCCGGCACCGAACCGGTCGCCGCGGTGCTCACCGGCGCGCCCGTGGACCTGTACCGGACGCTCGCCGGGCGCCGGAGCCCGGCCCAGATCACCGCCATGGACTGGCTGGGCGATCCCGAGCCGTGGCTCCGGGCCTTCACCTGGGGGCCGTTCACCCCGCCGGACGAGGAGATCGAGCGGTGATCAGCCGGTCGGGGACATCGAGGACAGTGCCGCCGCCAGCGCGAGCACCACGGCCACGATCAGCACCTCGACCCCGACGCTGACCCGCAGTTTCCGCAGGTCGGCGGTCAGCACGGCGGTGCCGCCGCGGCCGGGGACCCCGCGGCGAACGGCGTTGCGGCTCACGTTCGCCACCAGCAGCAACGCCGCGAACCCGGTCAGCTTCAGCACGAAGACGATGCCGTAGGCCGACGTCCAGAGTGCCTCCACCGAGGGGACGAGCCGGAAGCCCAGGTAGGCGCCGCTGACCACCATGATCACGATCGACCGGGTGGCGATCGGATGGAACCGAGCCAGGGCGGGCTCGGCCTCCGGCGCCGAGTACTTGCCGCGCAGGAGCACGGCCAGCTGGATCAGCCCGCCCACCCAGACGGCCATCGCGCCGAAATGCGCGAGATCCGCGCTGACCGAGAGGAACATGATCTTGTCGGCCACCGCGTGCCCGGTCGCGGAGAAGCTCAGCATCACGATGAACCCGGCCGCGATGCCGAGGTTTTCATAGCGCGACCGCAGCCGGTCCGGCAGGCCGCCCGCCAGCAGCCGCCGCACGAGCACGGCGAGCGCGACGATCGCGGCCAGGCGCAGGAGCAGGAGTTTCCCGTACGCCACCCGCAGGGTCGCCTCGATCAGCTCCCCGTCGAAGATCGCGCCCACCCCGCGGCCCGCGACGTACGGGCCTTGGAGCAGGAACCCCGCCACGGCCGTGACGCCCGAGAGCCACAGCCCCGCGGTGATCAGCCTCCGCGCCGCCGGATCGGTCCGGCCGCCCGGACGGCAGACCAGCAGGAACACCAGCCCGCCGAGCAGCGCGACCCCGCCGAAGGAACCCCAGCGGAAGGTGGTGAACAGCGCGTCGGTCACCGGGTCGGTCCCGGTGGAGGCGGAGACCGCGCCCGCCGAGGTGATCAGGGGGCCGGTGCCGATCACGAAGGCGATCGTGCCGCGCACCGGATGCGAGTCCGCCGAGACGAAGGCGTACTCGACGAGATAGCTGCCGTCGGGAAGGCCGGGCTCCAGCTTGACGGCCACTTCTTCGGCGACCTCGCCGGGCTGGAACACCGGGCCGGAGACCACGTCGGTGCCCTGGTGGTCGACGACCTTGATCGAATTCGGCTGGATGCCGATGTTCTCCGACAAGGTGATCGAGACCAGCGCCGGTGCCGAGGTGAGTCGGGCGCCGTCGGCGGGGTTCGAGGAGAGCAGTTCGACGTGGGCCGAGGCCGGGGCCGCGGTGAGCACCGCGACCCCGAACCACGCCGCCACGAGGGCCAGGAGCGCGAAGAGTCTCCCGGTCACGATGCCGCGGTCGCCAGCTCACGCCGGCTGACGGGCGAACAAGTGCAGCCGGTCAGCTCCCGCTCCGCGGCGGAGGCCTTCCGGTGCACGAGCATCGCGATGATCATCGGGATGGTGACGATCGTGTTGTAGAACAGGTGCAGTTCCACCCGCGGGATGAACAGCTGGATGATGCTGCTCGGCGCGGTGCCACCGCCGAGCCGCCAGCCGGTCTGCGCCTGGATCAGCAGGAGCAGATGCTCGATGTGGTGCCAGAACTGCAGGCCGAGCGCCAGATTCCACCACTGCCGCGAGCGGCCGGCGAAACCCTTGCGCAGGACGAACAGGAAGATCAGCATGACGATCGCGTAGCCGTAGTGCAGCCATTCGGAGCTGATCAGCTTGGGGAACGGGATGCCGAGCACACCACGGGCGTCCGCGGTCTTCCAGCCGAGGGCGTAGATCTGGAACGCCTGCACGAGGTGTTCCGCCCAGTGGGCCACGACGACCACCGCGAAGGTGAGGAGCGCCGCGCGGTGGTATTTCCCGTTGAGCGAGGCGAGCAGACCCGGACGAGGCGAATCGAGTGCGGCCATGAAAGAGCTCCTAGGGCGAAAGACCGACCGGTGACGGATGTGACGATATCCCGCGTTCCGGCGGTTTCCGTTACTCCGGATTGCTGATCCGACCTGCGGTGTTACGCCGGATGGATCAGCGGACGACGATTCCGTCCGGCATTTTCGGAGCGGCGGGAATGTGGAACAATTCCGTGAACAGTTCCAGATATTCGAACGCGCCCTCGATGCGGATCTTCCCGGTTCGCGTCGCGTCCGCGGCGGTGAGGTCCCCGCTCAGCAGGTCCTTGATGAACGGGCCCAGCGGTTCGATGACCGCGTCCGCGCCGGGGTGCGCGCCCTCCGCGACCTTGAGCGCGCCGTCCTCGACGATCGCGTGCAAGACCATCTCGCCCGGGTAGCGCAGCTCGTAGGTGACCTGGACGCCCTTGGCCTTTTCACTCCGGAAGGTCGTGTACAGCGAGAGGATCGCCGAGTCCAGGGTGAAGACGTCCTCGGCTCCCGGCCGCCCGAGCGAGCGCGCGCCCCAGAGCCCGAGGTCCAGCACGATCTGGTCGAGTTCGCTGCCGTACTCGGTGAGTTCGTAGACCACCGCGGCGTCGAGCTGGGGGAGCAGGCGGCGGCGGAGCACGCCGGACTGTTCGAGTTCGTTGAGCCGCGCGGACAGCGTGCTCGCCGGGATCTTGGGCAGACCCGCCTGCAGTTCGGTGAACCGCTTCGGGCCGAGGACGAGGTCACGGACGATCAGCAGCGACCAGCGTTCGCCGATGATCTCCAGCGCGCGGGCCAGCCCGCAGAACTGTCCATAGGTACGACTGCTCATCCGTCGATCCTCACTTTCGTTTCCGTGGTGGGAGCGGGGTTCACGCGGGTTCACCTTCGGAGAGCAGGTCGTGGTGCAGGACCTGCAGCTCGTCACAGGGTTCCACGCCCAGTTCGTTGTTGAGCCTCGTCCGCACCTGACGGTACGTGGCGAGCGCGTCGGAGCGCCGTCCGCTGCGGCCGAGCACGCGGATCAGCTGACCGTGCAGGGCCTCGTCGAGCGGGTTCGCGGTGACCAGGGAACGCAGTTCGCCGATCAGCTCGTGCCGCATCCCGGCCGCGATATCCGCCTCGATCCGCAGGTGCAGGGTGCTGCGCCGCTGTTCGACGAGATCGACCGCGTACGCCGACAGCACCGGTCCACAGTGGACATTCGCGAGCGGCGGCCCGGACCACAGGTCGAGCGCGGACCGGAAGGCCTTCGCCGCTTCGGCGTGTTCGCCGCGCAGGTGCAGCTCGCGGCCCTTGTGCTGCAGCTCCTGGAACTCGAAGACGTCCACCTGCTCCGGGGCGATCCGGAACACGTAGCCCGGCGGTTTCGTCGCCAGCATGGTCTCGCCGTACGGGGCCAGCTCGTTCTCGTCGATGCACTTGCGCAGCTGGTAGACGTAGGTGTGCATGGTGGTGCGGACGCTGCGCGGCGGGTCGTTGGCCCACAGCTCCTGCACGATCGTGTCGATGTGCACGATCTTGCCGGGGCTCATGACCAGCATGGCGAGCACCTGCAGCAGCTTCGGCGTCGTCGGCGCGTAGTCGACTCCGTCCCGCACGAGTTCGAGCGGGCCGAGGAGGCTGAAACGGACGGGGCTTGCGGACGGGGCCGGAATCGGGTTGGGTGCCGAGCCGTGGTGCTTGTCCGCTACTCGTGATCCGGTGTACATCGCAAGCGCCCTCCAGCTCGATACGCGTCGTGACCTGATTCCCAGTGCTTCGACAGTGACAGAGCGGCCGGTCGCCGGGCCAGTGAGCCGTCCACCAGGCCCCGCATGCGTGTCTCCCGGAAGAACATGGGTTTTTCACATCCGACGGGTGAATCGCACACTGGCCGGTACCCGGCCCCACACAGCAGGATTCGAGAATCGAACCGACCTACTGGGGGTCATCATGCGCGAGGCATCGTCCACGCCCACCTCGATCGGCGGACTGGGATTCAAACGGCATCTGCGGGCGGAGATCAGCGAGGGCAACGGTGCCTACCTGTTCTCCGAACAGGGGGTCATCGCGATCCGCGGCGCGCAGGTCGCGTCGGTGGCGGCCCTGCTCGACGGCACCCGTGACCTCGACGGGCTCCTGTCCGCCTGCCCGGAGGGGATGAACGCCGAACAGGTCACCGGCGTGGTCGCCCGGCTGGTGGAGGCCGGCCTGGTCACCGTCCGCGTCCCGGACGAGTTCAGCGGGGACGAGCGCGCGCTCGCGTACTGGGACGCGTGCGGTCTCGACGCGTCCGCGGTGGCCTGCCGTCAGAAACCGGCGACGGCGAGCCTGACCGCGATCGGCCGCGGCGTCGACCCCTCGCAGGTGGCGAACGCGCTGGCCGCGAGCGGTATCGAAGTGGTCGAGACGGCTTCCGAGCTGGCCATCGTGCTGTGCGACGACTACCTCGACCCGAGGCTCGCCGAGATCGACGCGGCGCACCGGCGCACCGGTCGGCCCTGGCTGCTGGCCCGCCCGTCGGGTTCGCAGGTGTGGATCGGCCCGATCATGCAGCCCGGCCGGTCCGGCTGCTGGCACTGCCTGACGAACCGGTTGTGGGGGCACCGGCACGCCGAGGCCTGTGTGCAGGAGGTACTGGGGCACGACGGTCCCGCGTCGTTCCCGATGCCCGCCGTACCGCCGCTGACCGCGGCCGCGTCGCAGCTGATCTCCCTTGAAGCGTCCAAATGGCTGGCGGGGCACCGCTATCCGGGGCAGCAGGCCGTGTGGATCCTCGACACCCTCGACCTGCAGGGGCGGCTGCACGAACTGCGGCGCCGTCCGCAATGCCCCGAATGCGGGGACGAAGGCATCGTCGCCGCGCGGACGGCCGAGCCGGTCGTGCTGCGGGAGGCCAAGAAGGCGACGTCGGGCGGTGGCGGGCACCGGACGCTCACCCCGGTCGAGGTGCTCGACCGCTACGGCCACCTGGTCAGCCCGGTTACCGGCATCGTCAAGGAGATCGCCCGCGACCCGAGGGCGCCGGCGTTCGTGAACGCGTACCGCTCCGGCCTGAACGTCGCGCGGCGCGTGCGCGGCGAGGCGGGCCTGCAGGCGGGGCTGCGCGGGGACAACGGCGGCAAGGGCGCGAGCCCGATCGACGCCGAGGTCGGCGCGCTGTGCGAGGCGATCGAACGGTTCTCGGCGAACTACCAGGGCGACGAACTGCGGATCCGCGACACCTTCCGCGCGCTCGGCGACGACGCCGTCCACCCGAACTCGTGCATGCTTTTCGACGAGCGCCAGTATGAAACGCGGGTCGAGTGGAACGCCAGGCACGCGAACTTCCAGCACGTCCCCGACCGGTTCGACACCGAGGCCGCGGTCGACTGGACGCCGCTGTGGTCGCTTTCGCAGCAGCGGCGGAAGCTGATGCCGACCGCGTACCTCTACTACGGGGTGCCGCCGGAGTGCGGGCTGACCGGGATGCGCGCGGACTCCAACGGCTGCGCGGCCGGAAGCAGCGTCGAGGACGCGATCCTGCAGGGCCTGCTCGAACTCGTCGAACGCGACGCCGTCGCGATGTGGTGGTACAACCGGCTTCCCCTGCCCGGCGTCGACATCGCGTCGTTCGACGACCCGTGGGCCGAGGAGATGGTCGGCCAGTACGCGCGGGCGGGCCGGGAGCTGTGGGTGCTCGACCTGACCGCGGACCTCGGGGTACCGGTGATGGTCGCGCTGTCCAGGAGTATCGCCGGGCCGCGCGAGAACGTCATGATGGGCTTCGGCGCCCACCTGGATCCCAGGACGGCGTTGCGGAGGGCGGTCAGCGAGCTCAACCAGATGATCCCGGCGGTGCTCGCGAACGACGTCGAACTCGACGATCCCGACGCGTCGGCATGGCTGAAGTACGCGACCGTCGGGAACCAGCCGTATCTGCTGCCGGCGCCGGGGCGGTCGGCGAAACGCGCCGCGGACTTCAAGTTCGTCCGGCGGCCCGATGTCCGTGACGACGTGGAGTGCTTGGTACGCAAGCTTTCCGCGCTGGGAATGGAGACGCTCGTGCTGGACCAGACCAGACCGGACATCGACCTCCCGGTGGTCCGGGTGGTCGTTCCCGGGCTGCGCCCGTTCTGGAGCCGCTTCGCCCCCGGACGCCTGTTCGACGTGCCGGTGCGGCTGGGCAGGCTGGCCGAGCCGACCCCCTACGACCGGCTGAACCCCTTCCCCATGTTCTTGTAGATCAAGCTGGAGCAACCGTTGACGACAGATCCCCCCGGCGGAGTGGCCGAAACGATCCCCTTGTGGTCGCTCACCGACGACAGCCTTGTCGAGATCGGTGAGGACGGCTCGCTGGTGGTCGTCACCCGCTGGGGCGAGTACGAGTTCGACCGCCCGGAACCGCTGGTGCTGGAATCGTTGCGGCGGATGGCTTTGGGGCCGGTCTCACTGGCGAACGTGACGTCCTCGTGGGAGCCCGTCGAGCGGGAGCCCGATCTCGAAGGCGAGCTGAGCTGGACGGCCGAAGGCGCCGACGCGTTGCGTCAGGCGCTCAAGGAGCTCGGCGGCTCCGTGGTGCGCTCGCTCGGGCTCGCCGACGGCAGGGGACCGCTGCTGTCGGTGATCCCGGTCGTGCTCGCGCCGGTGTTCGCCCCGGTGGAGATCCCGCCAACGCGTCCGATCCGGTTGTCCCGCTTCAGTTCCCTGCGTTCCGACGCCGACGGGATGGGGCTGGAGTCGCCGTCCGCGCGGTACCGCGTCGTGCTGTCCCAGCCGTGGGCGGTGCACGTCGCGGCGACCTTGGCGACGGCGAAATCGGTCGGGGACATCGTGTCCACGACCGGTATCGACGCCGCGGTGGTCGGCGCGATCGTGTCCTATCTGGTCGCCGCGGGCGTCGTCCAGGTCGCCGGGGAACACGGCCGGTTCGCCGAGGACGACGATCCCGAACTGGGCCTGTGGTCCCCGGACGAACTCTCGTTCCACACCACCAGCCGCACCTGGCGGCCCGGCGGCCCGGCGGACCTGCCCGGCCTCGGGAAGCCGCCGGTGGTCAAGGCCGCCACCGGTGAGGGGCCGGTCCACTCGCTGTACCGGCCGGATCTGGCCGAGCGCGCGGAGACCGATCCGACACTGACGACGTTGCTGGAGAACGACCACACCTGCCCCGAATTCACCGAGGGCGTGCTGACCGCCGAGCAGATCGGCGAGTTCCTCTTCCGCGGCGCGCGGATCCGGTCGATCGGGCCCGCGCATCTGCCGAACGGGCCCGCGCACAGTGCTTCGCAGCGGCCGTACTTCAGCGTCGCGTGCCTGTACGAACTCGAGCTGTACGTGTCGGTCAACCGCTGCTCGGGGCTGGACCGCGGGATCTACCACTACGACCCGCTGGAGCACCGGCTCAGCCTCGTCAACGCCGACGAAGCCGATCTCGACGCGATGCTCGACATGGCGATGATCGGCGGCGGCAACCATCAGCGGCCCTCGGCGCTGATCACCGTGACCGCGCGGATGCCGCGGATGGCGTCCGTCCTCGGGGGTGGCGCGTACGCCACCACCTTGGCGCATGTCGGTGCGCTGCAACAGACGCTGTACCTCGTCGCCCGTGCCATGGGGCTGGCCGCGCACGCCGTCCCGGTGGACGCCGGAGACCGCGTGGACCGCGCCCTGAAGCTCGACTGGCCCGCCGAGGTCAGCGTCGGCGAGTGCGTCCTCGACCTTCCCGCTTGACGGCCTCGTGAGTGGTAAGGACGGTTCCAACCGTCCTTACCACTCACGAGCTTTTCGCCTGTTCGCCTCCCTTCTCGATCGCTCGTCGAGCCCTCTGAAATCGGCACCGCGTTTGCTGTCGTACAGAGGAAAAGCGACAGCGAATCCGAGGTTGGTCTGATGCAGCTACGAACAGTCGCCATGGCGGCGAACGAGAAAGGCGTCACCGAACCCGGTCGGCCCCCCGAGCCGGCGTCCCCCTTGCAACCTGCGGTGCTGCAGGCCATCTCATCGATGCACGCGAGGTACTTCGACCCGATCACCCTGGGCGACCTGGCATCGGAAGTCTTCGTCAGCCCGTTCCACTTCTCGCGGATCTTCACCAAGGCCACCGGCGTCACCCCCGGCCGGTACCTCACCGCGATCCGGCTCTTCGAAGCGAAACGGCTGCTGCTGACGACATCGCTGACGGTGTCGGACATCGTGTGCAGCGTCGGCTACAGCAGCGTCGGCACGTTCACCAGCCGCTTCACCCGTGCGGTCGGGATGACCCCGACCCAGTACCGCGATCCCGAGGTCGGCGAGCTGCTCGTGGCGCTGGCCCCGCACTTCCAGCGCCTCCCGACCCTGGAAGCGTTGCACAGCGCCGGAATGGGCAGTGCCACGATGCGCAGCGGCACCGGCACGATCAGCGTGCGCGTCGAGACCCCGCGCGGGGCGGGCCCGGCGAGTGTCCTCATCGGACTGTTCGCCGAGTCGATCCCGCAGTGCGGTCCCGTCGCCTTCGGTGGCAGGGCGAACGTCCTGTCCGCGGACATCGAGATCCAGAACGTCCCCGAGGGCCGGTGGACCGTCATCGGGGTGGCCGAGCACGCCGCCGGGACCGCGGCCTCGTCGTTCTCCGTCGGCACGCTGCCCGGCCGCGTCGACATCACCCGGTACGGCAGGGTCCACCTGCGGATGCCGATGCGCGCCCCGCGGCCGACCGACGCGCCGATGGCGATCACCCTCGCGGGCGGCCCGAGCTCCGCCGGCAACCGGATGACCATGCCCGCCCCCGAGTACCTCCGCGCGGTGGCCTGAGGCGAAGTTATTCCCGCGGTCTCCCGGTCTCGCAAACCGGGAGAACCGCGGGCGCAACCGTGGAGTAGCTGGGGTAACGCCACGCATGTGAGCCTTTAAGCAATCCAGAATTCGAATCCACCCGTTAGGGGGAGAGTGCGTTGGGCAATGGTTGGCGCACGATCAGACGTCGCATGATCACGCCGGACGTCTCCGAGACGTCACTGGACAAGCGCGGTTTCCACAAGAAGAGCCCGGCCGCTCAAGAATTGCTGGAGACCGTCGGTGAGAAATTCCTGCTCGGCTACGCGCACGCGGTCGAAGCACGGTCCGTCGGACAGGCGGAAGAATGGCTCGAACGTATTCCGGTGAAATACCGCGGCTTCGCCTACGAGGGCGCGGGAATGGGGTACGGAATGCTGGACGGGCTGCCGGGCGGCGGCCGCCGTCACATCGAAGGCTTCCTCGACGGCCCCGGCGAGAAGCACGACTACATCATCTACGTCGGCGTCGGCTGGGCGATGGCCCGCCTGCCGCGTTTCCGCTGGCCGTCCGCCGAGGACTTCGACCCGTTGCTGCGCTGGCTGGTGCTCGACGGCTACGGCTTCCACCAGGCCTACTTCAAGACGGCGAAATACGTCGACGGGCAGTTCCAGGACCCGGATTTCTCCTGGCCGCCCGGAAACGACGGCTACTCGCTGCGGGCGATCGACCAGGGCATCGGGCGGGCGCTGTGGTTCATCTGCGGTACCGACGTCGATCTGGTCGCCGACACGGTCGCGCGATTCCCCGAGCACCGGCACGGCGACCTCTACGCCGGCATCGGGCTCGCCTCGACCTACGCGTGCGGTGTCACCGGCGACGAACTGCTGAAGCTGGCCGAGTTCGCCGGTGAGCACCGGGGGAACCTCGCCCAGGGCAGTGCTTTCGCCGCCGAAGCCCGCGTCCGCGCCGGGCTGCTGATCCCCGAGACCGAGGTCGCCACGCAAGCGATCTGCGGGCTGACGGCCGAGCGGGCCGCGGCCATCACCCAGGAGGTGCGCCCGGCGACGGTGGTCGACGGCGAACTCCCGGCATTCGAAACCTGGCGACAGCGCATCGCCGAAGCGATTCTTTCTGGAGGTGCAGGGAAATGACCGCGACCTTGGGCTGGCTCCGCAAGCAGCTTGCGGGCATCGTGGCGCTGTTGCTGATGGCGGGACTGTTCGTGGTGGCGCAGCTGCCCACGGTCTCGACCGCCGAGGCCGACACCATGGCTTCGAAGTACGCCTTCGAGCCGCTGACGATCGCCTTGCCGGAGGCGGCGAAGAGCCAGTCGATCCGGACGGTGAACAAGGACTACGAGCACATCCGCGCATGGATCTCCTCGGTCGGCGCCGCGATCGCGGTCAACGACCTCGATGGCGACAAGCTCGCGAACGACCTGTGCTTCGTGGACCCGCGCAGCGACCAGGTCGTCATCACCCCGACGCCGGGCAAGGGCGGGGACCGCTACGCGCCGTTCGCGCTCGACGCGGCGCCGCTGCCGATGGGCAAGTACATCGCGCCCATGGGCTGCGTTCCCGCCGACTACAACGAGGACGGCCGGGTCGACCTGCTGGCCTACTACTGGGGCCGCACCCCGATCCTGTTCCTCTCGAAGCCGGGCGCCACGAAGCTGGAGCCGAAGGCCTACGAGCCGGTGGAACTGGTGCCGGGCAACAACTCCAAGAACGGCGAGTACTCCGGTCCACTGTGGAACACCAACGCCGCTTCCGTCGGTGACTTCGACGGCGACGGTCACCAGGACATCTTCATCGGCAACTACTTCCCCGACAGCGCGGTGCTGGACGACCGCGTCTCCGGCGGGGTCGAGATGAACAAGTCGATGTCGCACGCCGACAACGCCGGCGGCAAGTACATCCTGCGGTTCACCGGCGCCACCCAGGGCGTGAAGCCGAGCGCGACCTTCGCCCTCGACGACAAGGCCATCCCGGCCGACTCCCAGGGCGGCTGGTCGCTGGCGGCCAGCGCCACCGACGTCGACGGGGACAACCTGCCGGAGCTCTACATCGGCAACGACTTCGGCCACGACCGCCTGCTGTACAACAAGTCCCGCCCCGGCCACGTCGAATTCGCCGAGGTGAAGGGCATTCGCGGGCCCAACGAGCCGAAGTCCAAGGTGATCGGCAACGACTCCTTCAAGGGGATGGGCGTCGACTTCGCCGACCTCGACCACGACGGTCTCTACGACCTGTACGTCAGCAACATCACGACGTCCTGGGGGATCGAGGAAAGCCACTTCCAGTTCATGAACACCGCCAAGGACACCGCGGATCTGCGTGGCCGCCTGCAGGGCGGCGAGGCGCCGTGGGTGGACCGCAGCGCGCAGGCGGGCACCGCGTGGTCCGGCTGGGGCTGGGACGTCAAGATCGCCGACTACAACAACAGCGGCGAATCGGTGATCACCCAGGCGACCGGTTTCGTCAAGGGCGACGTCAACCGCTGGCCGCAGCTGCAGGAGCTGGCGACCTCCAACGACGAACTGCTGAAGCACCCGTACTTCTGGCCGAACATGGTCGCGGGTGACGACGTCGGTGGCGACCACACCCTGCACTTCTGGGCCAAGAGCTCCGACGGCCGCTACACCGACCTGGCCCCGCGCCTCGGTCTCGCGGTCCCGGTGCCCACCCGCGGTATCGCCACCGGTGACGCCGACGGCGACGGCAAGCTCGACTTCGCCGTGGCCCGCCAGTGGGAGCAGCCGATCTTCTACCGCAACGTCAGCCCCGGCAGCGGGTCGTATCTGAACCTGAAGCTGGTGCACGACAAGGCTTCGGCGGACGGCCCGCTCGAGGCGGCGGGCACCGCGGCGATCGGCGCGCAGGTCACCGTCGTCACCCCCGACGGCAAGAAGTACATGGACCGCGTCGACGGCGGCAGCGGCCACTCCGGCAAGCGCAGCCACGAGATCCAGATCGGCCTCGGCGAGGTCACCGGGCCGGTGCAGGTCCACCTGCAGTGGCGCGACCTGACCGGGCAGATCCGCACGCAGGAAGTCCAGCTGACCCCGGGCAGCCACACGTTCCAGCTCGGCGCTCAGGCTAAGGAGAAATGACCGTCATGGCTGAGCAGACACTCACGGCACCGAAGAGCAACAAGACGATCACGGCGCTGCGCCGGTTCGCGATCTCGATCACGATCTTCAACATCATCGGCTACACCGTGCTCGGTTTCGAGCAGCCCTACACCTATCCGTTCATCGCGCTGGCCACGGCGTACACCACCGAAATCCTGCTGGAGATCATCGGGGCCCGCGTCCAGGGGCGTGACGTCCGCTTCCGGGGCAACGGTTTCAAGGGACTGGTGGAATTCCTCTTCCCCGCGCATATCACCGGTCTCGCGCTGAACATGCTCACCTACGTCAACGACCAGGTGCTGGTCATGATGTTCGGCGTCGTGGTCGCCGTCGGCGCCAAGTGGGTCCTGCAGGCCCCGGTGCGCGGCAGGCTCCGGCACTACATGAACCCGTCGAACTTCGGCATCACGATCATCCTGCTGGTGTTCCCCTGGGCGAGTATCGCGCCGCCGTACCACTTCACCGAGCAGGTCGACTCGTGGGTCGGCTGGCTGATCGTCGGCATCATCATCGTCTCCGGCACCGTGCTCAACGCGATGCTGACCCAGCGGATGTGGCTGATCGGCGCCTGGCTGATCACCTTCGCCCTCCAGGCGATCGTCCGCGGGTGGATGTTCGACACCGCGATTCCCGGCGCGCTCGGGATGATGACCGGGGTGGCGTTCGTGCTCTACACGAACTACATGGTCACGGACCCAGGCACGACCCCGTCGAAGCCCGCGTCGCAGATCCTGTTCGGTTCGGGGGTGGCGCTGGCGTACGGGTTCTTCATGGTCGTGCACGTGGCCTACGGCCTGTTCCTCGCCACCGCGCTGGTCTGCCTCATCCGCGGGATGTTCCTGTGGGGCCTGCACTTCTCCAAGAAGGCCACCGAGAAGTGGGAGGCCGAGCAGGCGAAGTCCGCCGAGGTCACGTCCTTGCCGAAGCCGGCTGGGAAGCCGGAGACGGAAACCGGGGCCGTGGCGGCATGACCCGGGAGGTGGTAACGCCTAAGGCCGCGCCGCCCGGCCCGCCGCGCCGGGCGACCTTCGGTCTGCTGAAGAAGCTCTTCACCGACCGGCTGGCGCTCATGTCGGACTCGGCGGAGGCGCACGGGGACGTCGTCCGGATCGCGATCGGTCCCAAGACGATGTACCTGGTGAACCACCCCGAACTGGCGAAACACGTGCTCGCGGACAACGCGGCCAACTACCACAAGGGAATCGGCCTCCAGGAGGCCAGGCGGGCGCTCGGCGACGGGCTGCTCACCAGTGACGGCGACGTCTGGAAGAAGCAGCGCCGGACCATCCAGCCGGTGTTCCAGCCCAAGCGGATCGCGCGGCAGGCCTCGGTCGTCGCGAACGAGGTCGAAGGACTCGTGAAACGCTTGCGGGACACCGAAGGACCGGTCGAAATCCTGCACGAGATGACCGGGCTGACCCTCGGCGTGCTCGGCAAGACGCTGCTCGACGCGGATCTCGGCGGGTTCACCTCGCTGGGACACTCGTTCGAGGCCGTGCAGGACCAGGCGATGTTCGAAGCGGTGACGCTGAGCATGGTCCCGCAGTGGGCGCCGCTGAAGAAACAGCTGCGGTTCCGGGAATCGCGGGACGACCTCCGCCGCATCGCCGACGAGCTCGTCGAGCAGCGGCTGGCCAACCCGGTCGAGGACGGTGAGGACGTGCTTTCGCGGCTCATCGCGACCGGCGGGACCCGCGAGCAGATGCGGGACGAGCTGATCACGCTGCTGCTGGCCGGGCACGAGACGACGGCGAGCACGCTGGGCTGGGCCTTCCATCTGCTCGACGAGCATCCGGAGATCGCGGCGAAACTGCGTGCCGAGGCCGATTCGGTGCTGGGCGACCAGCTGCCGACGCACGAGGATCTGCACCGGTTGCCGTACACGGCGAGGGTCGTCGAAGAGGTCATGCGCCTGTATCCGCCGGTGTGGCTGCTGCCGCGGGTGGCGCAGGCCGACGACGAGATCGGCGGCTATCACATCCCCGCCGGCTCCGATGTCGTCGTCGTGCCCTTCACCCTGCACCGGCATCCGGCGTTCTGGCCGGAGCCGGAGAAGTTCGATCCGGACCGGTTCGACCCGGACCGGCCGAGCGGGCGGCCGCGCTACGCCTACATCCCGTTCGGCGCCGGGCCGCGGTTCTGCATCGGCAACAGCCTCGGCGTGATGGAGGCCGTTTTCGTGCTGACGATGGTCCTGCGCGACCTCGAACTCAGGAAGCTCCCGGGCTACGACGTGGTTCCCGAGGCGATGCTGTCGCTCCGGGTGCGCGGCGGGCTGCCGATGACCGTGCACACCAGGAACAGGAGGTAGGTTCCGTGGATTCGGACGAACAGGCCGAGGTGTCCACTTTGGAGGCCTACGCGGACACGATCGTGCCGGGGGAGAAGCGTTTCCCCGATGATCACGCCATCGCCGGCGCTTCGCCGGGGCCGGGCGCGGTCGCGGCGGGCGCGCTCGAACTGCTGCACACCGAGGCGACCGGGGTGACCGTCGGCCTGCCTTATCTGGCGCAGTCCCTCAACGAGCACGCGAAGGTCTACGCCAAGGAAAACGACGTCACGCTGGACGAGTCTCTGCCGCCGTTCGTCGCACTGTCCTTTCCGGACAGGACGGCGCTCGTGCGGTCGCTGACCGCGCCGGGACATCCGGAGAAGGACGGCTGGGTCAGCCTCGCCTTGTTCTGCAACATGTCCTTCGACAGCGCGGCGCACAAGCACACCGCCGAAGCCATCGCCGAGGGCCATCCCGGCCTGCTGGCGATGGGGTACACCGCGCCGGACGAAGACGGTCTGTGGCGGTTCCCGAAGTTCTCCTACCGCCGCGAGCTGGCCCGAGTCCACCCCGACACCACGCCTTCCGGGAGCCCCGCATGACCGCCTACGACAAGACCGACGTCGTCATCGTCGGCAGCGGGTTCGGTGGCTCCATCCCCGCCTACCACTTGGCCGCGGGCGGGGCGAAGGTCACCGTGCTGGAACGCGGGCCGTGGCTGGAGGCGAAGGAGTTCGAGCACGACTATCTGCTCGGCTCCTCCTACACCAGGGCTTTCGACTTCGTCGTCGGCGACGGGATGAGCGTGCTCGGCGGGAACTGTGTCGGCGGCGGCAGCGTGGTGTACTTCGCCGCGATGCCCCGCGCGCCGAAGTTCGTGTTCGAACGCCATGGCAGCATCGGCCGTCGCATGTGGCCTTCGGCGCTGACGCGTGACACCCTGGAGCCTTGGTACGACCGGGTTTCGGAGTCGCTGCCGGTGTCCACACAGGACTGGAACGACGTCTCGTACGCGGGCGGGCTGTGGGCCGCCTTCTGTAACCACTCCGGCCGCACCGCCAACCCCGCGCCGGTCGCGGTGGACAACGACCGCTGCGTGAACTGCAACTTCATGATGGCGGGGTGCCGGTTCGACGCGAAACGCTCGCTGCTGACCAATTACCTGCCTGCGGCGCTCGCGCACGGGGCGAAGATCCGGCCACTGCACGAGGTCCAGCGGATCGAGCGGATCGACGACGGCGACTACCGCGTGCACTTCAACATCGTGGACGACGAGGACTACCGGCTCCAGTCCGGCAGCGGGACGATCGACGCGAAGGTCGTCATCATCGCCGCGGGCGCCGGCGCGACGCCGGTGATCCTGCAGCGTTCGGAGGCGGCGCTGGGCACCATGCCGCACGCGGTCGGCCGGTACTTCTCGGGCAACGGGGAGCGGCTCAACACCGCGATCATCGACGAGGAGCGGGTCCGCGAGGTGCTCGGGCTGTCCCGCGAGGACGGGAAGGTCTACGAGGCCAACCACATCGGCAAGGGCCCGACCGTGGCGAACTGGGACAAGCTCGACGGTTCGCTGCCGGAGTACGAGCGGTACTCGCTGGAGCAGCTGTACTTCCCGCCCGGGCTCGGCACGATCCTCGCGCAGGTGCCCGACGGGGACGAACCACGCTGGTTCGGGGTGCAGAAGAAGGAGATCCTCAAGAAGTGGGCCTCCTGGCTGACCATCTTCCTGATGACCGAGGACGACAACGAGGGCGTCTTCGGCGCGCCGCCGCCCACCGGCAACGCCTACCGCATCTCGCAGCAGATGCTCGGCCGCGGCCCGCTGAAGTACGACCCGACGCCGAACACCCGCCACGGCTGGGCGCTGGCCGACGCGGAGTGCAAGGAGATCCTCGAGAAGGACGGCTTGGCGAAGGTGGCGCCGTGGACCAACGACGTCGTCGGCGCGTACACCGTGCACCCGCTGGCGTCGTGCCGGATCGGTGACGACCCGGCGACCTCGGCGCTGCACCCGAACCACGAACTCCGCGACCACCCCGGGATCTTCGTGACCGACAGCGCTTCCGTGCCGGGCGCGCTGACGGTGAACCCGGCGATGACGATCGCGGCGCTGGCCGAGCGTTCCGTGCCGGGGATCGTGCGGGCGTTGCAGGCACGCGGTGTCGACGTCACGTACGGCGCCCCCGCCCCGGACGGCTCCATCACCGGGCGGCGCGCGGTCAGCAAGCTGTCGCTGGTGGCCGGGAGCTGAGCGTGGCACCCGCGCTGGTGAGGCTCGCGCTGCGGCGCGCGGTGCGCGAAGCCCGGTACGTCCGGCCGGTTCCCTTCGGCCGGGCGACCGGGCTCGTGCGCGACGTCTACAGACGGCTGGAGCGCGACTTCGGGATGCTGGCCCCGCCGGTCGCGGTGCATTCGCCGTCGCCGGCGGTGCTCGCGGCGAGCTGGGTGATGCTGCGGGAATCGCTGGTGGCGGCCGGGGAGACGAGCCGGGCGGACCGGGAGATCGTCGCGACGCTGGTGTCGCGAGGGAACTCGTGCCCGTACTGCGTCGAAGTCCACGGGATGGCACTGGACTCGCTCGGGCGCTCTTCGGAGGCCACGGCGATCGCCGAGGGCCGTCCCGTGGCGGATCCCCTCGCGGGGCCTTTGTCACCTGTCGCCCGATCGGAGCTGACCGCGGTCGCGTTCACGTTCCACTACCTGAACCGGGTGGTGAGTGTGTTCCTCGGACCTTCGCCGCTTCCGTCGTCCGTGCCGGATTCGGCGCGCGCGAGGGCGAAGGCCGTCTTGCGGCGGTTCCTGCGGCCGGTGACGGGGGCTTCGCCGGGAGAGTCGTTGGACCTGTTGCCGGTGGGCTCCCGCGATTTCGGCTGGGCCGCGGGCAATCCTGTGGTCGAGGACGCGTTCTCCCGTGCCGCGGCGGCTTTCGGCGCGCTGGCGGTGCCTTCGGTGGTTCGGGAGGTCGTGGCGCGTGAACTGTCCACTTGGGACGGTTCGCCGCCTGGATTGAGCCGGTCCTGGGTGGACGCGTTCGACGATCCCGTGGTCCGGTTGGCTTTGGTGGTCGCGAAGGCGCCGTATCAGGTCGACGACGCTCTGGTCGCGGCCGCGGGCCTGCCCGATCGAGAGCTGGTCGAGCTGGTGGGCTGGACGAGTTTCACGGCCGCCGCCCGTGCTGTTTCTGTCGCCCCGCTTCGGGGCCGGTGAGGCGGCGCGGTCGGTGTCGCGAAAGCCACTTTCGCAACGTTCAACGT